>JASJBE010000026.1 GCA_030066655.1 Woeseiaceae bacterium | reverse complement strand
CAAAACCCGGTTTCGCCGGTGCTTCCTCGCCAGGTGACGGCTGTCGCCGAAGGTGATGTTCGCTATTTCAGCATCGACAGCGAAGCGCTGGACCTCACGCTGACGCTGGAGCAAACGGGGATTTACGAGGTCGGCGACATTGAAGCTACGATGAATTCCGCCGAGGGTGACTGGATGAGCGCCCTCCTTCGCACCAAGACCTTCCAGCTGATTCCACCGCAGAACATCCAGATGATCTTCATGCGATTGCAGCGTCGAGAGTACAAGGCTGGCGAGGTCGTCATCAAACAGGGCGACCGGGGCGATCATTTCTACATTATTACCAGCGGCCGGTGCATGGTGACGCGGGAGACGCCAGGCAACGGCAGCAATATCGATCTTGCCGATCTGGGTGTCGGAGCGACGTTCGGCGAAGAGGCCCTGATCTCGAATGAGGCCCGAAATGCAACGGTCACGATGATGACCGACGGCACGCTGATGCAGCTCGACCGGGACGACTTCCAGTCACTCCTGAATGACGAAGTGGTTGTGTCCCTGAGCCATGACGACGCTGACGAGGCCGTCAGCCAGGGCGGCCAGTGGCTCGATGTTCGGGTTCCGAGTGAGTTCAAGGCATCGAGCAAGGCGAACGCGACGAACCTGCCGCTGTACATGCTGCGCCATAAGCTGGACGCGCTGGATCGCAGGACGCCGTATGTCGTCTACTGCGACACAGGCCGCCGGAGCTCTGCCGCCGCGTTCATATTGAACCAGCGCGGATTCGAGACCGCGGTGCTCAAAGGCGGTCTGAACTGCAGCGAACTCTAGCTGCGAGGTCCGCGCTTCAAGGCGTCGTTCCCATTTAACAAAACGCGCACTTTTTCGACGTAGAACGCCGACTGACGCCAATCTGCGACAGTCCGAGTGTTTCGTAAAAACAATATAAAATAATAATTTAGGTGTTTTTCATAGAATCCACTTCACGTATGCAGTCGGTCGTTAGACTTTCGAAACGACTCGGCGTTAGCATTCGCGCGAGGTCGGAGTACGTTCGACTTTCCGATTAACGCTTGGGCAGCAAATTCGAGATTTGACTATGAAAAAAATACTTCTTATGGGGGCCGTACTGGCATTGCCGATCACCGCGACGGCGCAATCCGTGCAAAAGGAAAAGGCCAGCGATCTGAGTTACAACTTCGCCGAGATCCGATTCGTTGATGTCGACGAGAGCGATGGTGACGGCATTCGCTTTGCCGGTTCCTACCGGATAGCCGACGAGTGGATCCTGGTCGGCGGCCTGACGACGCTGGACTTTGATTTCGATGTCGACTCCACGGTGCTGGAGATCGGCGGCGGCTACGTCTGGAATTACTCGGAGAGCTTCGACCTCGTCAGCACGCTGCGATACGTCCGTGTGGATTTCGATACGCCGGTCGGCGACTTCGACGACTCTGGCTTCGCGCTGTCGTCCGGCATCCGGGGCTTCATCGCTCCGCAGTTCGAGATTCGCGGCTCAGCCAACTACATTGACGTCGATGACAGCGACACGTTCATTGAACTGGCCGGTGACTACTACTTCACGGATCAGGTTTCGGCCGGTATCACTCTTGAGCTGGCCGGCGACGCGGACGTGTTCAGCATCGGCGCTCGCTGGTACTTCAACTAGAGCTTGAACAGAACCGACGCCACATTTGACGTGGCGCCGGTTCGGCTTAGCTCAGGCGAGCCACCCGAAGGCGCCACCCGTCAGCAACGCATAGATCAGCGCGTCGAAGATGTTCTTCGCCGTCGTCGACCACGGGCGCGCGAACCAGATGCTCTCCTGGACATACGCCAGGCCGTGCGCGGCCCAGGCAACGGTTCCGGTCAGTTGGAAGACCTGCAGGTAGGTCGACTCTGGCGTCGTGAAGTGCTTTACGACATACGCGCAGAGGCCGCCGATAAACAGGTAGAAGAGAAAGATCTTCAACAGTCGATGCCCCATTTTGGGCAGGCCCTTCTCCTGAACCGTGATGTACGCGACGGGCCCGTCGATGAATTTCTGCTGGCTCTCCGGCTTCTTGAACTCCTCAGGCTCGATACAGTGCGGCACGAGGTAGGTGCCCGGGCCGAGATTCTTCAGAGCGGCGCGTATGCCCTCCTCGTCGTCATGCGTCTTTTTGAAGTCTGTTTTGTGCCACGGCATCGCCATCCAGATGATCGCGCTGACGAAAAACACGAGTACGGCAGACAGGACTATCGGCTGCCAGAGTGCGAGAATGCTCATAAATTCCCCCTTTATCTTTTACGGCGCTCTGAGCGGCGCCTGAGCGTCACATTCTAGACAAAAATTGGTAGCCGGACCCGCAGATGATCACTCTCCGCTCGCTTCCTTTGATCGCAGCCATCGTGCCGTTCATCGGTGTGACGATTTCCTATGCCATCGGTACGCACTACGACCTGATCCCGTCGTGCATACCGTATATCGATGGATGCACGTCAATCAGTGCGACGGGGCGCTACGAGCCGGCCAGTTTTCTGTTCAAAGCGATACAGATGCCGCTCGGGGTCTTGCACATCGTGATCTGGCTGCTGTGCATCGAGTGGTTGAGATCCATGGGGCACCATTCCCGGGCGGCGCACCGGACACTCTTCTACAGCGGTCTTGTCGGTGGTCTCTCGTTGATTATCTACGTGACCTTTCTCGGCACGCAGCAGCCGTTCTACGAATTCATGCGTCGTTTCGGCATCTACGGCTATTTCCTCGGTGTCGCGATCGCGCAAGTAACGCTGGCGTTCTCGGTGCTGAAGGTGCAAGCAAAGACGGCACGATTTGACGGGCATCCACAGGGCACTCCGCTGGTCTGGCTGGCCCTGCTGCCGTTCGCGCTGGGCATCCTGAACCTCGTACTGAAGTCGGTACTCGATGACCCACACCGGTGGGAGAACCGCATTGAGTGGGTTGCTGCGCTGATCATGCAGCTGTATTTCCTGTTTCTCTGGAATGCCTGGCGAGTCAGCGGCTTTGACGCCAGGGTGACCTCCGACGTTCGATGAGAATTACTGTCGAGTCTCAGCCGCAGTGACGGCCTCTCCGGCAGCGGTGACGTCTGCCCATGGAGAGGACCATCGCGGGTCGTTCAGCGCTGCCTCATCCGTCAGGGACTCAAGGAAAGCGAGCAGGTCCTGCTTCTCTGAGTCGCTGAGGTCGAAACCACGAATGAACTCGGACTTGAAAGGATTCACGTTGCCATCGCCGGCATTCGGACCGTCCTCGATCAGCCGCCCTCCTCTCGCATAGTGTTCGATGACGCCCTCGAGCGTCGCGATGCTACCGTCGTGCATGTAGGGGGCGGTTACGGAGATATTGCGCAGAGTCGGCGCACGGAACTTGCCCATATCGCGGCGCTTGCCGGTAATGTCGATCAATCCCGGGTTGTCTGCCGGATAGGCGCCCGTGTTACCGAGGTTGTACAGGCCTGTGTTGTGGTATCCGAAACGGGCCACACGCGCATCTTCGTGCGTCGTGCTGTCAGTGAAATTGAAGCCGCCGTGGCAATGGAAACACTCGAGGCGCTCCGAGAAGAACAAGGCCTCCCCGCGCTGTGCGGATTCGCTGATCGCCACAGCATCCCCCGCGAGCCAGGCATCGTAGGGTGACCGGAAACTGACGATGCTGCGCGTGAACGCGCTGATCGCGCGGACCATATTGATGACGGTGCCCGGTCGCTCCTGCGTCGGGAAGGCTTCGCGGAACAGGTCCGCATAACGCTCGTCATCCCTGAACAATGCGGTCAGTTGCTCTTCGAGACCACCGAGGCCCATCTCTATCGGGTTGTCGCCGAACAACGGTGTCAGCGCCTGGTCTTCGAGACTCGCGGTCAGAGAGTTGGCCCACGTCAGCCTGCTTGCGTAGGCCGAATTGACGAGGCTCATCGCGTTTCGCGGGTGTAAATCGCCGGTCGCGCCCACCGACCGTGCTCGCCCGTCGGTAAATGCCAGCGCCTGCACGTGGCAGCTAGCGCAGGAGAAAGCACCGTTGATCGACAGGCGCGTGTCGTAGAACAGCCATCGCCCCAGCTCGACCTTGGCCTGGCTCATCGGGTTATTGACTGGCACATCCGGCGCCGGGATTCCTTTGGCCAGTCCCCAGTCATACGGTCTCGGCACCATCAACCAGAGAGCCGCGCCGAGGAGCAGCGCCAAAACCAGCAAGGCACGCTTCATCCGAACAGCCTCATCGTGACGCCGTCGTTTGAATCGGTCGTGCGCTGAACAAGCCGTCGAGGATTAAAGGATCTTCCGTCCCAAGCCCGAGTGTGGCGAGCACCGCTGGACAGCTCTCCTCGGTGGGACCAGAGGAGCAATCCGACGTCACGCCGTCCTCCAGGTCGACTCCATTGAACAGGCGGCCGATGTCGATAACGACGCTATCCGTTTGCGGATTGAACGCTGTCAGCTCGACCCTGGGCCGGTTTGGGCTGTCACAGCCTGAGATGTTGCCGGTTGTTCCCTGGCACGCCGTCGAGCCCAGGTGGAACCAGAAGCCGTCTCCTTCCGTCTCTACACCCGCTCGCAGGAACTTGTATCCCGAACGCCAGTGCCAGTGCATCGACGCGTCGTCCAGCGGCGGCGCTGCCTCTAACGGGTTGTCGTGATTTAGTTCGAAGGGAACTCCCAGCGTGAACTGCAGCTCACGCAACGTTTCGAGGTCAACATTGCCGGCAACTTCGGCGACGACGCGCGGATTGGCTTCGGGCGTACCGTCGTCGCAGCCACCCTGCCCGTTTTCGAGGTCGATGAAGGCCACGACGCCGTTCTGCCACGCGGAATCACGCGGCAGTCGCGCCGGGATGACCGCACCGTCAACGGCTGTCAGTTCGAGATCATGGATGAAGAAACGCAGATCCGTCAGTGCCACGGGCAGCTCGGAGTCACAGCCGATCGCTTCGCCATTGAACGCCACGTCGAATTCGATCGAGATCTGCTGCTGATGGGACTCGCAGGCAGACAGTGTCAACAGGATCAGCAGCAGTGATCGCCTCATGGGTACCGTTTTGTGACTGGTGCGACGATGGCGCGCGAGGCTCTAGTGTAGACCAATACGCACCCGGAGACTCCCGAGCTTCATGTGCGGATGGAGCTGCCGATCAGGCGGTTGGCCGGGCGTTCTCTTGCTGGTCTTGGTCCTGCCCTTCCTGGTCATTGGCACCGTCTTCTCCGTCTGGAGCAACTGCGTAGTCCAGTACGCCGGTCGCGATCAGGTCCGTCGACGCCTGCGCGACGGAAAGCTCGGTCTCTACTTCGCGCAGCTTGGCCTCCGACTTCACGTTCTCCGTCGCGCGATCCTGGAGTTCTGCTCGCAGCTCACGCGTCTTTTTGACCGAGTCGGTCAGGTCTTTCTTCAGGTCGTCAATCTTGTCTTGCTGATGCGTGATCACGTTGTCCCGCTTCTCGTTGCCTTCAACCGCCTCGTCCCGGGCAGTTTCGACTTCTTCGAGCGAAGCTCGGACTTTTTCGGTTTCCGATTGCGCGATGCGCAGTTCTGCCTCCAGCGAGCGAATGCGGTCGTCCCTCGGATCGCGACGACGAGCCTTGGCTTTGCTCCCGATTGCGCTGCTGATCATCGACAAGATCCAGCCCAGCACGAAGGCGCCGGCCGTCATCAGAATCAGCTCTTGCGGAAAATCAACAAACATCCGTTAACGATATGCCCCTGCGGGAAGTCTTAAAAGAACCCATGTCTCACAACGGAAAAAAACTGACATGTCGGTCAATCCCCAGTCCGACCCGAATGTATATACCATTGCAGGCTAAGAAAAACAGCTAATTAGCCTGCTTTTTTAATCAAAATATTAAGCTCGAATCAGATCCGGGAAGTCCGTGAAAACGGCCTCTACCTGTAATTCGTCGCGCAAAAACCTTAAAGCTTGGTCGAATCTCGAGAACGCCGGCGGCAGGTCGTCCCTGCGCAACGTGTACGGGTGAGCCTCGCAGCCGGCCGCATGAATGCGCTCGGCCAGCCCGGTGGACACCGGCTTGCCATCGCCGTCGAGCTCGACGAGCTGGTTGATCCACGGTCCGAAGCCGTCAACGTATTCGGCCATGCTCGCGATGCCGGCGGCTGACCTCAGTTCGTCGTAGTCCGTGTCAGATTCCTGCCAGGCATTGTCGCCAATCAGCTGGACGAGCTTCAGTTCGCAGTCGAAATCGTTGTGAATCCGCCTGATCTCCGCTGCATCAAAACACTGTACGAATATCGGGTCGGATGCTTTTGTGTATCCCTGCGCGCGCAGAACGTTCAGGAAAAGCGTCGTGATATCGATGCCCTCGGAGCGATGGAAGGCGGGCCGTTTGATCTCGGGATAGACGCCCGCGTTCCGTCCGGTCGATTTGTTCAGTCCGCGGACGAAAGAGAGCTCCTCCGCCAGCGTATGCAGCGTGAACGGTTCCCCGGACAACGGGTATCGTCCTGGATACACCGGCGCGCCGTCCGCATTCACTCGCTCGTGAACCCGGAGCTGTCGAAGCTCCGCCAGGTCGAAATCGATCACGTAGTAGCGACCGTCGTCGCGGGCTCGCTTGGGAAAGTGGTCTGCAACATTCGTGACGCGATCGAGGTGAATATCGTGCAGGACAATCAGCTCCTCGTCTCGCGTCGCGACGACGTCCTGCTCCAGGTAGTCTGCGCCCATCGCATGCGCCAGGGCTTTGGCCGGCAATGTGTGCTCCGGCAGATAAGCGCTGGCTCCCCGATGCGCGATGACCTTCATGTAGTAATCAACATGAAAAAACCACGATAACCTATTCTTTATTATCGTCTTTCATGAGCTCTTCGATGCCGGGGAAGTCGATCACCTCCCAGCGAGCCGTGTCCTCTCCGCGACCGTGCTTCTTGATCGCGTCGACCATTTCGCGCTCGTTCCACTCAACGATCTCGTTGCAGCGCTCCTCGACTTCCTTAGGCACCGTGCCCATCCCGCCAAACGGCTTTATCGAGATCTTGGCGATATCGTTGGCGTCTGCGACGTCCATCTGGAAGCGGCTCAGGTCGGCCTTTTTGTCATGGACGGACGGCAGGACGATGACGACCTCGGACTGTTTGATCTGCTGGATCAGCTCGTCCTTGATCGCCTCCAGCCCGCCCGACTCGGGAATATTCTCGGGTTTCGCCACATTCAAATAGTAGAAGCGATCATCGCTCTCTAAGAACTCGAAGACGCGCAGATAATCGTCACTCTCGTCGAACGCGTGCGTCACGTAGACGCGAATCGGATTGCTCTCTGACACTCGGTGTATCCCCAGGTTGTTCCAGTAGCGATTCTATCGAATTCACGCCGTCACTGCCGGCCCGTCGTTCAAGCGCCGGCATACCGAAAATCGGTTCACAGAACATCGGGCTCCGGTTCCTTACGGGCCGCCGTTTCGGTATCGTTAACTCAACAGCATTCTCCCCTGGCCTCAACGATCCGGATGCGCTTACTGCTCTACAACATTCGCTACGCCCTAGGTGGCAGCGCCAGTCTGCATGTGCCCGTGCCGGGCGCCGGCTATGTCCTCGGAAACCAGTTAATGCTGCCCAAGCTGACCGAATTTATCCGGTCCGTAGACCCGGACATCGTCGGCCTGATCGAAGTCGATACCGGTTCGATCAGGACCCGGATGGTCAACCACGCCGAGAAGATCGCGGCAGACCTTGGCATGAACACCTCGTACGAGACCAAATACGGCGAAAACTCGTTCAATAAGCTATTGCCGATCGTTCGCAAACAGGGGAACGCTTTCCTCGCAGCGGAGCGCGTGCACGGCGAGAAATTTCACTACTTCGACGCCGGGATCAAACGCCTGATCATCGAACTGGAAATGGAGGATTTCGCGGTATTCCTCGTGCATCTGTCGCTCAAGTACCGGCACCGGCATTTGCAGCTGCGCCACCTGCACGACCTGATCGAGGCCACAAAGAAACCGGTTATCGTCGCCGGAGATTTCAATACGTTCTGGGGCGAAAACGAGATCTACCTCTTTATGAAGGCTTCCGGCCTGCACTCGGCCAACGTGGAAAGCAAACCCACCTACCCCAGCCGCGCTCCGAGGCGGGAGCTCGATTTCATTCTCTATCAGAAAGGCATCCACGTGACGAAACTGGACGTTCCTGACGTGCGCCTGTCTGATCACCTGCCCCTGGTCTGCGACTTCGAGGTTGAATGAGGCGTAGGGCTGCAGCGCCGGCTGAACAAAATCATCGACAGGAAATGTCACACGTCTAAGCGAGAAAACACACCCATGGCACATACACACTGGTCATTCGAATCCGATGCCGACGGCATCGCCTGGCTGCGAATCGATAAAGCCGACGGCGGCGCGAATGTTTTGTCGGGCCCGGTCCTGATGGAGCTCAACGAGATACTGGACAAGCTCTCGTCAAGCCCGCCCAAAGGCGTCGTCATCTACTCCGGCAAGACGAACGGCTTCATCATGGGCGCCGATATCAATGAGTTCACTAAGATAGAGAACCCCGACGAAGCCTATGAACTGATTCGGCTCGGGCAGCAGGTCCTCGACAAGCTCGAGGCGCTGCGCGCCCCAACGGTCGCCGCGATCAACGGTTTCGCCCTGGGCGGTGGTCTCGAACTCGCAATGGCCTGCGACTATCGATTGGCGTTTACCGGGGACCGCAAAGCGTTCGGCCTGCCGGAGGTCCAGCTTGGCATCCACCCGGGTTTTGGGGGCACGGTGCGGGCGGTACAGATTATGGGCGTCCGCCCGGCTATGCAGCTGATGCTGACCGGCGCGCCGATTAATGCCAGCAAGGCTCGCAAGCAGGGCCTCGTAGACCGCATCGCGAGCGAAGACAACTGGCGTCAGGCCGCGAAAGAAATGATCGCTGCTCCGGCGCCGAAGCAATCGGCGCCGTTCGCAGAGAAGCTCCTCAATCTGCCCTTCGTTCGCCCGCTGATCAAACCAACGCTCGTTAAGCAGGTCGCCCGGAAGGCGCGCAAAGACCACTACCCCGCGCCCTACGCCATCATCGATCTGTGGGCGAAATACGGGGCCTCGCCGAAGAGCGGCTACGAGGCCGAAGCCCGTTCGATCGCCGATCTGATGTGTTCCGACACGTCCCGCAATCTCGTTCGGGTGTTTTTCCTGCAGAACCAGCTGAAATCGCAGGGCAACAAAACGGACGCGAAGATCGAACACGTACACGTCGTCGGCGCCGGCGTCATGGGCGGCGACATCGCGGCGTGGTGTGCCCTTCGCGGCCTCAACGTGTCGCTGCAGGACCGTGAGATGAAGTACATCGAGCCGGCCCTGGAGCGAGCCGGCAAGTTATTCTCGAAACGCATTCGAGACGATGACAAGCGCGCCGCTGCGACGGATCGCCTTGTCGCGGATCCGGACGCCAGTCACGTCAAGGACGCCGACCTGATCATCGAGGCGATTTTCGAGGACCCGGATGCGAAGCGTGGGCTGTACGCCAGCCTGCAGCCGTCGATGAAGGACACCGCGCTGCTCGCCACGAATACGTCGAGCATTCGCCTGGAGGAGTTGCGCGAGGGTCTTAACGAGCCGGAGCGCTTCATCGGCCTGCACTTCTTTAATCCCGTGGCCCAGATGATGATCGTCGAAGTCATCCGCTGCGACGACACGACGCAGGATGCGCTCGATGCCGGCTTCGCCTTCGTGAAGCGCATCGGCAAGCTGCCGCTCGAGTGTGCGAGCGCGCCCGGCTTTGTCGTCAATCGCATTCTTGCACCTTACATGGCCGAGGCGATGGCGTTGATCGACAGCGGTGTCGCTCTGCAGGATATCGACAAGGCGGCCGAACGATTCGGCATGCCCATGGGACCGGTTGAGCTGATCGACAGCGTCGGTATCGACGTCGCCCTGAATGTGTCCAGGGTCCTGGGCGCCGCAATGAATCGCCCCGTGCCCGAGCGACTGGAAAAGATGGTCGCCGACGGCCAGCTGGGACGGAAATCCGGCCAGGGCTTTTATGCCTGGGAAGGCAACAAGCCGCAGAAGCCGACGGAGTCACACTCGGATGTGCCCGGCGATATCGAGGATCGCCTGATTCTGCCGATGGTCAATGAAGCGGTTGCCTGTCTCGCTGACGGGGTCGTCAAGGACCCGGATCTGCTCGACGCCGGCGTGATTTTCGGTACCGGGTTCGCCCCGTTCCGCGGCGGCCCGATCAATTACGCGAGAAATCGTGGCCTCGACGATGTCACGTCGGCGCTCAGGACGCTTGCCAGCCATTACGGTAGTCACTTCGAACCACATGCGGGTTTTTCCGCACTGACGGATGACTGATTGGCGGCGCGCAAAACAAAGTGAGCAGTCGGTCACGATGCACGACAATAGTCCTATCGGAAGTCATTGAATTAAAGGTAGAATACCGACGATTTTGCGGGTCGCTGCGGCCCACACAGAACGAGCAAGAATGATCTCTCGCATAAAGATTACGAAAAAGGTAACGCAACGGGATGTGGCATGTCCGCTGAGATAGAAACAGCGCTCTTGAGGCAATTTACGCCGCTCAATGGCCTGAAACGCGATAACCTGATCGCGCTGAGCCGCAAGGTCCAGCTGCGCGAGTTATCGCCCGGACAGGTGCTGTTCAAGGAAGGCGATACTGAGAAACGCACGGTGTACATCGTCTCGGGCACGCTGGAACTGGTCGACCAGGGTAAGGTCGCCGGCACCATCGTCGGCGGCACCGATGCCGCGAAGAACCCCGTTGCCCCGGTATTCCCGCGTGAAATGACCGCAAAAGCCCGCGATCGCGTGCAATTCGTCGCCATCGACAGTGACCTGCTCGACGTCATGCTGACCTGGGACCAGACCGGTACCTACGAGGTGTCAGAGCTGCAGGGTGAGGGGGAAGAAGCCGAAGAGGACTGGATGACGATGCTGCTCCAGACCAAGGCCTTTCACAAGATTCCGCCCGCGAACATCCAGGCGATCTTCATGCGCATGCAGCAGATCAACTACAAGTCCGGTGACATCGTGCTGAAACAGGGCGCCGAGGGCGACTACTTCTACGTACTGATTCGTGGCCGGGCGCTCGTGACCCGCGAGACGCCGCTGAGCAAGGACGGCATCAAGCTCGCTGAGTTGCACGTCGGCGATACTTTTGGCGAAGAGGCGCTGATCTCAGAGGCCAAGCGCAATGCGACCGTGACGATGACGACCGACGGTGCCGTCATGCGACTCGGTAAGGAAGACTTCAAGAAGCTCTTAAACGAGCCGATGCTCGACTGGGTCGATCGCGGTGAGGCGGATAAGATCGTCGCAGACGGCGGACAGTGGCTGGACGTCCGGCTGCCGAGCGAGTTCGAAAACGCTCATATCGACGGCGCCGTCAACATTCCGCTCTACTTCATCCGGCTGAAGATGAATATGCTCGACAAGGACAAGTCGTACGTTGTCTGCTGCGACACCGGTCGGCGCAGCTCAGCGGGGGCATACATCCTCAGCGAACGCGGCTACAACGCCTACGTATTGCGCGGCGGCGTCAGCACGCAAACCTGAGTCTGCCGGCGCCTGAAGGCGCGGGTGTCAGCATTCCTTATATCGAATATGGGTCCGCGCCGGCAGGACGCAGCGCGGCTTCCGATCACATCGTGTGCGTCGGCTTGTCTCCACCCAGCGCACCGGCCAGGTAGGTTTCGATCTTCTTCTGCGTGTTGCCCTGATCCTGGTCACTGAACTGCACACCGATACCCGCCGTCCGCTTGCCCTGGGCTCCCTTGGGCGTCATCCAGATGACTTTGCCGGCCACCGGGATCTTCTCTTCCTCTCCCATGAGGTTCAAGAGCATGAACACTTCATCGCCGAGGCGATACGAGCTGTTGGTTGGTATGAACAGACCCCCATTGACGACGTAGGGCATGTACGCGAGATACAACGCGCTTTTGTCCTTGATGGTCAGCGTCAGTAGTCCGGGTTTGCTCATTTACACTATCCAGTCGCCTGAATCTGGCTCAGGCCATCGAAGTTGTCGTGCCAACTGACGTGTTTCAGTCCGTCGGCCCAGTCAATCAGCAGCCGTTCAAGCATCAGTTGAACGTTAAAACTGCCTTTAGGACTCGCTCTTAAGCGATTGATTATGTCTAAATAGCAAATCAATTTTCGCGTGTCCATGCGCTGTAGCACAGAATTGTCCAAAGCGAGAACTCCTGCCCACTTTTCGCACCCGCTGCGCGCCTTTGTGCACTTCAGGACCTCGCTCGAAAGCCAGTTGAGGACCATGGGCGTGTCGAGCTTGGACCATTTGGCGGCGACCGCTGTCGGCGCAGATGAGCGTTTTGCCACACCGTGGAAATCCGAGGCCATCTCCTTCAACACATCCAACGATTCCAGTAGTTCGAGTGCAACCAACGGGGCTCCGCCGGCGAAATCCAGCGCTACCCGCCAATCTGCGCTGCTGCTCAGGTGGTGCAGCCAGTCCAGCGCCACCTCCTCAGGCGGCACGGCGACCCCCACCTGCTGGCAACGACTGAAAATCGTCGCCGGCATGGCGCCGGTCCTGTCCGCCACGAGGATGATCAGCATGTCGCCGGGGGGTTCTTCGAGGGTCTTTAAGAGGCTGTTAGCCGCCTCTCTCGTCATCGCATTGGCCGGCTCGATAATCGCCGCCTTGCCGCTACCTTCGTAGCTGGTCAGGCCCGTGCTGGCAATCAGCCCTCGAATCTGGTCGATCCCAATAGTCGTTTTTTCCTCTTCGGGTCGAACAAGGGCGAGGTCCGGCAGCTCGACCTCGTCCTCCCTGTATTCGGGCTGCGTCGCTGTACTGCGACCCAGCTTCTGCTCCGCCATCCAGCGCGCCATCGCTCTTTTTCCAACGCCACGCGGGCCAATCAGCATGACGGCGTGCGGCGTCCGACCATCCTCGAGCGCGCTGCGCCATCGTGCGGCGGGAGCTTTTAACCAAGGTATGACGATATTTTTCAATGAATTATCGTACTTCTCTAAATCGATTTATTAGGTCTGAGGCTGCCTGGCGAACCCGCTCGCGGACGGCCTCCAGGGCGTCGCTTGCGTCGATGACGATGAAACGCTCCGGCTCGTTCGCCGCCAGGTCCAGGTACGTTGCTCTGACAGCTTCGAAAAACGCGACCGCCTCTGTCTCGAAGCGATCCGCCTCGCCTCGGCCGCTGGCTCTCGCAAGCCCGACCTCGGCCGGCGCATCGAGCAAAACGGTGATGTCCGGATTGATATCGCCGTGCACCCATTCGGCGACCGCATTGATGCGATCCATCGGCTGTCCTCGCCCACCGCCCTGGTAGGCGCGCGTCGAATCGGTGTATCGATCGGCGACCACCCAGTTGCCCGCCTCGATGGCTGGCCGAATCGTGTTGGCCGTGTTGATAGCGCGCGCGGCGAACATCAGCAGCAGTTCGGCGACCGGCGGCATGGATTCGTCAGCATGGTCTTTGAGTATGTTGCGAATGCGTTCGGCGTTCGGTGTCCCGCCCGGCTCGCGCGTCTGCACGACGTCGATGCCGGCGTCCTTAAGCGTCTCGATGAACGCAGCGATCTGGGTCGATTTCCCGACGCCCTCAACGCCTTCGAAGCTAACGAACAGCCCCCTGCTCACGTGCCGCTGCCTTTTCGGAGTCGAATCAGGTATTCGCGGACGGCCTCGTCATGCTGTTCCTTGGTGTCCGAGAACTTGTGACTGCCGTCGCCGAGGCCTGTCGCAACGAAGAACAACTCCGTACCCTCGGCAGGATTCAACGCGGCATTGATGGCCGCCTGGCCTGGCATCGCGATCGGCGTCGGTGGCAGCCCGCCTCGCCGGTACGTGTTGTACGGCGTATCCGTCCGCAGATCGCGTCGCGTGATGTTGCCGTTGAAGCCGGGCTCGAGGCCGTAGATCACCGTTGGATCGGTCTGCAGGCGCATGCCTATGTTGAGCCGACGTGTGAATACGCCCGATATCCTGGCGCGTTCGTCGACGCGGGCCGTCTCCTTCTCGATGATCGACGCGAGTATCAGCGCTTCGTACGGCGTGGTCACCGCGGCGTCGAGGCTTCGATTCTGCCATTCCTCGGCAAGCGCTTTTTGCATCGCCCGGTAGGCGTCCTTCAGCAGGTTGCGGTCCGTGGTATTCCTTGGAAAGAGGTAGGTCTCGGGCAGAAACAGTCCCTCGGGATTCGTCGATTCGGCCTGCAGCGTCTCCAGGAACGCCGGCCAGTCTTCGTCGGTCAGCGTTGCCTCGAGGTTCGGGTCCGCTGCGAGCGCCGCCAGCAACTCCCAGCGATTCCAGCCCTCGATGATCGTGAACGCATACAGCCGGACGTCACCGCTCGTAAACTGCTCGAGCACATCCCTCGGGCTCATGCCCGGCTGAATCAGGTACTCGCCGGCCTGGATCGAGCCGGACTTGTCGTTTAGCTGGGCGTGCAATCGGAAGAACGCCGGGTTGTCGATCACGCCGGCTTCTGACAGATCATTGCTGACCGCGGTCAACGAACTGCCGGGGCGGACCTCGAACACGAGGCCGTCGTCAGCGACATCGACCGGCGCATTCAGGAACTGTTGATAGTCGAAGGCGACAAACGCGGCGACCGCCACCCCCAGTGCCGTCATCAGCGCAATGGCATATTTGAGGCGCTTCACCGTGTGTACTCGTCGAATCCTGCGTCAGCCAGCAAATCGCGGAGCCGTTCAAAAACGACCGTCCGCTCGAGACTGGCGTCTCCGAGCTTTCGCGCTCGCAGCAGCCCGAACTGGCTGTTCGCCAGCATGATTTCATCGGCCCGGCAGCACTCGTCCAGCGATATGTCGCGAACGTCGATGTCGATGTTTGCCAACGGTGCCCGTTCGAGAATCTCTGCCCGAGTGACCCCTTCAACGCCGCAGCGGTCGAGGCGTGGCGTCGCTACCTGCTTGTTCGTCGCGATGAACACGTTGCTCATGGTACCGCAGATAATCCGCTTGTCAGAGTCGCACATGACGCCTTCGAAAGCACCGCCGACCTCCATACGACCGAGCACCTGCTCGAGACGATTGAGCGTCTTCATGCCGGCCGTCGCAGGCTGTTGCGCCAGGCGCGTCTCGCAGGCGAGAATCTCGACCCCGTCGCTGAAACAGGCGCCGTCGAGTTTGCGGTAAGGGAAGACGCCTATCCGAACATTCACGGCCAGGTCCTGCGGTCGGGCATAGCCACGCCTGCCACTGCCCGCGGTCACCACCAGTTTTGCGGTGGCGTCAGATTCCGCGAAGCCTGAGCCGTCCACGGCACGCCTCAACAACGCAGACAGTGAATCCTCGCCTGGAAAAGGGAGCGACAGTCGAGCACAGGACGTTTCGAGGCGCCGCATGTGCTGGCGCCAGAGCCGCGGTTGCCCATTCCTGATGGCAATGGTTTCGAACAGCCCATCGCCGTAGGCCAGGCCGCGATCGTCCATCGACAGGCTATCGTTTGGACCGCTGGAATCGAACCAGTTGCTCATGAGCCGAGCGCCGCCAGCAGGCCTTTGGCTTTGGCCCGGGTCTCTTCCAGCTCCGCATTCGGAACCGAATCAGCAACGATGCCGGCACCCGCCCGCAGCGTCAGCTCATCGTTGTGCTGCACCATCGTGCGGATCAGGATATTCAGATCGAGGCTGCCATCGCAGTTAAGGTAACCGAACGAACCGGTATAGGCGCCACGCGGCGCGCGCTCGAGGCTGGCGATGATCTCCATGCATTTGACCTTGGGACAGCCGGTGATGGTTCCGCCGGGAAATACGGCTCGTATGATGTCGCCGGGCGTTACATCGTCGTCGAGCGTGCCGGATACGTTGGAGACGATGTGGTGGACGTGAGCATAGGTCTCTATGACCATCATTTCATCAACAGAAACGCTGCCCGGTTTGCAGATGCGGCCCAGGTCATTGCGCTCGAGGTCGATGAGCATGACGTGCTCGGCTCGTTCTTTCGGGTGTGTCAGCAGTTCCGCAGACAGGTCACCGTCCACAGCAACGTCCGCGGACCGCGGTCGCGTGCCCGCGATGGGCCTTGTAGCGACCACGCCTTCGCGTACGCAGACGAGCCGCTCTGGCGAAGACGAGATAATGCTGGTGTCGCCAAACCGCGCGAGCCCCGCGAAGGGTGCCGGGTTGGCCTCACACAGCGCACGGTACACAGTCGCCGGCGACGTCCCCTCGCCGATCGTCGCGTGCCACGACCGCGACAGGTTTGCCTGGTAGATGTCGCCGTAATCGATGCGCGCCTTCGCGCTCGCGACGGCGTCGAGAAAGAAGCCCGGCTCGTCTTCGCGAATCGAGACAATCGAAACGCCGCTATCCGGCGGCGACTGCTCCGCTTCGACATCGCTCCGAATGCGATCGAGCACGGTGGACGGGACGCCCGCCTCGGTGACGAGACGAGTCTCGTTGCGGACGTGATCCCTGATAATCGCCGCTCGACACCGGGTCGCAAACGCGACCGGCAGCTGGGTGTCATCGCTCAGGCGCAGCGTGTCTTCAATCTCACCGGCCAGTTCGTAGCCGAGGTACAGGAACCATCCGCCCGAGAACGGCGCCGGCCCGCCCGCCCCCTGCTCGGAGGCATGCCACTGATCCAGCGCATCCAGAAACCGGTCGGCACGATCGCTGAATGGACCTTCAAGCTCGCCGTGGTGATTCAGTACCAGTGACTGCTCCGGGTTCGCGAACAGGATGTCGTAACGACCGAGGCGTCCGTCGCGCGACGTGCTTTGCAACAGGTAGGGATAAAACTCGGGGTCGTGGACGTGCAAGCCGGGCAGATCAACGTCCGCAGCCACGACTTCAGTGCTGGAATCGCCACTGAGAGGCAAATTCGATGCCTCAGCGATGTTGACGGAAGACGAGCGTTCCGTTGGTTCCGCCAAAGCCGAACGAATTCGAAACGACGGTCTCGACACTCGCCTCTCTTGCTTCGTTCGGCACGTAGTCGAGGTCGCAGGCGGGATCGGGGTCGTGCAGGTTGGCGGTTGGCGGCACGATCTGGTCGCGTATGGCGAGGATCGAGAAAATCGCCTCGACAACGCCTGCCGCACCCAGCAGGTGGCCCGTTGTCGACTTTGTCGAACTCACCAACAGCGAGTCCGCCGCGTCGCCGAATGTTCGCCGTATCGCGGTCGTCTCCCCGAGGTCGCCTGCCGGCGTCGACGTGCCGTGGGCATTGAGGTAGTCCACTTCGGAGGGATCGATCTCGGCGTCCTTCAGCGCGGCCGTCATACACTTCCGTGCGCCTTCTCCGTCCTCGGGCGGGGACGTGATGTGATAGGCGTCACCGCTCATACCGAACCCGATCAGCTCGGCATAGATCTGCGCACCGCGCGCCTTTGCGAACTCGAGCTCTTCCAGCACCAGGCAACCGCCGCCGTTGCTCAGCACAAAACCGTCACGACCCTGGTCGAACGGTCGACTGGCCGTCTCCGGTTCGTCGTTCCTCGTCGACATGGCGCGGGCCGAACAGAATCCCGCCATCGTCAGCGGCGTCGTCGCGAACTCCGAACCGCCCGCCAGCATGACGTCGGCATCGCCGTACGCGATGCTGCGACCGGCGAAACCGATGCAGTGCGTCGAGGTTGCGCAGGCGGATACGATGGAGATGTTGGGCCCGGTCAGGTGCTTCAGGATGCTGACCTGGCCCGATGCCATGTTGATGATGCTGCCCGGGATGTAGAAGGGAGACACCTTCCTGGCCCCACCGGCGAGCATCCGATCATGGTTGTCTTCGATGGTCTGTATGCCGCCGATGCCGGCGCCCATCGCGACGCCAATTCGATCACCGTTGTCCTCGGTGATCTCGAGTCCGGAGTCCTTCAGCGCATCCAGGCAGGCGGCGACGCCGTAGTGGATGAACGGGTCGTTCTTGCGCTGGTCCTTCTTCGCGAGGTAGTCGTCGGCATTGAATCCGCTGACTTCCCCTGCGATTCGGGTTGGCAACTCACTGACGTCGATGCTCTCCAGCAGGCCGATGCCGGATCGCCCTTCACAAACGTTCTCCCACGCCACATCGATCGCACTGCCTACCGGTGAGACGATGCCCATGCCGGTAACAACAACGCGTCGCTGCTTCAAGTTGAACCTGTGCTGGCAGAGATGCCGGGTAAAAATCGGCGGCGCCCGGACGGGCACCGCCGGATAGTGTTAACCGTCGCTAGAACGCGCGGTTACGAAATCGATTGCTTGCTGAACCGTCGTGATCTTCTCGGCTTCCTCGTCGGGAATTTCAGTCTCAAATTCCTCTTCGAGAGCCATAACCAGCTCAACGGTGTCGAGCGAATCCGCGCCCAGATCATCGACGAAGGAAGCATCGTTTGTCACCTCGTCTTCTTTAACGCCGAGTTGCTCAGCAACAATGCTCTT
This sequence comes from Woeseiaceae bacterium, assembly GCA_030066655.1. Lineage (GTDB taxonomy): Bacteria > Pseudomonadota > Gammaproteobacteria > Steroidobacterales > Woeseiaceae > UBA1847. The sequence continues at coordinate 2,967 of JASJBE010000026.1, read as the reverse complement.
AACCTGTTCTTCGATACTGCTCATTGTGTTTTCTTCTCCTACGAAGATTTCAAAATACGCGTCGCTGGTCTGAAGAATTCAGGCCCCAGCCGTCGGAAACCCCTGTTTCGATGATTCCGAGAGACGCGCAGTACTTCAAATAATTCCCTGACTCGTCCTAAGTCCTTGAAAAACCAAGGACATCCCCGTCGTGGAAGCGTATTGTATGTGATAAGCGACAGCCAATCTACACGCATTGGGCTTGATTTTCGGTCGCAATCAGTCCATCAGCATGCCGCCATTGACATGCAGGGTCTCGCCGGTGATGTAAGCGGCGGCTGGCGAGGCCAGAAACACGACCGCGTTCGCGATGTCGGCACTGTCGCCCAGCCGTCCCAGCGGCACCTGCCCCAGCATGGCGTCACGCTGGTCCTCCGGCAGTACGCGGGTCATGTCGGTGTCGATGAAGCCCGGTGCAACCACGTTTACCGTGATGTTTCTCGAGCCGATTTCGCGAGCGAGTGACTTGGAGAAGCCGATGATCCCCGCCTTCGCCGCGGCATAGTTGGCCTGACCGGCGTTGCCCATGATCCCGATCACCGACGCGATGCTGATGATCCTGCCGCGTTTCGCTTTCATCATGCCGCGCAGGCAACCCTTGGACAGGCGGAAGATACCGCTCAGGTTGGTATTGATGACGTCGTCCCACTCTTCGTCTTTCATCCGCATGAGCAGGTTGTCGCGCGTGATGCCGGCGTTGTTGACGAGGATGGTCGGGGCGCCCTCTTCCGCCTGCACGTTAGCGAGGGCTTCTGCGACGGATGCCTCATCACCAATATTAAGGACAATGCCCCTGCCGCCGTCGCCGAGCGCGTCGCCGATGGCCGCAGCGCCGTTGTCGCTGGTGGCGGTCCCGATGACCCTGGCGCCGGCCGCCGCCAGCTGCGCTGCGATTGCCGCGCCGATTCCGCGCGATGCGCCCGTCACCAGCGCGACCTCACCGGTGAGCTGCATGTCTCCAAACAATGTCGTCATAGTCTTCTTCCCAGATGTTGTCAGTCAGTCATCGCCTTTTTGAGGCTGTCCGGAGACTCCAGTGCCGCGAAGGCCGTCCCGCGGCTGATGCGTCGGACGAGACCGGCCAGCACCTTGCCCGGACCGCACTCGTACACCCGCTCCGCGCCGCCGGCGATCAGCGCTTCTATCGTCTGCACCCACTGGACGGGGCTGTAGACCTGGCGCGACAGTCTCTCGCGAATATCGTCACCATCGCCATACGGCGTGGCATCGGACGCGCTGATGACGGTGATCTGCGGCGTCCTGAACTCGGCTTCTGCAAGGCTGATCGACAGGGCTTCTCCCGCTTCGCGCATCAGGGCTGAGTGCGCCGGCACGCTGACGGGCAGCATCATGGCGCGTTTCGCGCCAGCCTCTTTGGCGAGTTCAATCGCACGATCGATCGCACTGTGGTGTCCCGCGATGACGACCTGCCCCGGCGAATTGAAGTTCACTGCCTCGCAGACCTCGTCCCCGGCGGCAGCCGCGCAGACGGCGATGACCTTGTCATCGTCAAGTCCCAGCAACGCCGCCATCGCGCCGACCCCGGCCGGTACTGCGTCCTGCATCAGCTCGGAGCGACGCTTCACGACCTTCATTGCATCCTCGAAACTGACGGCATCAGCGGCGACGAGCGCGCTGTACTCGCCCAGCGAGTGCCCCGCCACATGCGAGGGGACCTCGCCGCCCTCGTCGATCCAGACGCGCCACGTTGCAACACCGGCGGCCAGCATCGCAGGCTGTGTCACCGTCGTCCTGGACAGCGCTTCAGCCGGCCCATCCTGGACCCGCTGCCAGAGATCGTAGCCAAGCACCGCGTCGGCTTCGGCGTAGGTTGCCTTGACGATGTCATGCGCGTCGGCAAGCTCTGACTGCATACCGACCGATTGCGAACCCTGCCCGGGAAAAACCATTGCCAGACTCACGGCATTCTCCGAAAACGATAAAGGCCGCGCATTATACGGATCTGGGCCGACGTAACCCAGCCAGAACGAGGACCGCGAGCACACCACCCATGGCGCCGTAGCGGTGAGCATCGACGACGACAGGGCCTCCACTGCTGATCTCCGATCCCGGCAGCGGACCGACCAACTGCTCAAAGGCCAGCTTGGCGATGATGAGAACGAGGATGACGCCGGACTCCAGCGGCCGTTTCTTGAACTGCACCGTAGCGCCCGCCACGAGCATGCCGTGCAGAATGCCGGATAATCCGACGTACCAGCTCAAGCCAGGGTTTAGAAACCAGAAGGCCAGATCGATCGTTGCAGCGCTAACGCCCAGCACCAACCACCATGCGGCTGCCGACAGACTCGCACCGACGAGGATTGCGACCAGCAGCAGCCCGGCCGCGTTTAGCAGAAAATGACCGACTCCGAGGTGGACGACGTGACCGGTCAGCAGGCGATAGAGTTCCAGCGCTTCGAGCCCTGCTCGATCGTATCGCAGGGCCAGCCGGCCGGAATCGCCCGCCAGCAGGATCAGGCCCGATATGACAATAAGCGTAAGGGTCGGCCATAACGCGCCGGATAGCGCCGTTTGCGTCATTTGCCGTAACCCCATGTTTGATATACTGCCGTTAATACCTGTTAAGCAACACTTCAGCCGTTTTCCCAGGAGTTTTCAAGTGAGTCAGCACCGCAGGCGACAACGCCAGCAAGGCTTTACGTTGATCGAAATCATGGTCGTCGTGATCATCATCGGCATTCTTGCCGCCATCGTCGCGCCCAACGTCATTGGACGAGTCGATGACGCGAACGTGACCAAGGCGAAATCCGAGATCCGCGTACTCGAAAGCGCGCTCAAGTTCTACCGTCTCGATAACTTCAACTACCCGACGTCCGAACAGGGTCTCGAAGCGCTCGTCAGCAAACCCAACGATCCGAACATCCGAAACTGGAAATCGGGCGGCTACCTGGAGCGCTCGACGTTGCC
>JASJBE010000114.1 GCA_030066655.1 Woeseiaceae bacterium | reverse complement strand
GGTTACTCACTATGATCCCTTACATTGCTTAGATGCTGCAAACGCGCAAGTGGTTTCGCGAGCTGTGCATATCGTGCTGTCAAAATGCAAACTGCGGGGGTAATGCGCCGTTGACCAGCGGCTTCAGGTCTGTCTCAAAAACACTCTCGCTTTGCCACTCATGTTCCGTCGAGCGGGTTACGAGCCTGGCTTCCATCGCCGGCGATTCGCCGACGACGATGAACAGGCGGCCGCCCGGCGCGAGCGCATCCACGAACCGGGGATCGAATTTCTCGACAGATCCCGTGACGGCGATAGCGTCAAACGGACCTTCCGGCAGCTCGCGCATGGCGTCCATCGTCATGAGCTCGACATTGTCGATACCGGCTTGCTCCAGCTTGTCTCTCGCAGCATCGATGAAATCGTCGTAGATATCGATACTGACGACCGACTGCGACAACTGCGCGAGACAGGCCGTAACGAAACCGCTGCCCGTGCCGACCTCCAGGACACGGTCATCCGGCGACAGGCCGAGCGCCTGGATCAAGCGCCCCTCGTGGGTCGGCGTCATCATGCTCTCACCGTGACCGATCGAGATCTCGGTGTCGGCGAAGGCGAGGTTGCTGTAGTCGGCTGGCACAAACGACTCTCGCGGCGTCTCTGACAGTACGTCCAGGACGTGCTGGTCCAGCACATCCCAGGCGCGCACTTGCTGCTCGACCATTTGCTGTCGTGCAAATTCAACTTTCATGTCTTCTTTAGTCCTGCGGCTTTGCGTTAAGTTTTTGGCACTTAATTTGTCGCTGTGATGTCCGAATTATGGTGAATCGCTGAGGAGATTCCAGTCTGCTGGGCTATGCTTGACTATCTGATGCAACTCGGGTTTCCGGGCCGCCTTCACCTTGGCGATTCTGGCGCCGGGGCTGCGCATGATAACAAAACAGAGTCGCAGACAAGCGATCGGAATAAAGCTGCAATGACGCAAAGGCTGTTACACAGACTCCAGGGGGTGGAGTCGTCGGAGGAGCAGGGCCGATGACCAGTCCGACGCTCGCCGTAGCACTGGCCTTACTTCTCGTCCTCGCGATCGCGGTAGCAGGGCTCGCCTGGTGGGCCCGGGGGCGCCTCAGTGCCCGCGTCAGGAAACTCCATGAAGAAGTGATCGCGGTTTCGCAGGATGCATCTGTCGGCCGCCGATTATCGGTCACCGGCGACGACGAAGCCGCCGAGCTCTCACGAACGGTCAACCAGCTGTTTGACGCGCTGGGCGAGCGCGACCAGAAGATACAGGGCCGCGACCGCCTGTTTCGCGATTTCGCGCGCACGCTGCCGGAAATCGTCCTCGTTCATGACGAGAAGATCATGCTGGCGAATGAGTCAGCGGCGTCACTGATCGGGCTGGAGCCCGAGCAGCTGGTCGGTCGCGAGGTAGCCGACCTCGTCAAACCAGCCTACCGGGCGCTGTTCAGGAAGACGATGGCGAAGCGACTGGCGGGTCACCGCACGCCCGCTCGACTGGAGATCCAGCTGATCAATGGCAACGAGGCCGGACTCTGGGTCGAGGCACAAAGCTCGACCATCGAGTACAACGGCCGACCGGCTATCCTGACCGTCGCGCGCGACGTCAGCCATCGCAAGAGCCTCGAAGTGTCGCTGACGCGCAGCAAGCGCCAGGCGCAATACACGCTGGAGTCTGTGTCTGAAGGCATCCTGACGACGGATAACGAAGGCCGCATCGACTACATGAACATCGCCGCCGAGGTGCTGCTCGGTGTCAAGCGCGACGACGCCGTCGGGCACAAGACCGGCGAGTTGTTCAGGCTCGTCGATGACATGGATCGACGCCCGCTCGGGGACCCGGTGGAGCGCTGCCTCGCGATGCGTCGCCGCGTCAACATGGGGCGTCGCGCCGTCCTGCTCAGCAATGACGGCGACCAGGAACACTCTGTCGAGATCACCGCGTCGCCGATTCGCGGGCCGGGCAAGAGTATCTCCGGCACGGTTGTCGTGATTCACGACGTCGGGGAGCTGCGCGGCCTGACGAGAAAGATGAGCTATCAGGCGACGCACGATCCGCTAACGGGGCTGATCAATCGACGCGAGTTCGAGCGCCGGCTGGACGAGGCCATGGACTCCGCGCACGCCGAAGAGGCGGTCCACATGCTGTTCTACATGGACCTGGACCGCTTCAAGGCCGTCAACGACAGCTGCGGCCACCTGGCGGGCGACAACATGCTGCGCGAGGTAGCAGCGCTGATCAAGGAGCAGGTGCGTGATTCCGACTTCGTCGGCCGGTTGGGCGGTGACGAGTTCGGCTCGCTGCTGATTGGTTGCCCGATCGACAAGGCGCGACAGATCGCGGCGGATATCGTTGACGCGATCGCCGATTATCGCTTCGTCTGGCAGGACAAGATATTCAACATCGGCATCTCGATCGGGCTGGTCGAAATCAGCCACGTCAGCGGCAGCGTGCAGGACGTTATGAGCGCGGCCGACTCGGCATGCTACGTCGCCAAGCAGCAGGGCAAGGGCAGGGTGCACGTCTACTCGGCGCGCGACGAAGTCATCGCCCGGGAGCGTGGCGATATCCAGTGGCTGCGTGAATTGCAGGACGCGCTGCACGAGGACAGTTTCGAGCTCGCCGTCCAGCCGATCATCGCGATGTCGAACCGGGTTGAAACCGGTCCGGCCGTCGAGGTGCTGATTCGATTGCCAAACCTGCACGGCAAGAGTTTCCAGACGTCTGAGTTCCTGCGCTCGGCCGAGCGTTACCAGCTGATGCCGCAAATCGATCGCTGGGTCATCAGCGCGACGCTGGCGGCCATCGCAGGCGGCGACATCAGGCTGCCCGGCAAGCGCAGCTGCTCGATCAACCTGTCGGGGCAGACGCTGGCCGACGAGTCGTTCCTCGCATTCGTCGTCGAGGGCCTCGATCGCACCGGCGTGTCACCGTCGTCGATTTGCTTCGAAGTCACCGAGACGGCCATCCTGTCCAACGTGCAGCACGCACAGCGCTTCATCGAAGTCCTGCACGGCATCGGCTGCGAGTTCTCGCTGGATGACTTCGGTAGCGGACTCGGTTCATTCTCGAGCCTGAAACATCTGCCGATCGATTATCTGAAGATCGACGGCATGTACACGCGCAACCTGCAGACCGATGAGGTGAACCAGGAGATGGTCGCGGCTATGATCAAGCTGGCGAGGAAGATGCAGTTCCGGGTCGTCGCCGAGCAGGTCGAACACCAGGAAGACTTCGACTGGCTGCGCGACATCGGCGTTGACTTCATGCAGGGCCACTTCGTCGAGTCGCCGGCAACACTGGGTACCGGCAGTACCGGCGCCTATCGCGTACTCAATACCTAGTCACCCGTCGCGTGTGCGATCAAGTACGCCCGACCCAAGCCCGCCAGGTGAACGCCGAGTAGAACAAGGTGATGTCGGACAGACCGGCATCGCGCAGTATCCTCTCGTCGACCTCGGGGTCGAACACGTGAGGGCTTTCGGAGAGTTCCTGTCGCGCCTTTTCAGCGTCCGTCTCGGAAATGCCCGAGGCGATCACGTACTCGCCCAGCCCGCTCAGTCGCGCGCGCTGCATCGAGCATGGGCTTCGTCGGATCGACGCCCACGAAGGTCCAGTCGGGATTCTCGCGGGCCAGAACTTCGATCTCCAGTCCTCCGCCCGCACCGTGTACGAATACATGCGCATCGAGTGGCGCATACTCACGGAAAAGGACACCGGCCATACGATGCAAGCCATGAAAGCCCGGCACGAATCGGGCCGGGCCCTCAGCGCAGTCGGCGGCGTGATCGGGATCCTCGAATAACACCAGGAAAGGGCCTGATTCCTCGGTCGTGTTGAATTCCGGACGTCCGTCTGCCGAATCGTGATGGAAGGGCGAGCTACTCCGTCCAGATAAACACATCCTCGACGCCGACATCAAACAGTCGTGCAATCCTGAATGCCGTTTCCAGCGACGGTGAATAGCGGTTCTGTTCGATCGCAATCACGGTTTGTCGGGTCAGGCCTATCGCTTCACCCAGCGCGGCCTGCGTCAGGCCTCCGTGTTGCTCGCGCAACTCCCGGACGCGGTTATCGATCGGGGGTCTCTTGCCCACGGTCTCTACCTAAGTTCGGTAGAAGAGAATCTGCAGCAGGTACTCTGCCGTCTGGCCGATCATCAGGCTGGCAAAGACGGTGTAGAAGAGCAGATCGCCACTCCCGCCGACGATGTATAGCCCGAGCGACAGCACGATGCCCAGCCCGATGAGGTAGGACGAGTAGTGACCCGCACGAATAAAGATCTGCTGCTCTCGCTCGTCGACCGGCGCATTGGCGTCTTTCGGCGCCAGCATCGCGATGACGATGTGTCCTGCCGTTGCGATCACCACGAGGCAGACCGTGTAGATAACGATAAGCGGGATATTGGGCGAGATTAACCCACCGGCGGCAGACGACCCTGACAGCACGGCAAAGAAATAGAACGCGCCGCCGAAGAGCAGGGCGACCGACATGATCCAGGCTGATTTTTCGCGAAACGGCATTCGAAACCTCAATGTCAAAAATTCTTTACATTCAGATCCTAAGGGTGCCGCTGGGTAATGTCAAACATTTTTTACATTCGGGTAGCGGCGTCAGCGAGCTTTGCTGTCAAAAGTCAGCCATCCGCCTTGGACACATGGTCTTCCTGCCCTGTTCCCGGGGCATAGAAAAAGCCGCCGGGCTTGCGCCGCGGCGGCTTGATCTCTGTCTTTCTGCCGAAGTCTTACAGCAGCGGCACCATCAACAGTGCAACGATGTTGATGATCTTGATCAGCGGGTTGATCGCCGGGCCGGCAGTATCCTTGTACGGATCGCCGACCGTGTCGCCCGTGACTGCGGCTTTGTGAGCATCGGAGCCCTTACCGCCGCAGTTGCCGTCTTCGATGTACTTCTTGGCGTTGTCCCACGCGCCACCGCCCGCGGTCATCGAGATTGCGACGAACAGGCCGGTAACGATCGTGCCGAGCAACAGGCCACCCAGGGCCACGGGACCCAGCAGGTAGCCGACCGCCAGCGGTACGAAGATCGGTAGCAGTGACGGAATGATCATTTCCTTGATCGCCGCCTTCGTCAGCAGGTCAACGGCGCGGCTGTAGTCCGGCTTGCCGGTGCCTTCCATGATGCCGTCGATTTCCTTGAACTGACGGCGAACCTCGGTGACGACCGAGCCGGCCGCGCGACCGACGGCCTCCATCGCCAGCGCGCCAAACAGGAACGGCACGAGACCACCGATGAACAGGCCGATAATGACCATGTGGTCGTTTAAGAGGAAGGTGATGTCCTTGCCGGCCTGGGTCAGCGCATTGTTGTAGTCGGCGAATAGCACAAGGGCCGCAAGGCCGGCTGAACCGATGGCGTAACCCTTCGTCACGGCTTTCGTCGTGTTACCGACAGCGTCGAGCTGGTCCGTGATGTTGCGGATCTCGGGAGGCAGCTCCGACATTTCCGCGATACCGCCGGCGTTGTCCGTGATCGGGCCGAACGCGTCGAGTGCAACAACGACACCGGTCATCGACAGCATCGTCGTCGCGGCGATGGCGATGTTGTACAGGCCGCCGAGCTCAACGCCTTCCGGCGCCAGCGCGAAGGCGCCCCAGATGCTGGCGCAGACGGCCAATACGGGCAGGGCCGTTGCTTTCATCGAGATGCCCAAGCCCGCGATGATGTTGGTAGCGTCGCCGGTCAGTGAAGCGTTGGCGATCGTCTTCACCGGGCTGTAGTCCGTACCGGTGTAGTACTCGGTAATGACAACCATGGCCGCCGTCAGCGCGAGGCCGATCAGCGCCGAGTAATAGATGTTCATCGACGCGCCGGTGTGTCCCATCATCATGTCGGTGACGAAGTAGAACGCAATGGCCGCGAGAATGGCCGACACGATCATGCCCTTGTACAGCGCGCCCATGATTTTGCCGCCGTCAGACGTATGGACGAAGAACGTGCCGATGATCGATGCAACGATCGACACGGCGCCGAGTACGAGTGGGTACAGGACGCCTTCGATGCCGTAGACGCCGATGACGAGGCTGCCGAGCAGCATCGTGGCGATGATCGTGACCGCGTAGGTCTCGAACAGGTCGGCGGCCATGCCCGCGCAGTCGCCGACGTTGTCACCGACGTTATCGGCGATGACGCCCGGGTTGCGGGGGTCGTCTTCCGGAATGCCTGCCTCGACCTTACCGACGAGGTCAGCGCCGACGTCCGCACCCTTGGTGAAGATACCGCCGCCCAGTCGAGCGAAGATCGAGATCAGGGAACCACCAAAAGCCAGGCCGATCAGCGCGTGAATCGCATCGTCCACCGAGACGCCGGCGTTCACGAGGATCGCGTAGTAGCCGGCGACACCGAGCAGCCCTAAGCCTACGACCAGCAGACCGGTGATTGCGCCGCCGCGGAATGCGACGTTCAGGGCCGGATTGACGCCCTTGGTCGCTGCTTGTGCGGTCCGGACGTTAGCTCGCACCGAGACGAACATGCCGATGTAGCCGGCCAGCGCGGAGAAGATTGCGCCAACGGCGAATCCACCCGCCGTCGCCCAGTCGAGTGCGAAGCCTAAGATGACGAAAAGCACGACGCCGACAAAGCTGATCGTCGTGTACTGGCGGTTCATGTACGCGCTTGCGCCTTCCTGGATCGCCTTGGCGATCTCCTGCATCCGGTCGTTGCCCGCCGGCTGCTTGAGGATCCACTGGGTTGAGATCCCACCGAATACAATCGCAGCGGCACCTGCACCGATGGATAACCACAGCGCCAACTCATTACTCATTTGAATTTCTCCCTACGAAGCAAGTCCCCGACGCACAGCGCGACCTTGGATGTCGGCAGACGAGGTTTGCTTAGCTATTTTTAATTTAAGCGGCCCGCTTTGCATGGGCCTTTTGATGGTTGGATGACGGATGTGCCCGGCCCCTGAAGCCCCGGCACATCCCCAACCGGGCGCGCATCATACCACAAATTTTGTCTTTAGCTTGGGCTTTACCGAGACGTTTTTTAGCGTCAGCGTTTTCGGTAAGCCATTGACATACGGGGGATAATCCTCCCCCGCAATCAGGGGCTGCAAGTAGCGGCGGCAGGCCTCGGTGATGCCGAAGCCGTCTTTCGTGATGAAACGCTTCGGCAGCATCTTTTCCTTGTTGGCCACCCGGGATAGCGGCGCCTCGGCGATCTTCCACCGGTACGGCTTGTCCGACAGGCGCTTGATGACCGGCATCTTCGCCGTCTTGCCCTGCAGCGCGAATTTGACGGCGGCCTCTCCGACCGCGTAGGCCTGTTTGACGTCGACAGCCGATGCGATATGGCGCGCCGAGCGCTGCAGGTAGTCAGCGATTGCGTAGTGGAACTTGAAGCCGAGGTTGTCCCTGACCATCTGCGCGACCACCGGCGCGACGCCGCCGAGCTGGGCGTGGCCGAACGCATCCCGCGTGCCGGCTTCGGCGAGGAAGGTGCCGTTCTTGTAGGCGGCGCCTTCGCTGACGACGATGACGCAAAAGCCGTAGTCCCGCACGCACTCCTTGACTCGCCTCAGGAAGTCGCGCTTCTTAAACGGTACCTCCGGGAACAGGATGATGTGCGGTGCATCACCGGGCTTGTTGCCCGCCAGGCCACCGGCCGCTGCGATCCAGCCGGCGTGCCGGCCCATGACCTCGAGGATGAACACCTTGGTCGACGTCTCAGCCATCGACTCGACGTCGAGCGCCGCTTCCATCGTCGAGACGGCGACGTACTTGGCCACGGAGCCGAAACCCGGACAGCAGTCGGTGATCGGCAGGTCGTTGTCGACGGTTTTGGGAACGCCGACGCAGGTCACCGGGAAGCCCATCTTCTTGCTGATCTGGGAGACCTTGTGCGCCGTGTCCATCGAGTCGTTGCCGCCGTTGTAAAAGAAGTAGCCGATGTCGTGCGCGGCGAAGACCTCGATCAGGCGTTCGTACTCGGCCCGGTTTTCCTCGAGCGACTTCAGCTTGTAGCGAGCGGAGCCGAAGGCGCCACCGGGCGTGTGCCGCAGCGCCGCGATCGTCGTGGCACTCTCGCGATTGGTATTGACCATGTCCTCGGTCAGCGCGCCGATAATGCCGTTGCGTCCCGCATAGACGTTGGCGATCTTGTCCTTGTGCTTCCTCGCGGTTTCGATGACGCCGCAGGCGGTCGCGTTGATTACGGCGGTGACTCCGCCCGACTGGGCGTAGAAGGCATTTCTGGCTGTCATGACTGGGTCCTGGGTTGGGGAACGCTCGTCAGAATAACGGAAACTAATTACCGGATCATCCACAGGTCATACACGATTGACGTGCGTGATTGCAGCCGGTAGCGTACCAGCCCGCCGTCGGGAAAGGCCCGATGGCCCAGAACAGAGAATCAACAATATGCGGATCATTCTGCTCGGGGCGCCCGGCTCCGGAAAAGGCACCCAGGCGAAGCGACTGATGAAAGACCGGGGAATCCCGCAGATTTCCACCGGCGACATGCTAAGGGCAGCCGTCGCCTCCGGTACCGAGTTCGGTCAGAAGGCGAAAGCCATCATGGAGGCTGGTCAGCTGGTGTCTGACGACATCATGATCGGCATCATTCGCGAGCGCATTGCCGAGCCTGACGCGGAGAGCGGTTTCATCCTCGACGGCTTCCCGAGGACGCGCCAGCAGGCCAGCGATCTCGAACAACTGCTGACTGAGTTGGACAAGCCGCTGGATGCCGCGGTGTTGCTCGATGTGGACTTTTCGGTACTGATGAAGCGCCTGACCGGTCGCCGGACGTGCTCGCTCACCGGCAAGCTCTTAAACGTCTACTTCTCGCCGCAGGAAGAGCTCGATGCCGTGACGGAAGCCGGCGGCGAGCTGATCCAGCGCGAAGACGATAATGAGGAGACGATCAGCAGTCGACTCGACGTCTATCGTGAGCAGACCGAACCGGTTATCGATTTCTATCGCGAACGCGATGCGCTCAAGACGGTGCCCGCCGAGGGCAGCGTCGACGAGGTCTACGAGCGCCTGCTTGCGGCACTGGACTAGCACACGGGACTAGCGCACGGGATTAGCACACGGGACTGGCGCGTCATGCCGACAGCTTCTCGATCAGCGCGTCTCCAATCAGCTCGCGCCGCCAGTTACTGAACACGCGGGAGTCGTGCTGGCCGGTGGTCACCGCGTAGGACAGTTCCTTCTTCGCAGCCACGATCTCTGCCGGGATACCGAGCTCCCTGGCGCACTTCGCTACCATGGACTGCATTTCCTTCAGCAGTGATTTCTGCCGTTCGCTGGGCGGCTGCGGCGGCTTGTAGGCGCTGTCTTCGCCCGATGCGCTGCGGATAACGTCGAGCAGTTCCTCACCCGCACGCTTCGCCACCTTGTCCGGTATCGATTCGATCGATTTCAGGGCTGACAGGCTTTGCGGCTGGCGGTAGGCCATATCAATCAGCGCCGCGTCTCGAAGAATCCACTGTCGCGGCCTGTTGCGGGCGAGCGCCTCCGATTCGCGCCACTCGGCGAGGCGGCTGGCGATGGCCCGTCTCACGCCGCGCAGGTTACGCGCCCCCTTCAGGCGGTCGATCGCATCTTCCGGCCGAATCTCATAGAGCGCCGGATCCAGCAGCAGCGCCGAATCCTGTCTCGCCCAGTCGAGCCGCCCCAGTTTATCCAGCTTCTCGGCAAGTACGTCGTAGGCTAAAAGCAGGTATTCGACGTCGTCCGCGGCGTACTCGAGCAGTGCGTGCGGCAGGGGGCGTTGCGACCAGTCTGCGCGCGTGTGCGTCTTCGGCAACTGCACGTCGAACAGTTCCTCGACCAGGTTCGCATAGCCCATCTGCGGCGCGTACCCCAAGAGGCCAGCCGCAACCTGCGTGTCGAAAAGCGACGAGGGCATCCGGGCGGCGGTCTGGTAGATGACCTCGATGTCCTGTCGTCCCGAATGCACGACCCATTCAGGTCTGCACAGTGCCTCCCACATCGCCGCGTAGTCGCTGCTTCGCAGCGGGTCGATGCAGTAAATCTGCTCACGCGTTGCGACCTGGATGAGACAGAGTTGTGCGAGGAACGTCTTTTCTCTCAGGAACTCGGTGTCGACACCGATCCGATCGACCGTGTAGCACTGGTCGGGGATCGTCGAGTGATCGTCGACGAAAATAAAATCGGTCATCGGAAGTTAACGGCGGCTCGCAGGAGCACAGGTTAACATGCGAACATTGCGCAACGCGAAACGACCAAAGTGCCGAATGCCGACGCTCTTCAGAACCTTCTACGACATCATCCTGCTGAGAAAAGGGCCGGAGGACCTCCCTTCGTCTGTCGTCCTGCTGGCGTTCGCCGGACTGCTCTGGTGTCTCACGTTCGCGCTGGCCTACATCGCATTTGACTGGCTGAATTCCACGCGGCTCGTCATTGCGGCTGCCGCATCCCTGCTCGCGATCGGCGCCTACCAGTTCCTGTTGCTCATC
>JASJBE010000113.1 GCA_030066655.1 Woeseiaceae bacterium | reverse complement strand
CGACATTGGACACGAACTGGCCGTCGATCTTGAGGTAGTCGACGGGCAGGTTTTTCAGGTAGGTGAACGACGACAGGCCGCTGCCGAAGTCGTCTAAGGAGAACAGGCAGCCCAGTTTCTTCAGCTCCTGCATGAAATGCACGACGCGCGACAGGTTCGAGATGGCCGCCGTCTCCGTGATCTCGAAGCAGACCGCGCCATGCGGCAGCTGTCGGTGTTTCAGCTCGTCGATCAGGAACTCGAGGAATCGATCCTCGCTCAGCGACGTGCCTGACAGGTTGATCGCGATCGTGTAGCGCGCCTCGCCGTCGGGGGCATCCTTGTCCGCAAGCGTCCGTAGCGCCGTACGAACGACCCAGCGATCCAGCGTCGACATCAGGTTGTAGCGTTCGGCCGCGGGAATAAACAGGTCGGGACTGACGATGGAGCCGTCGTCGTCTCGCATACGCAGCAGCATCTCGTAATGTCCGCGACGCTCTGCGCCGCCCTCGCCGATGCCGACGATCGGCTGGAAGAACAGCTCGAAGCGCTCGTCTTCAACCGCGTTCGTAATGCGCGACACCCACTTCATCTCCTCGATGCGGATCGAGCCATCGCTCTCGCAGTACAGGTGCACATGGTTACGGCCGGAGTCCTTCGCCGCATAGCAGGCGATGTCCGCGCAACTCATCAGGTTGGCGACTTCCTGGTCGCCGGCGTTGACGATCACGACGCCGATCGAGCAGCGAACCGTCGTGAACGACTCTTTCCACTCGAAGCGGAATTCCTCGACGGCGGTCCGCAGCGTCTCGGCCACTTCCAGCGCGCGATCCTCACCGCAGCGCTCGAGCAGGATGCCAAATTCGTCGCCGCCCAGCCTCGACAGCACGTCTGTTGAACGGATGCCGGACTGGATGTGCTTCGACAGCTGGCGCAGCAACTCGTCGCCAGCCGTGTGGCCGAAGGTATCGTTGACGATCTTGAACTGGTCGAGGTCCAGGTACAGCAGCGCGTGCGTCGACTCGGGGTCGTCCTTCAGATTCGACAGCGCCGCGACGATCTGGTTTTCGAACTCGCTGCGGTTGATGAGCCCGGTCAGCGCATCATGCGACGCCTGGTAGCTCAGCTGCCGGAACAGCCGCGACTCCTTACTCGTGTCGTGGAAGACCATGACCGAGCCGATGATGTTGCCGATGCGATCGCGAATCGGCGCCGCCGAGTCCTGGATCGGTATCTCGTCGCCGTCCTGCTTGACCAGCACCGAGCTCGCGCCGAGGCTGATGATGCGGCCCTCGGCCAGGCAGCGCTTGACGGGGTTGTCGATCGTCGCGCGCGTGTCCTCGTTGACGACGGTCATGATCTCGTCGATGTGCCGGCCGTTCGCGCTGCGCATGTCCCATCCGGTCAGGTCCTGCGCGACCGGGTTGATGTAGTCGACGTGGCCGTCGGCGTCGGTCGTGATGACGCCGTCACCGATCGACTGCAGCGTGACCTGCGCGCGTTCCTTCTCCTCGAACACGAGAGTCTCCGCGCGCTTGCGGTCGGTGATGTCGGTGATCGTGCCTTCGTGGGCGACGATCTCGCCCTTGTCGTCGTAGACGGCGCGCGCATTCTCCAGGACGACGATCTCTGAGCCGTCCTTGCGCCTGAGGCGGTACTCGAAATTCTTGACGATGCCCTCGGCCTCGAGTCGCGCGAAGACGCGCTCTCGATCGATCGGGTTGACATACAACCGCGTCGTTGAACCGATCGCCCGCAGCTCGGCCTCGTCGCTGTAGCCGAGCATCTCGACGAGCGCCGGGTTGGCCTCAATCAGGTCGCCGTCGCGCCCGGCGATGTAGACGCCGTCGACGGTGTTCTCGAACAGTTCGCGATAGCGCGACTCGCTCGTGCGCAGCCGTTCCTCGTCGTGCTGGCGCTTGATGGCGATGCCGGCGAGGCGCGCCATGCGCGACAACTTGTCGAGCTCGTCCGTGCTCGGCGAGCGAGGCTCGCGGCAGTAAACGTCCAGCGTGCCGATGATGTGTCCGGCACCGTGCATCAGGAATGACCACGTCGCGCCGACGTCCGCTTCGTCCACGGTGTCCAAGCGCGTCTGCCAGGCCTCCGACCCGGCGATGTCCTCACAGATGCGATCCTGGTTGGTGTGCACGGCCAGCGCGCAGGTGATGCCGTCCTGCTCGATGGGCACGTAGTCCAGGCTCTTTTTCATCGGCTCGGTCAGCCCGGGCCCCTCGATGATGCCGAGCGCGTGCGACTCCTCATCGTAGAGCATGATGGCCGCACATAAACTCTCGTTGACGCGTTCGACGAACCGACAGATCGCGCGCAGCGTTCGATCGTTCGGCATGCTGGACGCGATCATCTCGAGGATCTTGTTCTGCGCGAACGCAATCGCCTCATTGCGCTTGCGCGCACTGATATCGGTGATGCCGACGCGCACGAGGCGATGCTCGCCGGCCGGCATGCGACTGAAGCGAACCTCGCAGGGAATCAGGCCGCCCTCGGCGTCCTGGTGCATCCACTCGAAGGTCGGGTGTTCGCCGGACAGCGCCCGCTCGAGGTAGCCGCGGCGCACGCCGAAGGACGGCGTGCCGTCGGGCTGCGTGTCGGGGCTGATCGCGTCGGGCCCGATGGACAGGAGCTCCTTGCGGGTCATCTTGAACAAGCGACAGGCGTTCTGGTTCGCATCGACGAGGCGATTTTCGTCGATGTCATAGACGACGATGGCCTCAGGCGCGTTCTCGACGAGCACGCGATAGCGCTCCTCGTTCTCGCGCAGCGACTCCTCCGCCTGCTTGCGGCCCGTCACGTCGCGCAGGCTGATGACGAAGACGTGGCCGTCGACGGTGCTGATGCGATTGGCGTTCAGTTCCGCGTCAAAGGAATCGCCGTTGGCGCGGCGCGCGTCGACGTCATCGCCGAAGGTGACCGGGTGCGTCGCATCCGGGTCGGCCATGTAGGGTTCTAGGAAGTCTTCAAGGGCCCTGCCCCTGGCGGCGGGTATCAGGTGTTCGATCTGCGAGCCGATTAACTGGTCCTTGGTCAGGCCGAAGTAGGCGGCGCAGACCCTGTTACAGACGCGAATGACGCCGCTCGGATCGACGGACAGCAAGGCCTCGGTCACGCTGTCGAAGATAGTCTCGACCGGCGTCGATGTCGACATCGACTGCGTGATGGTCGCTTCCATCCGGTCGTAGTGGGAATCGATCAGGCGCAGGAGCTCAACGAAGTCGGCGGCTCCGTTCTCCGAGGCTTTGGCGGCCTCTTTGATTTGCTCAAGCAGATCCTTGCTCATGTGTCCGGCTGGCATCCTGTCACTTGCTGCCGGTCACGCGTCGAAACTCGAAGCCGGCCTGCCCTCCAACGTTCAGTTGTCGAGAGCGATCAACCTGCACTGGAACCGACATTAGGTTAAACGCCGATACCGTTGCGTACCGAGTTACGTTAGAGAAAATGCGTAATGGAGTCTGTGACTTAGCGCAGGTTTTGAAACTAAGTCCGGGTTTCGACCGGACCTGCGTCACGCCGGGATGGACTCACGCCGCCGCGACCGGATCGTCACATGTGTTCAAACAGGCGCAATCATGTAACCGGCGGGCCGTTGTTCCGGCCGCCGGCTCACGGTGAATCCCGAGGGCTGGCCTAGGTTTCAGAAGCAGGCAGCGTCCGGATCAGCTGGCCCGATTCGTCCTCGGTGACGGTACCGTTTTCCTCGAGCTCGCGCGGCGCGGCGCCGACCTGGACCGGAATCGCCATGACCGTCGACTGGGGACCGTCGGCGGTCTGCACTTCGGCCGAGACGTTCAGGTACAGGCGACCCTCCCGCTGCGGCACGACGGAGATCTGGTGCGTCATCGCCTCCAACTGGTCCGGCTCCGCGGCCAGCGAGACACCCTGCACCTGGTCAGCCGGAAACGCCAGCGCCGTCGCGTCGGGGATGCGGTAGCTGAGTTGCACCGGCGCTTCGCTGTAGGTCGAGCGGATGTCCAGGTCGATCTGCACCGGCTGTCCGACGACCGGTGTGCCGATGATGCGATGTTTGATGCGAACCGGCCCGAACGGCTTGCCGTCCTTGTGCGAGATATGGCCGTGCTCGTCGTCATGATCGTGGGATGGCTTACTCACCTCGGCGACCGCAGGCGGAGCTGCCTTGTCTTCCTCGGAGACTGCCGTCGGGGCTTCGCTGCCGCAGGCCGCCAAAAGCGCCAGCGGTGCGAGAATGAGCAGGTAGTTACTGTTGCGTGAAATCATCATCGATAGCCAGCCTATTGCGGTGTCATGCTTACGTCGAAGCAGGTTCGTGTCGGGTAATTCGCCGGGCTCTGGGAGTCCTGGTAGCGGAACTCGACGAGGGAAGCGACGTAGGTTTCGCCGGCCGACAGGACATTTTGCGTCGTGAAGACCTCTGCGTTGGCATCGCCGCTGTTGCCGAGCGCGACCAGTGTACCGCGGCGATAGATGAAGATATCCGGGTCACTCTGGTCACGTGCGTCGTCCGGATCGTCAGGCGCCGGCATCGCGGTCGTCGTCGTGATGTTGACGTCATAGAGCCCGCTCTGCGTGACGTTCATGCGCAGGTAGCGGTGCTGCGCGAGCTTGTTGCCGTCGCCTTCGCCGTCGTATGCGTCATTTGAACAAATGTTGATGACGCTGCCGTCCATCGGCATGTCCGTGTACAGCGGCAAAACGTCCGGGTCGTTCTCGATGTCTTCGCGACCTGTCAGCTCGCTCGTGCCCCAGATGTCGAGATTGGTCGGGTTCATGTCCGCACGCAGCATCAGGTAGTCCATCAACGACGCATCCGCTGAGTTCAGGCTGGCCCGGAGCTCGGTCGCGAACGAGAAGACGGTCGTGAACGCCTCGGTGTTTGCCTGGGGCCCGACGAAGGTGTTGTAGATCGGAGCGAAGCCGATCGAGCCCGGATCGCCGCTATCGTTGGGATCGCCCGGGGTCACGATGCCCTCGTCGTTCGTGTCCCACAGGTCGTAGAGGAAGCGTACGACCGATACTTCGTCGTACCAGCCGCGCGCATCGTAGCTGCCGTCCTCGGCACCGATGCCGAAGCCGCCGCCGCCGAAATTCGTGTCGCAGTACAGCTGGTTTTCGAGCGCCATGCCGGACAGCGCCGTCGCCCAGCCCTCGCCGAACGCGAGCCGCGCATCGATGTTGGCGCCGATGGCGTGCGGCCCGCCGATCGAATCCGAGCGCGAGAAGTTGTCTTCGAAGTAGTGACCCCACTCATGCACGATGACGTGGTCGTCGAATTCCTCGGTGTCGCCATTCGCATCGCCCAACAGGAACAGCGAATCGATGCCGCTCGAGTAGAACGAAGCCTGCAGCTCGCCCCTGTCGCGGCATTCCGTGAAGCTGTCGGAGCACGACGTCAGGCGATTGTTGACGCTCCAGAACGCGTCTAAGGGCGCGAAATCGGCCGTCGGATCGACGCTCAGGATCAGCTGCATCGACGTGTAGATGCTGTCGAGGACGGCGAACGGCGCGGCCGCACGGGGACTCGTGTAGCTACCGACGTTAAACGTGCCGCCGCCCCAGCCGGTCTCCGCGACCAGGTTGCGCGTCATGCTGGTTCCTGAGAACGTGAAGTTGCTGCCTTCGACGGCATACATCGGCCGGTCGCCGAGCGCCGGCGGGCTCGGGTCAGCCGGGTCGACGACGTTGTCGCGGACTTCAACGTCCCAACTCGGCGCGCCAGCGCGCTTGAGCTCGGCGAGTACGCGGATTCGAACGCTGCTGTTGTCCGCCACGGAAGAGAAAGCGTAGTTGCCGCTGTCGTCGGCCGTCGTGCTGTCCAGCACGTTGCCGGTAGCGCCGTCGAGCAGCTGCACCGTCGCCTGGCGAATCGGGCGCGTCTGGATATCGTTGAAATCCAGGCCGCGGCAGTTGGCGTTCGGCGGCACGAACTGGTAGCTGACCGTGCCGGAGATATCGCCGGATCCACCACCCCCGCTGGTGGTGTCACGGACGGTGACCGTCACCGAGTCCGTCGCCGACAGGCTGCCGTCGGAGACGGTCAGGCGAAAGCTCAAGTTTTCGTTCGCAGCGACATCGGGTGCCATGAACGTTGTCGTCGCCGACGTCGGGCTTGCGAGAGAAACGGTCGTGCCGGCTGTCTGCGTCCACTGGTAGGTCAGCGTGTCACCAGCGTCCGGGTCCGTGCCTGAACCGCTCAGCGTCACCGACGTATTCTCGTCGACGGCCTGGTCCACGCCGGCATTCGCCGTCGGCGCGTTGTTCGTCGGCGGCGTGGGCGCGGGGTTCGGGTTGGGTGCGGGCGATGAATCGCCTCCACCGCCGCCGCAGGCCGTCGTTATCAGCAGCGTCGCAAGGATCGCGGCCGGTGTCCGCACGCGCATAAAGCGTGCGTTTGCGGAATGTGATGTCATTCGCTCCCTCATGTGTGACAGCGTCGTTCCATGACGTGAGTCTTAGGACCCCTAGATTAGCGCTTCAACCTGAACCCAGACACAACGAAAAGCGTCACTCATTGGCGACAGTTCACTGTTTTCTCAGCACTTAGTGCGAAACAGGTCCGGTATACCGCCCTAAGTATTGCTACTCTTAGGACCAATTGCCCGCAGTGGGTTCACAAATTTACCATTTGTTACTTAATACGTTTGGTTTGACTTAATGAGCGATAAAAAGATCCTCGTCACCGGCGGCGCCGGCTATATCGGCAGCCATGTGGTTCGGCAGCTGGGCCGACAGCAGGAATCCGTCATCACATTGGACAACCTGTCGACCGGATTCGAGGCGGCTGTCACGGCCGGCGAATTCGTCCTTGGCGATACTGGCGACGCCGCCCTGCTCGACCGCCTGTTCACCGAGCACGATATCGACACGGTCATGCACTTCGCGGCGCACACGATCGTTCCGGAGTCGGTCGCAAATCCGCTGAAATACTACAAGAACAACACGGCCAGCAGCCGCACGCTCTTGGAGGCCGCACAGAACCACGGCGTCAAGCACATCGTCTTCTCGTCCACGGCCGCCGTCTACGGCGTCCTCGAGGGCAGCAGTGCGTCGGAAGACGCGCCGACCCGACCGATCAACCCCTACGGCACGTCGAAGCTGATGACCGAGATGATGCTGAAGGACCTCGCGATCGCCGGCGGTCCGAGCTACGTCGCGCTGCGCTACTTCAACGTCGCCGGCTGCGAGGAGACGGGCACGATCGGCCAGTCGACGCCGAAGGCCACGCTGCTGGTCAAGGTCGCCTGCGAGGCCGCGGTCGGCAGACGTCCGCACGTGTCAATCTTCGGCACCGATTACCCGACGCCCGACGGCACCGGGCTGCGCGACTATATCCACGTCGACGACCTGGCCACGGCGCACCTGGACGCGCTCAGGTACTTGAGAAACGGCGGCGACTCGACCGTGCTGAACTGCGGTTACGGTCACGGCTACAGTGTCCGGGAGGTCTTGAAGATGGTCGAGCAGGTCAACGGAAAGCCGCTCACGATCCTCGAGGAAGACCGCCGTGCCGGCGACCCGCCGGAACTGATCGCCGAGGCCGACCGCATCCGAGACGTCCTGGGCTGGGAGCCGAAACTCGACGATCTCGAGACCATCGTCCGCACCGCGCTCGATTGGGAAAAGAAACTCGCGGCCAAGGATCCGACGGCCTACTGGGCCGCCTGAGGCGCGCGCGGACCCGAGCGATGAAGCAGCGACGCCCACAACCTGACTACCGATCGGGACCGATCCAGTGAAGCTGAGACGGCCACAGTGGCTCTGCCGATCGCACCTCAATCAGATGCGATTGGGCCGACCACGGTTGCTTATGCGATCGGGACCTATCCGATGAAATTGAGACGGCCTCAATCGCTCTACGGATCGAACCTCAATCAGATGCGATTGGGGCGACCACGGTTGCTTATGCGATCGGGACCTATCCGATGAAATTGAGACGACCACAATCGCTAAACGGCCTGATTCTGGTGGGTTTCGGGCTTGTCGCCCTGCCACTGCTGATCGCCGTGATCTGGGCGCTGATCAACCTCGATCGACTGGCGTCGCAGAGTGAGGAACTGGTCTTCACCGGCGTGGCCGCGGCCGAGAACAACCGCCTGCTCGATGAGCGCCTGGCCACGCTGGAGCGCTCGGCCAGGCAGCACGTCGTGCTCAGGAGCGAAGAGAGCCTCGACTTCATGCGCGACGACCTGAGTAGCCTCGAGCGCCGGCTGGGCGTCATGGAACCGATTGCCGTCGAGGCCAGCGCCGAGACGCTGACCGCATCGATCGGCAATAACGCGCGTCGCATCGTGTTCGAGCTGACCGCCGAGGACATCTCGGCCGACGAAGCGGCCGCGGTCGTCGCCCGCTTCGCCGATATTCGCCAGCAGGTCGATAACTTGGCCGACGTCCTGACGAACTTCGTCGACGAGAAACTCCGCGACCTTCAGGAAAGCACCCGCAGCGCGCAGCGCATCTCGGCCTGGCAGACCGCGGCGCTGATCCCGGGCACGATCTTCCTCGTGCTGCTGTTCACGCTCCTGATCGGTAAACCGATCCGGCAGATCGATAAAGCCATCCACCAACTGGGCGAATCCGGCTTTTCCAAGCCGATCGTCGTCAAGGGACCGACCGACCTAGAGCGCCTCGGCCGACAGCTCGAATGGCTGCGAATCAGGCTCTTGGAGCTCGCCCAGGAGAAGAACCGCTTCCTGCGACACATGTCGCACGAGTTAAAGACACCGCTTGCTAATATAAGAGAAGGTACGGAACTGCTGCTTGACGGCACCGTCGGCGAGCTGGACAAGCCGCAACGCGAGGTGACCGACATCCTGCGTATGAACGGGCTCAAGCTGCAGAACCTGATCGAAAACCTGCTGAGCTTCAGTGCCTGGCAGACGAAGAATGAAGTTCTGACGCTGACCGACTTCCCGCTGCGTGCGCTGGCGATCTCGGTCGCCAAGGAACAGAGGCTGGCCCTGAAATCGGCGGGCATACAGCTGAAACTGGAGGTCGAGGACATCGTCGTGAATGCCGACCGTGACAAAATGCGGAGCGTTTTGGAGAACCTGCTGTCCAATGCGGTGAAGTTCACGCCGCAGGGCGGGCTCGTCACGATGCGCGCGGCGGCGACGTCCAACAGCTTTGTCATCGACTTCGCCGATACGGGCCCCGGCATCCCGGCAGAGGAGCGTCCTAGAGTTTTCGAGGCGTTCTTCCAGGGGCGCCGCGAACAGGGCGGACACGTGCAGGGCACGGGGATTGGACTTTCCGTCGTTTTGGAGTGCGTGCAGGCGCACCAGGGTGCGGTGGAACTCATTGACAGCGATGAGTTTTCGGGCGCACATTTCAGAATCCGCATCCCGCAGAAGATCGCGAGAACAGAACAAAAGCTGGCTGCCAATGGATAAGTTTCGACACATAAAAGCCCTGGCGCTGATCTTGGGCCTCGCGATGCTCGTCAGCGGCTGCGCGCAGACCAAGAGCTGGCTGTCGACGGTACGCACGCCTTCCTCGTCCGGCTCGTCCGATGACGTGCTGGGCGCACCGGATGCCGATGCTTATTTGGAGGAACTGCGGCTGTTGTCGAGCAACGATGTGGCATCGCACGCGGAAATCTACGCAGACGCGCGGGCCGGCGCGCAGCTGACCCCGAATCCATCGACGCGGCTTCGTTATGCGCTGGTGCTCGCGACACCCGGACACGCTGAGAGTAACGCGAGCGAGGCGCAGAGCCTGCTGCGCGAGCTGATGACGCAGACCGAGCTGCTGACGAATGCAGAGATCGCGCTGGCGAATATCTACCTCGCGTCCATCGAGAACCGGATCGTCCTCGAGGCCGAGGCACGCCGTCTGCGCGCGAACTCGTCGAGAGCCGCGCGGACGCAGGAGGCAGCGCTGAACGAACGCCTCGCCATCGTCGAGACCGAGAACCGGTCGCTCAAACGCCAGCTCGAGGAAGCGGAGAGCAAGCTTGACGCGATTACATCCATCGAGCGCTCGATCCGGGAACAGGAACAGTAAGTCGGTTGCCAGAGCGCTCCCGACCTTGCCGGTAGCGGTGGTTCGAACTAGGCTTCAACTAACACGATTATTGTCAAATAGCATGGTTGCAAACAAACAGGAATTCAAAGGCAAGATCCTCTTAGTCGACGACGATCCGGGGCTGCTCCGACTCTTGAGCATTCGACTTCGGGCTGAAGGCTACGAGATCGAGGCCGTCGAGAGCGCCGAGGCCGCGCTGGGCGTCGTCGGGCGCTTCGCACCGGACCTGGTCATCACCGACCTGCGCATGGACAAGATGGA
>JASJBE010000112.1 GCA_030066655.1 Woeseiaceae bacterium | reverse complement strand
CTGCACGAGTTCGCGCACAAGCTGGACGAGGAGAACGGCGGCACGAACGGACAGCCGATCCTGCACGCTGAAGGGCATTACGAGGAATGGGCGGACGTGCTTGGCCGTGAGTACGAGGCCTTCGCTGATCGCGTGGCCCGGCGAAAGAACAAGGTCATGGACGAGTACGGCTTAACGTCTCCCGTCGAGTTCTTCGCTGTTGCTACCGAGTCGTTCTTCGAAAAGGGTTGGTCTATGAAGAGACGATTGCCGGATCTGTACGAGCAGCTAAAGAAGTTCTACGTGGTCGACCCCGCCTCGTGGAAATAA
The DNA here is from genome assembly GCA_030066655.1 of Woeseiaceae bacterium. Lineage (GTDB taxonomy): Bacteria > Pseudomonadota > Gammaproteobacteria > Steroidobacterales > Woeseiaceae > UBA1847. The sequence goes on along the minus strand of JASJBE010000112.1, from coordinate 9,845 downwards.
CGGCAGAGCGGGATTGAAACGACGAATCCCGCTCTCGCCATGTTCAAATCCATTTTGCTCTGGGGTATCTTCACAAAGACCCGACATACTCGTCAGTTAAGGGCAAGGTCTTCAAGTCTCGCGAACCGACTTACTCGACCGGCCTGGCGCCGACAAATCTGAGCTCATGCAAGCCACGCGTGTCGTCAAAGTTTTGGAGCGGATAATGACCAGAACGGCCTTTCTCGTTTGCCTCTGGCTTGCTACCGGCGCTGTCGCCCAGCCACTGCCGATCGAATACTTCGTAAAGGATGGCGACTACCTCGACGTCTACTTGTCGCCATCAGGGAATCGTCTCGCCGCGCGCAAGCGGGTCGATGACACCGTGATTCTGGTGGTTGTTGACCTCGAAATCAGCAAGCTCGTCGCCGATTTGCGACCGCGCCCGGGCGACGAAATCCTGACGGCGGAGTGGATCAACGACGAACGCCTGCTGTACACCATAGCCGAAAAGCGTGTCGACTTTGATCGGCCCATAGCGACCGGGGAACTCTTCGGGGTCAACTACGACGGCACGAAAGCGGAAATGCTGGCGGGCGTTCGGGCCTCCGATGCGCGCATCGGTAGCAGGGTGCAGAAAAAGCAAAACGATCTCGCAAGCTTCTATCTCGTTAATGCCCTGGACAACGACGACAAGTCTGTTCTGGTCATCGAATACCCCTGGTCCCTGGACGGGCAGTTCTGGTACGACGACCGCCAGAAGCGGCCGATCGTCAGCCGCCTGAATGTCTATTCTGGCCGCAAGCGCAAGGTTGAGACGTTGCCATTTCTGGATGCCAGGCCTTACAGCACACGCGATGGCGACATTCACTTCGTCACGTATGTAGACGAGGATGCTAACTGGACGGCGGCCTATCGCGAAAACCCGGGTGCCGATTGGCAGCCGCTCTCTGAAGTCTTCGATATGTCCGAGGACATGACTGTGGTGAGCCTGAACGAGGCGGGCGATGCGGCATTTCTGCGCGGGCCGTACGGCGACGAGGGCTATTACACGATCTTCCGTCTCGACTTCGAGGACAGGAGCTATGAGCCTCTCTTCACGGATCTCGATGCGGACATCATCGACTGGCTGATTGACCCGGAAACCGGTGAGGTGGCGGCCGCCACGTCGTTTCGTGGCAAGCCCCGTTACCACTACCCGGAAATCGAAACCAAATCGCGAACGTCGCACATGAAGCTCAGCAGGAGCTTCGAGGGGCGTTTCATGGAAATCGTCAGTGCGACCGATGACGGCAACCAATTGGTGGTGAGAGTGTCGAGCGACACGAACCCTGGTGAGTACTACTTCTACGACAACGAGGCCAACAAAGCTGAATTTTTCCTGGCTAATCTGTCGTGGATAGATCCGCAAATCATGCAACCGATGCTGGTTGACGAGGTAGTAATGGACGACGGTCTGATTGTACCCGTTCGCCTGACCTTGCCGGATGGTGAGGGCCCATCACCGCTGATCGTGTACCTGCATGGTGGACCCCATTTTGTGGCGGATCTATGGGGCTTTGATCGCGACGTGCAGTTGCTCGCCAATCATGGCTATGCGGTACTGCAGGTGAATTTTCGTGGCAGCGGGAATTTCGGCGACGAGTTCCGTCGAGCCGGTTACAGGGAGTGGGGCGGGCGAATAATCGACGATATCGCTGCGGCTACTCGATGGGCCAGAGAACGCGCTGACATCGACGGCGACCGTGTCTGCGCCTATGGCGCGAGTTTTGGCGCGTACGCCTCCTACATGCTGGCAGCACGAGAACCTGACCTCCTGCGTTGTGCAGCCGGCTACGTCGGAGTCTATGACTTGAACATGATGTTCAGTAAAGGCGATATACAAAAGACACAACGTGGTGAAGCCTACTTGAACCGAGTGCTGGGCACGGACAAGGGCTTGCTCGATGCCTTCAGTCCGATCAACCACGCCGACAAAATCGAGGCGAAGACGCTATTGATTCATGGCGATAAAGATCGTCGTGCACCGATCGCTCACTCGAAGGCTATGCGCGAGGCGCTGGAGGCGGCCGGCAAGACGCCCGGCTGGATCGAGCTGGATCGAAGCGGTCACGGCGCCGGCAGCCTCGAAAACAAGATGAAATTATACGAAGCACTACTCGAGTTTCTCGAGATCAACCTCGGCATCGCATCGCAGTGAGATTCCTAAACTATGCGGAGTTGGCTCTGGGTTATGCCTGTTCCCGGTCTACATCGTGCCGGACCATCACGAACAACTCCGGAGGCTATACTCGGTCCAGCCGGTTACTCTGAGACAAAGACACCTGTCGAATCACAATGGCGAATGCCGCGCGCAGATCAGCTCTGGCGCTTCCTTTTCAACCACCCTCGCTCGCGCACGGCCTGTACATAGCTGTCGCTGACCGGCACTGAAACATCGCCCCTAATGTTCAGTTGCCAGCGGCGGGAGCCTCTCTTCGCTGAGACAACAGAGCCGTCGGCGACCCACCATGAGCGGTGCACCTGCAGGCCGAGTTTGTCCGGCATTGAATCCACGGCATCGCCAAAACGACAGTGCACGAGCTCCGCGCCTTGCTCGGTGTAAACGCGCACGTAGTGTTCCTCGGCCTGCAGCGCTAGAACGTCGTCTGGCCGCCTGACTGACGTTCCCTCGAGGAACACCGGCAGAGCGGGCGCAGGGTCCTCTACCGCGGGCACGGGTGCTTGGCCCCTGCGATCGATAAGCAGCCACAGCAACAGATGCACCGGGATCAGGATCGACAGGATCGTTACATACTCGCTTAGCCACGCGAGGACCGGCGACACGGCCCAAAGTTCATCGTCGATGTACTCGGGCCGCATTGGCAAATGCGGTTCCATCAGGATCTCGGCGATGGAGAACGGCAGCAAGCCGACGGCTGAGACCAGCACTACCGGCCTCAGCCACGCGGGACGTGTCCAGCGTTCGGGCACCAACCGGGCATCCAGCCAATCTGCCAGCCACAGGCCGCCAGCCAACGTGGTCAGCCGCAGCGACCAGTAGAAGAGCTCCTGGCCAATCGTCGCGCCGATCATCGGGTCGTCGATCTGGTTGATGGCGACGAACGCCAGAATCAGCGCGCCAAGCCTCAGGTTTCGCGGGGAAGCCAGCATTACGTTAATTCCGGGATGACGATTCATGCGATGAACCGGACGACTCAAGAAGTACTCGCGCTATCCGCGAAAATGTCGACAAGTCTATGACCACTGTTCAATAGCATTCCGCCTGATTCGATTCACTGGAGTGTTTTATGGGCAAGCAGGCTGTATTGATCGTTTTGATATCGTTGAGTTTTCTGGTTGGTTGCGAAGAAGAGGGCGCGTCAGCAGACACCCCGTCCGAGCCTTATACCAGCTTTTTCACGCCACTGCCGGAAGCCCCGATATTCCCGGCAGACAACGCGTTCAGCGTCGAGAAACGGCAGCTCGGTGAGGCTCTGTTCTGGGACCCGATCCTGTCCGGACGCATGAACGTTTCCTGTGCGACCTGTCATCACCCGGATCACGGCTGGGCTGACGGGAGGATGTTCTCCATCGGCGTCGACGGGACCGGGCTCGGGCCGAGTCGCAGTGGTGCAGCCGAGACGCCGTTTCACTCGCCGACCGTCCTGAATGTCGCGTTTACCGGTATCGAGCAGACGGAACCGGGCGAGGGCTTCGTCTCGGGAGGCTACTTCTGGAACCTCAGAGCCGGCACATTGGAGGCCCAGGCTGTCGATCCGATTCGAAGTGAAGTCGAGATGCGCAGCAGCGATTTTCTGGAAGCCGAGATCATGCCTGAGATCATTCTCAGGCTTTCGCTGATACCCGAGTACCAGCGCCTGTTCGGCCTGGCATTCGAAGGTGCTGACCCGATCACCGAGGCCAACATCGCGAAGGCGCTCGCCACATACCAGCGCACGCTGATAACGCAGCGGACGCGCTTCGACCGATTTCTCGCCGGCGACGAATCGGCGTTGACCGGTGCCGAAATCACGGGCCTCAATAAGTTCATCAACGGCGGCTGCACGGACTGTCACTCGGGTCCGATGCTCGCCGACAACGAGATCGACCCGGCAAAGCCCATCCAGGTAGACAAGCCAGCGGTTCGCACACCGTCGCTACGCAACGTCGAACTGACGGCGCCGTACATGCATGACGGCTCCCGCGCGACACTCGGGGACGCTATCGCGCTCTACGAGGATCGCGATGACCTTGGTGTCACGCTGGAAGACGACGACTTCGGTGACATCGAGCGATTCTTAAGGACGCTGACCGATAGCGGATTCCCGAGGCAGATACCGGATACTGTACCGAGCCAGCTGCCGGTCGGCGGAGACATTCTCTGAAGAAAACCAAGGCTGGCAGCGTCAGGCTGCCAGCCGAGCTCGATCGGGCGTCGGCTATACTGATAGCATGTCAGGCAATGCGGGAATCCGCGTCCGGGAACGATCTTGATCTATTACGGCTCATGCCACTGTGGCTCGATCAAAGCGGAATACGAGACGGAAAAGCCGGTCCAACTCCGGCAGGACGGCTGCGGATTTTGTTCATCTCGCGGTGTAAAGTCGGCCAGCGACCCCGATGGAAAGCTGCAGATCGTCTCTGAGCGCCCGCTAACTCGCTATCAATTCGGCCACAGGACGGCAGACTTCCTGATCTGTTCGACCTGCGGCACCTACGCCGCAGCCATTACGGAGGGTCCGCGGGGCCAGGTTGCCGTCATCAACGTCGTGGGTCTCAACATACCGGGGCTCACCGATGAGCCAGTGGATTTCGCCAGTCTCGAAGGCGAAAGTGTCGAAGACCGAATGCAGCGGCGCCTCGCACGCTGGACACCCGTGACGCTGTCCGAAGCGGAGCTAGGCTAGCTCGACGGCTGCACGCCATACAGTCGCGCTGGATGCCCAACATGACCCCGGATGAAATCGCCACGAGCTACGATCAACTTGCGGACCACTGGAACAGCGATGACTTCCCGCGCAGCAATGGCATTGAACAACACGAGAGAGCGATTGCATTTGTAGAACAACGCGGTAACGCGATCGATATCGGCTGTGGCAGCAGCGGCAGACTCATCGACCTGTTGATCGAGAGCGGATTCAGTGTCGAGGGTCTCGATATCTCTCCCAGGATGCTTGTGCTTGCGAAGCAACGTCATCCCGGTGTCGAGTTTCATCTCGCCGACATACGCAACTGGTCGTTCTCTAAAAAGTACGACCTAATCTCTGCATGGGACAGCATCTGGCATTTGCCAATGGCAGACCAGGAACCGGTCCTGACGAAGATTTTGCAGGGGCTGAACCGGGGAGGCGTCTGCATATTCACGACCGGTGGACGCGACGCCGCCGAAGAAAAGACTGACTCGGCGATGGGCCCTCCGATGTACTACAGCGTGCTCGGTATACCACGAACGCTTCAGGTGATCTCGGAGAACCAATGTGTGTGCCGGCATCTCGAGTATGACCAGCATCCGGAACAGCATGTTTACATCATCGTACAATGCTTGAGAAAAGAAGGGAGTAAGTAGTGAGTGCGAAAAAGGTCCTGTTGATTGGCCTCGATCCAGGCGTAGTGAATTACGATCGATGGCCCGGCCTGACCGCCGAGAAACTGGAAGCCGGCTTGCGCCGCGACGAAGCCGCCTTGAACGATGGTGGATATAGCGCCCAGGTCTGCTTTATAGACCACGGAGAGACCGCGGAAGCCGTCGTCGGTGAGATTCTGGCTGAAACTGAGTTTGCCTGTGTCCTCGTCGGCGCGGGTGTCAGGACGGATACCGAGGAGTTCCTCCTGTTTGAGAAGCTGATCAACCTGATTCACGAGAAGGCGCCCGGTGCGAGGATCTGCTTCAACACCGGCCCCACCGACTCAGTCGACGCCGTCAAGCGCTGGGTCTGACGGCCCGTCAATCGCTGTGAACCGTTTGGCCAAGGATAGAGACTTATGAAGATTGGCAAGAGCGGGCTGGTGCTGTGGGGGATTTACGCTGCCTTTGCGGTGTTCGCCATTTCATCGAATATCGACGAAACGACGTTCCACTTCGGCGGACAGCTGGGTGGGGTCAAGGCGGTCGTATGGCTGGCGCTGCTGGCGTTTCTCGCTTACAGCATCTACTGCAGCTTTCGGGAGAACTTTTTCCGCAGTGTCAGATCGATCGCAACCCTGCGGTGGGGCAGGCAGATTGGCGCTGACTTGTACCTGGGCCTCTTTGTCGCACTATTCATTATATTCCTGAACGATGGCGGCTTGGTCGCTCTGATCTGGCTCGTTCCGATTCTGATCTACGCGAATCTCGTCTTCTTGCTTTATCTTGCGCTTAACTTTGACAGCATCGTTATAAGGTTACTTGGAGTGTAGGGTTCGGCATAGACGCGGCGCCCCGTCATTGGAGCCACGGAAAACTGATAAACACGGCTCCTTTCGGTCGAAATCCGACACTCATGCGAATTGAGCCAGCATGACCGCTTGTGACGCCAAGCGGACATGCGCGATTGTGGAGAGGTAGTAACGGATGAGAGGTCTTTGCTTTTTACTTGCAGCCTTCTGCATGCTTGTATTCTCAACGACACGACCGGTTGAGGCTTCTGATGATGCTGGGATTGCCAGCGATAGCAACTGGACTTTCACCTATTTGAAGGCGACGCAAGGCAACAGAGAGTCTGTTAAGCAGTTTGTTGAGAAAAACTGGTTTGTGATGGATGAGGTCGCAGTGGAACGCGGCTTATTCAAGAGCTATCGCTTAATTGAAAATATCACCGAATCAGGCTCGCGCGGCGAATCTGAGTGGGATTTCATTGTTGCTGTCGAGTATTTTGAAGATCAGTCCTATGCGGATATCCAACAGGAGTTTGAGGAAATACGCTCTGAGCATCAGACGGTATTGATTGATGGGAAGACTCTTAGAGACTTGGGGTCCATAGTCCGCTCGGAGCGTGTACTAATCCACTAGTCTTGCAGTGGTCGATCAGGGACAGCTTGATCCGCAATTGGTTGCGGAAGCTTACCCCTCTATGTACTCAACATTCGAAAGACCGTCGTTGTCTGTGACTTCAATCGGTCGATCCGACTATTCTTCAACGGCCGCTAGCAGGATGGCCGGATCTACCGCAGTTCCGTTCAGGTAGATACCGAAGTGCAGGTGTGCGCCGGTGACGCGGCCCGTCTTGCCGACCTCGCCGAGTACGTCGCCGGCTTCCAAGTGTTCTCCTTCTTCGACGCCGATCGCATTCAGGTGGCAGTACAGGCTGATCAGGCCCTGGCCGTGATCGACGATGACAGTCTGGCCATTGAAGTAGTAGTCACCCGTCGCCACGACTTCGCCCGCCAGTGCGCTTAGGACAGGTGTACCCACGACGGCAGCAATGTCCATGCCCTTATGCGGGGCGCGTGGCTCATCGTTGAAGAAGCGACGCAGCCCGAAGCTCGAGCTGCGGCGGCCGTCGACCGGAGCGAGCATCCGGATGCTCTCGATCGGGGTGTCGACAAACCGGTTCAGCGCGGCGTCGATGATCTTTCTCTCACGGCCGATGCGATCGAGGCTGGCCTGGCTTACTGCCACATACTTTCGATCGACAAACAACCGCTGCTCGACGTAGCTATGTTCCTGCACGGAGACGGACCGACGTTCGTCGCCGACGTCGATCTCGATCGTGCCCGGCTCAATGTCCAGCGGGATGCCGACTGCGGCGATCCAGCGGCCACCGTCCTGCATCACGAGCACGGGTTTTCCGTTGTAGCGCACATTGGGTTGCGCCTCGTTCGCTGCCCCAACATCAATCATCGCGATACCGCCGGGACGCGCATCGTCAGCAAGCGCTTCCGCGTTGAGCGCCAGCAGTGCCAGAGACACGAGCGCGATTCGAATCAAGACTTGCCCGTGACCGTTGCGGTCAGGACACCGTTCGCGAGACGCGCCTCGATCGTGTCGCCCTTTTTTACCTTTTTCGTATCCAGCAGCGCCTTGCCACTGTCGTGATCCGTCACGATCGCGTAGCCACGGTTCAGCGTCGCGAGCGGGCTGACCGAGTGCAGGGCGCGCGCGGCCAGCTCGGTCCGGTGGTTCTTGTCGGACAGGAACGTCGTAACCGCGGTGACGGCGCGTTGGTGCAGCGCGTCCAGACGGCCGCTGAATTTCTCGACCCGAACGGCGGGGGAGCGTTGCATCAGCGTGGCGCGCAGCGACTGGAGGTGCTGCGCCTTCGCGCTCAAACGTTCGCGAGTGCCTGAGCGCAGCCTTGCCTTCAGCTCGCGCAGCAGATCGGCCTGGTTCCTGAGGCGCGCGATCGGGCTCGCGCCAATGAGGCGTCGTTGCAGCCAGTCCAGCGTCTGGGCACTATCCTCGAGGGTTCGCTGGCCGTTTCTCACGATGCGGTCGCCGAGCACGTTGAAGCGCCGGATCCAGTCTTCCTGGTCGGGCACAACCAACTCCGCCGCGCCGGAAGGCGTAGGCGCACGCACGTCGGCAACGAAGTCCGCGATCGTGAAGTCAACTTCGTGACCGACTGCGCTGACAACGGGGATGTCCGAATCGACGATGCGCCTGGCCAGCGCCTCGTCGTTGAATGCCCACAGGTCCTCTAGGGATCCGCCGCCGCGGCCGATGATCAGGACGTCGCATTCGTCGCGTTCATTCGCAGTATCCAGCGCGGCGACGAGCTCGCCGGGCGCCGCATCGCCCTGGACCGCGGCCGGATAGATGACGACCGGGATTAACGGGAAGCGACGTTTCAACACGCTGAGGATGTCGCGCACGGCCGCGCCGCTAGGCGATGTGATGACGCCGATACGCCCGGGCAGGGCCGGGATAGGACGCTTGCGCTCCTCGTCGAACAGCCCCTCGGCCGCGAGTTTGTTCTTCAGCCGCTCGTATTGCCGTTTCAGGATGCCTTCGCCGGCCGGCTCGACCTGTTCGACGATCAGCTGGTAGTCGCCGCGCGCCTCGTACAGGCTGACCTTGGCGTAGACGAGCACTTGGTCGCCGTCTTTCAGCCGGATCGTCGGCCCTCTTTGGCGCTGGCGGAAGAACGCGGCGGCGACCTGGGCGCCACTGTCCTTCAGCCGGAAGTAGACGTGGCCGGACGCGGGCCTGGCCAGGTTGGAGATCTCGCCCTCGACCCAGACCCGTGCGAGGCCGGACTCCAGGAGCCTCTTGGCCTGCCGGTTGAGCTGGCTGACGGTGACGGGTTGGCGCGTCTCAGACATCGCACGAGTATACCGACGCACATCAACGTTTACCCGCAAATGCAAGGCGCGTAAACTTGGTCGATTAACCTCTAACAAACGCGAACCATCTCATGCGCATAGCCAAGGAAGCCCTCACTTTCGACGATGTCCTGCTGCAGCCGGGTTACTCCGAGGTCCTGCCTCGCGAGGTGGATCTCGGTACGCGGCTGACGAAAGAAATCACGCTCAATATTCCGATCCTGTCCGCCGCGATGGACACGGTCACCGAGGGCCGCCTCGCGATTGCACTGGCTCAGGAAGGCGGTATCGGCATCATCCATAAGAACATGACCATCGAGCAGCAGGCCCAGCAGGTCGCGTCGGTCAAGAAGTTCGAGAGCGGGATCGTCCGCGACCCGATCACGGTACCGCCGGACATGACGATCCGCGACGTACTCGCGCTGACCCGCTCGAAGGGCATCTCGGGCGTACCGGTCGTCGAGGACGACCAGACGGTCGGCATCGTGACGAATCGGGATCTTCGCTTCGAGAAGACGCTGGACCAGCCGGTCGCCAACGCGATGACGCCCAAGGATAAGCTCGTGACGGTTGGCGAAGACGCCGACGAGGACGAGGTGCTGTCACTGCTGCACCAGCACCGCATCGAGAAGGTGCTGGTCGTC
>JASJBE010000111.1 GCA_030066655.1 Woeseiaceae bacterium | reverse complement strand
CGCGCCAGCCACATCTGCACCCGTCTCAGTACAGCGGGTTGCGCAGAAATTCACCGCGTTTTAAGAAGGCCGCGGCCTGGTCGGCAGCGGCGCGCGAGATCAGCATGCCCATGTGGCTAACCGCCATCGTGATGTGGTCGCGCGCGCCGTCGAGCTGCGTTTCACTGACGGCAACGGTGCCATCGTTGGGTTCATTGAAGCCGCCGGCGATCTGGCCGATACCGACCGGGATCGATCCGGCGACGACACCGACGTCCACACGCTCGCAGACCTCGCCGGCCCATTCATTGGCCACCGAGTGGATCGTCCCTTCCGGCAGGCTGCGCCCGAGGATCTGCTCTGCCCAGTTCTGGCGTGACAGGAAATGCGCGGCGCGCGAACCGGACAGCGGCGAGCCCAGACAAACGACGCGTCCGGCGAAGCTTGAGTTGCTGCGCGACAGCATGCGAAGGGTCAGGACGCCGCCGAGGCTGTGGCCAACGATGTGACAACGCTCGAGGCCCTCGTCCTCGATGAACTTCGCGAGCAGGTCGGCATTCTCATCCAGCGAGCCTTTGACCGACGGATACGAGAAGGTCATGGCATTCCAACCGTACTCGTTCACGAAGTGTCGCTTGATGAGCACCATGCCGTTGCCGTGCGACCAGAAGCCGTGCACGCAGATAACGGAGTCGATGGGCTTTGTGCCCGGCGAGTCGGCCTGTTCGAGCGTCATTACTCGGCGCGCGGAGTCCGCAGCCGAATGCCGGTTTCCTTGAGCTGCTCAGCGGAGACGACCCCGGGTGCATCGGTCAGCGGGTCTGCCGCCGACTGCGTCTTCGGAAACGCGATGACGTCGCGAATGCTCTCGGCGCCGGCCATCAGCATGACGATACGATCGAGGCCGAAGGCGATGCCGCCGTGCGGCGGCGCGCCGTACTCGAGTGCACGCAGCAGGAAGCCAAACTTCTCCTCGGCTTCCTCCTTGCTGATGTCGAGCAGGTCGAAGACGGCGGACTGCATGTCCTGGTCGTGAATACGAATCGAGCCACCGCCAATCTCGGAACCGTTCAACGCCATGTCATAGGCACGCGATAGCGCGTTGCCGGGGTCGGCGCGCAGGGCGTCTGCATCGTTGACCGACGGCGCGGTGAACGGGTGGTGCAACGCGGTCCAGCGTTTGGTCTGCTTGTCCTTCTCGAACATCGGGAAGTCGACGACCCAGAGTGGCGCCCAGCCTTCGGCGACGAGTCCGCGGTCCTCACCCAGCTTCACGCGCAGCGCACCGAGCGCATCGTTGACGACGTGGGCCTTGTCGGCGCCGAAGAAAATCAGGTCGCCGGTCGCAGCCCCGGTACGCTCGACGATACCGGCGACGGCGTCGTCGGGCAGGAACTTCAGGATCGGCGACTGCAGGCCGTCGCGGCCAGCATCGACGTCGTTGACCTTGATATAGGCAAGTCCCCGGGCGCCGTAGCGTTTTACGTAGGACTCGTAGTCGTCAATCTCCTTGCGACTGAGCGTCGAGCCGCCGGGCAGGCACAGCGCAGCAACGCGACCCTCGGGATCGGCCGCGGGGCCGGCGAACACCTTGAATTCCACGGAGCCCATCAGATCGGAGACCTCAACCAGTTCCAGGTCGATGCGCAGGTCCGGTTTGTCCGAACCGAAGCGCTGCATCGCCTCCGCATAAGGCATGCGCGGGAACGGGTTCGGCAGGTCGACATCCAGCACGGCCTTGAAGACATGGCGGATCAGGTCTTCCATCGTGTTCGTGACGTCGGCCTCGTCGACGAAGCTCATCTCGAGGTCGAGCTGCGTGAACTCCGGCTGGCGATCGGCTCTGAGGTCCTCGTCGCGGAAGCAGCGGACGATCTGGTAATAGCGATCGAGCCCGGACATCATCAACAGCTGCTTGAACAGCTGCGGCGACTGCGGCAGCGCGAAGAACTTGCCCGGATGCGTGCGGCTGGGGACGATGTAGTCCCGCGCGCCTTCGGGCGTCGCCCGCGTCAGCATCGGCGTCTCGACATCGACGAAACCGCGGCCGTCTAAAAAGTCTCGCATCGCCATCGTGACCTTATGGCGAAGTCTTAAGTTGTTCAGCATGTCGTCACGACGCAGGTCGAGGTAGCGGTACGTCAGGCGCAGCTCCTCGTTGACCGTTTCATCGTGATGGAACGGCGGTGTCTCGGAGCGGTTCAAGACCTCGAGGTCGTGGGCCAGCACCTCGACATGACCGGTGGTCATGTTCGGGTTGATCGTGCCCTCCGGGCGCTCGCGCACCAAGCCCTTGACCTTCAGCACGAACTCGCCGCGGATACGTTCGGCTTCGGCGAAGATCTCGGCACGATCCGGATCGAAGACGACCTGCAGCAGGCCCTCGCGGTCACGCAGGTCAATGAAGATGACGCCGCCGTGGTCGCGACGACGATGTACCCAGCCGCACACCTCGACGTGCTCGCCAATCAGCGACTGTTCGACTTGTCCACAATAATGAGTTCGCATGACTCTCGCCGGAACCGGCCAAAAAAAGAGGCGGAATGGTACGGCTTGGGGGCTTTCAGGGCAAGCGGGCCGCTAGTCGCCAGCGGCCAACGGCGGTGCGGGTACCTTGCTCGGATCGTTGCGCCATGGCGGCACGACGACGCCCAGAGAGATGATCAGCTTCAGCGCCTCGTCGACTTCCATATCCAGCACGGTTACGTCCTTGCGCGGCACGATGATGATGAACCCGGACGTCGGGTTCGGCGTCGTCGGCACGAAGCAGCCCACGACCTCCTCCCCGGTGCGCCCCTGGACTTCGCCGAGATGCGTCGAGGTCTGGAACGCGAGGCTGTAGATGCCCTTGCGCGGGTACTGGACGAGCAGCACATTCTTGAACGCGTTGCCCGAGTCCGAGAACACGATCTCGGCGAAGTTCTTGGCCGCGGAGTAGATCGAGCGGACCACCGGGATGCGCTCCATGAGGCGTTCCCAGCTGCCGAGGAACGCGCGGCCCATGAAATTCGCTGCCAATACGCCCGTGATCAGCAGGATCAGGAAGACGAGAATGACGCCGAGGCCCGGAATATTGATCGGGTCGGGCGCCGCGGCGAAACCCAGCTGATGCAGAAGCTGCCCGAGCAGCAGCTCGGGCTGGTACTTGGCCGGGATGATGCCCAGCGTCTTGTCCATTTGCCGAACGGCAAACGAGATCAGCAGAATCGTCAGCCCGAGCGGGATCCAGACGAGCAGGCCGGCGACGAGGTAGCGGCGCAGGTGCACGGGTCAGGACGTCGCCGCGTCGTTCGATGACTTGGCGGGCTTGGACGGCTTGCTGTCTTTGGCCGGTTTGCTGTCGGACGACTTCGAGTCGGACTTGCTATCGGACTTGCTGTCGGCCGGCTTCCCGTCAGCGAGATTTCGCTGGTTGTCCTTCTTGAAGTCGGTCTCGTACCAGCCCTGCCCCTTCAGTCGAAACCGCGGTGCGGACAGCTGGCGCTTCAGTCCAGCCTGACCGCAGGCCGGGCAGTCGACCAACGGATCGTCGGAGATCTTCTGCAGCGCGTCCAGCGTGTGGCCGCACTCCTGGCACTCGTAACCGTAAATGGGCATCGCAGGTCTTACCTCTAAAAACAAGCTCGCGCATTATATTAGGAATGCGCTGTCCGTGCGTTTACTTCAGGCCGCGTTCTGAAAATCGAGGCGATCCTCGGACACGCCCACTTCGATGACGTCCCCTGGCTTGAACTTGCCCTGCAGGATCTCCTGCGCGAGCGGGTTCTCGACCTGCTGCTGGATCGCCCGCTTCAGCGGCCGCGCGCCGTACACCGGATCGAAGCCGGCCTCGGCCAGCTGGTCCCTGGCGGCATCCGACAGGTGAATCTGCATGTCGCGATCGGCGAGCCGATCGTGCAGGTAGCCGAGCTGGATGTCGACGATCTTTCTGATGTGCTCCCTGCCAAGTGGGTGGAAGACAACAACGTCATCGACGCGGTTGATGAACTCCGGACGGAAGTGCTGGCCGACGACCTCCATGACCGCCGACTTCATCTCGTCGTAGCGCTCCTCACCGGCCAGTTCCTGGATCAGGTGCGAGCCGAGGTTCGACGTCATGACGATAACGGTGTTGCGGAAGTCGACCGTGCGGCCCTGGCCGTCGGTCAGGCGACCGTCGTCGAGCACCTGCAACAACACGTTGAACACGTCCGGGTGTGCCTTCTCGACCTCATCGAGCAGGATAACTGAGTACGGACGACGGCGAACCGCCTCCGTCAGATAGCCGCCCTCCTCGTAGCCGACGTAGCCCGGCGGCGCGCCGATCAGCCTTGCCACGGAGTGCTTCTCCATGAACTCGGACATGTCCAGGCGCACCATCGCATCGTCGGTATCGAACATGAAGTTTGCGAGCGCCTTCGTGAGCTCGGTCTTGCCGACGCCGGTCGGCCCGAGGAACAGGAAGGAGCCGATTGGGCGTTTCGGGTCAGACAGGCCGGCGCGCGAACGGCGTATCGCGTTGGCGACGGCGGTCACGGCCTCGCCCTGGCCGACGACGCGTTCCTGCACGACAGACTCCATCTGCAGCAACTTCTCCTTCTCGCCCTCGAGCATCTTGGAGACCGGGATGCCGGTCCACTTGGAGACGATCTCCGCGACCTCTTCTTCGGTCACGTTATTGCGCAGCAGCGTCATCTCCTTACCTTCGACCTGCATCGCATCCTCGAGCTGTTTCTCGAGTTCGGGAATGCGGCCGTACTGCAGCTCCGACATGCGCGCGAGGTCATTGGCGCGATGTGCGGTCTCGAGCTCGAGTCTCGCGCGCTCCAGCTCTTCTTTAATGTGCGACGTACCGGCGAGCGACGACTTTTCGGCCTTCCAGACTTCCTCGAGATCGGAGAATTCCTTCTCGAGACCGTCGAGCTGAGTCTCGAGATCGCCGAGACGCTTCTTCGACGCGTCGTCCGATTCCTTGCGCAACGCCTCTCGCTCGATCTTCAGCTGGATGATGCGCCGTTCCAGACGATCCATCGCCTCCGGCTTCGAGTCGATCTCGATGCGAATGCGGGACGCTGCCTCGTCGACGAGATCGATCGCCTTGTCCGGCAACTGCCGGTCGCTGATGTAACGGTGCGACAGCGTTGCCGCGGCGACAATCGCCGGGTCCGTGATCTCGACGCCATGGTGCACCTCGTAGCGCTCCTTCAGGCCGCGCAGGATTGCGATCGTATCTTCGACCGTCGGCTCATTAACGAGCACCTTCTGGAATCGACGTTCGAGCGCCGCGTCCTTCTCGACATACTGGCGATACTCATCCAGCGTCGTTGCGCCAACGCAGTGCAGTTCGCCGCGTGCCAGCGCCGGCTTCAGCATGTTGCCGGCATCCATCGATCCCTCGGCCTTGCCGGCGCCGACCATCGT
This sequence comes from Woeseiaceae bacterium, assembly GCA_030066655.1. GTDB lineage: Bacteria > Pseudomonadota > Gammaproteobacteria > Steroidobacterales > Woeseiaceae > UBA1847. The sequence continues at coordinate 4,508 of JASJBE010000111.1, read as the reverse complement.
GTGCAGCTCGTCGATGAACAGGATGATCTGTCCCTCCTGCTTGGCGAGGTCGTTGAGCACGGCTTTGAGCCGCTCTTCGAACTCGCCGCGGAATTTGGCGCCCGCGATCAGCGCGCCCATGTCCAGCGACAGGATTCGCTTGCCGCGCAAACCTTCCGGTACTTCATTATTGACGATGCGCTGGGCGAGACCTTCGATGATCGCGGTCTTGCCGACGCCGGGCTCACCGATCAGCACCGGGTTGTTCTTCGTACGGCGCTGCAGGATCTGGATCGTGCGGCGGATTTCCTCGTCGCGACCGATGATCGGGTCGAGCTTGCCCTGCTCGGCGCGCTCGGTCAGGTCGATCGTGAACTTCTCCAGCGCCTGTCGGGTGTCCTCCGCGTTCGGGTCGTTGACCTGCTGGCCACCGCGCAGCTCGTCGACAGCCTTCTCGACGGCGCCACGCACGATGCCGGCCGCATCGAACAGTTCCTTCAGCGGTGAACTGTCGTCCAACGCAGCCAGCACGAACAGCTCGCTGGAGATGTACTGATCTTCGCGCTGCTGCGCGAGCTTGTCCGTCAGGTTTAAGAGCTTGTTCAGCGGGTTGCTGATGTGTACGTCGCCGCCAGCGCCCTCGACGCGGGGCAGTCGATCGATGGCGTCGCCCAGCTGCGACCGCAACAGGTTGACGTTGCCGCCGGCCTTGGTCAGCAGGCCGCGCACGCTGCCGCCCTGCTGGTCGAGCAGCGCAACCATCAGGTGGGCCGGCTCGATGAACTGGTGATCCTGGCCGACAGCCAGCGACTGGGCCTCGCCCAGCGCCATTTGGAATTTGCTTGTCAGTTTGTCCATTCGCATGACGCGCTCCGGAAATTCTATGCGCAATAGATGGCGCCGCCACGGCGTTTTTCAAGCAATCCGGCCGCTGCGAGTTGTACCTACGGCCGCCGGCCGATGATGCTCGCCATGCGACCGCAGGCAGCGTCGCGACGATAGGAATAGAAGCGATCCGCATCCGAGTAGGTGCAGAAGTCGCCGCCGAACACGTCGCCGACGCCCACGGCCGCCAGCTGCCACCGCGCGATGCCATAGAGGTCGGCCTGCCACCGGCCTCGCGCGTTTTCTTCAAAGCAATTCGACAACGCATCGTTCAGACGCACGAACGCGTCCCGGACTTCACCGCCGACCTCGAAAGCCGGTTGCGCAATCGCCGGCCCGAGCCACGCGATGAGCGCTTCGGGCGGGGCCGCCATCGCACTGACCGTCTGCTCGAGGATGCCGTCAGCGAGGCCACGCCATCCACCGTGCGCAGCGGCGATGTGCCGGCCGTCCCGACTGCAGAACAGCACCGGCAGGCAATCGGCCGTCATGATGGCCAGCGTATTGAGCGCGCCCGATCCGACGGCCGCATCGGCAGGCTCCCGCGCATCGTCGACAGAGCGAGCGACGCGCGTGCCGTGGACCTGCTGCAGCCACAAAGGCTCCTGCGGTAACGACAGGTGGGCTCTGAGTCGACGCCGGTTTTCACTGACGGCCTCGTCACTGTCGTCGACATGTGCCCCCAGGTTCAGTGACGCAAAGGCGCCCTCGCTAACCCCGCCTGTGCGGGTCGTCGTGCCGGCGACGATGTTGTCGGGGGCCGGCCACTCGGCGGCGATCCAGCCAAAGGCGTTGTCCGCAGTCATACGTCCTCCCTCAACACGTCAAGCAACGCCAGGAAATCGGCTGGCGGCTCCGCTCGGACCTCTAGGGTTTTCAAGGACGCAGGATGCTCGAACGCGAGTCTCGCCGCGTGCAGGGCCTGTCGGCGGAAGGATCGCAGCGCCTCGATCAATGCGTTACTCGCGCCGGCCGGCAATGCGAGCCTCCCGCCGTAGACCGGGTCGCCGAGCAACGGGTGCCGGCGGTAGGCGAAGTGGACGCGAATCTGGTGAGTGCGGCCGGTTTCGAGCTTCACGTCAATAAACGTGTGCGCACGAAACCTCTCGATGACGGTGTAGTGCGTGACCGCGGGGCGACCGTCGTGCTGCACGCTCATTCGTGTCCGGTCTACCGGGTGCCTTCCGATGGGCTCGTCGATGCGTCCGCCGCCGGTCAGCACGCCGTTGCAGACGGCGACGTAGCGCCGCGATATCTCCCTGTCGGCCAGCATCCGCGTCAGTTGCGTATGGGCTTCTAGCGTCTTGCCGACCAGTAGCAGGCCGCTGGTCTCCTTGTCGAGGCGGTGAACGATGCCGGCGCGCGGCAGGCTCTCCAGCGCCGGGTCGTGGTGCAGTAAACCGTTCATCAGCGTGCCGCGCGTGTTGCCGGCGCCCGGGTGCACGACGAGGCCGGCCGGCTTGTTGACGACGAGCAGGTGCTCGTCCTCATAGGCCAGGTCCAGCTCGATAGGTTCGGGTTCCGAGGTTACGGCCGGTTCTTCCTGTGGCCGCACGTCGACCTGTTCACCGCCGCCCACGGTATCGCGGGGTTTCCAGACGCTGCCGTCGACGAGAATGGCGCCCGCCAGCAGCCAGTTCTTGAGCCGGCTGCGAGAAAACTGGGGGAACATCTGCGCCAGCGCCTGGTCCAGACGAACACCGGCGAGCTCATTGGGCACGGTCCCGGAGAGAATTTCGTTCATCGCGGCTCGCGGGGCAGACCCGCCATCGGTATACTTGCCGATTTTGTCGGGCCGACGGCGCCGGCTTTTTGGCTGACAGAACGGAATTTCATGATCGACAGTGTAATTCAAAAGCTTCGAAACGGGCTCAAACTCGGCGTCCTGCTGTCGCTGTTTTTGCTCGCGGCGGGCTGCGCAAATAACGAAGAACAGAAGACCGTCATCCAGGACCTGCAGGAGGGCTACACGTCCGCCAAGGAAGCCGCGCTGAGTGGCAATCATCGGCGTGCTATCCAGATCTACGAGCTGATCCAGGCCCGCTACCCGTTCAGCAACCTGTCCAAACAGGTCCAGCTGGAGCTGATGTATTCCTACTACAAGATCGGGCAGCTGGAACTCGCGGTCGAGGCCGCCGATACGTTCATGCGGGAAAACCCGATCGACCCCCGCGTCGACTATGCGCTGTACATCAAGGGGCTGACGTACTTCGAGAATGACCCGAGCATCGTGGAGCGCCTGTTCAACCGCGACATCAATACGCGGCCGCCGAAAGACGCGGAGCTCGCGTACTCGACGTTCAGGCGCCTGATCGAGCGCTACCCGGCCAGCCAATACGCCCCCGATGCCGAACAGCGCATCGTTTTCCTGAAGAACCGCCTCGCGGCTTACGAGAACACGGTCGCGGACTACTACCTCAGGCGCGGCGCCTACGTGGCCGCGCTCAATCGCGCGAAGACGTCACTGGAAGAGTTCAACGGCGCCAGCAGCAACGCCCGCTCACTCGAGATCATGGCCGAGGCCTACGAGGAACTGGGCATGGCCGACATGGCGGCCGACACGCGCCGGATTCTCGAGAAGAACTTTCCGAACCGAGGCTAGCCCGGGCTAGCCGGGAAAGCGGTACCAGCTCGTGATCGGATAACGCCAGTCGCGGCCGAATGCGCGACCGCTGATCCTGATGCCGGGCGGCGCCTGACGACGCTTGTATTCGTTGCGTTTGACCATCTCAAGCACGCGAATGACCGTGCTGCGTTCAAACCCCTGCGCTTCTATCTCGTTGACCGACAGGTCCTCTTCAATAAACGCTTCCAGTATCGGGTCCAGCACGTCGTAGTCGGGAAGCGAGTCACTATCCTTCTGGTCCGGACGCAGTTCGGCCGACGGCTCTCGCGTGATGACGCGTTCCGGTATGGCCTCACCGAGCGTATTGCGGTAGCGCGCGAGCCGGTAGACAAGAGACTTGCTGCAGTCCTTGATCGGCGCGAACCCGCCGGCCATGTCGCCGTACAGCGTCGCGTAGCCGACGGCCATCTCACTCTTGTTGCCAGTCGTGAGCAGCATCCAGCCGGTCTTGTTAGAGATCGACATCAGTATCAGCCCGCGGCAGCGTGACTGAATGTTCTCCTCGGTGACGTCTTCCTCGCGCCCTTCGAAGACGGCTTCGAGCTGGGCGACCGTCGCATCGTAAATCGGCGCGATCGGTATCAGGTCGTGCCGGACACCGAGCAGGCTCGCCTGCGACGCCGAGTCTTCGCGGCTGATCGCCGATGTGTAATGGAACGGCATCTGCACGGTACGAACGCGTTCCTTGCCGAGCGCATCACAGGCGACCGCGAGCACCAGCGCCGAGTCGATGCCTCCGGACAGGCCGATGATGACACCGGGAAAGCCGTGCTTGCGGACATAGTCCCGGGTGCCGGTGACGAGCGCCTCGTAGACCCGCGCTTCGGTAGAGGCGAGATCGCGAACGCCGGCCTCGGAGCCGAACTGGATCGCGCCGTCCGACTGCTCGACTTCGAGCGAATACAGACCCTCGACGAACGAGTCACCCCGGAACGCGAGCTCACCGTCGCCGTGCATGGCGAAGCTGCCGCCATCGAACACGAGCTCGTCCTGGCCGCCGACCATGTTGACGTAGACG
>JASJBE010000110.1 GCA_030066655.1 Woeseiaceae bacterium | reverse complement strand
TTGAGGCGCTGCATCGCGAGCGGATCCTTGGAGATGTCGACACCGCTCTCGCGCTCGAATTCGGATACGAGGTATTCGATGATGCGCAGGTCGAAGTCTTCACCGCCGAGGAAGGTGTCGCCGTTGGTGGCGAGTACCTCGAACTGGTGTTCACCGTCGATCTCGGCAATCTCGATGACGGAGACGTCGAACGTACCGCCACCGAGGTCGAACACGGCAATCTTCGCGTCGCCGCGCTTCTTGTCCATGCCGTACGCCAGTGCTGCCGCGGTCGGCTCGTTGATGATGCGCTTGACCTCGAGGCCCGCGATCTTGCCGGCGTCCTTGGTCGCCTGGCGCTGCGAGTCGTTGAAGTAGGCGGGCACCGTGATGACGGCCTCGGTGACTTCCTCACCCAGGTAGTCCTCGGCGGTCTTCTTCATCTTCATGAGCACGCGCGCCGAGATCTCGGGCGGCGCCATCTTCTTGCCGTTCGCCTCGACCCAGGCATCGCCATTGTCAGCCTTGACGATCTTGTACGGCACCATGTCGATGTCGCGCTGAACCACATCGTCCTCGAAGCGGCGGCCGATCAGGCGCTTGACGGCGAACAACGTGTTCTCCGGATTGGTGACAGCCTGACGCTTGGCCGACTGGCCTACCAGCACCTGGTCGTCTTTACTGAAGGCGACGATCGACGGCGTCGTGCGATCGCCTTCGCTGTTCTCGATCACCTTGGGCTTATCACCTTCCATCACTGCAACGCAGGAGTTGGTGGTACCAAGGTCGATACCGATCACTTTACCCATGTTGATTACTCCCAAAAAATTCTTTTCGAAACTGTCTGAAACGTGGGGCCGCAGCCCCTGTATTCAAGCGTTTGTTCTTAATTTATTCGGCTTCGTCGGAGGCCTCTGACGGCGCCTCCGTCGAGACAACGACGCGCGCCGCGCGCAGCAGGCGCCCGTTCAGCGTGTAGCCCTTCTGAATGGCCACCAGGACCGAGTTCGGTTCCATGTCAGCAGACGGCTGCATGCTGATCGCCTCGTGAAGCTCCGGGTCAAACGGCTCGCCAACCGGGTCGACCACTTCGATTCCGGCCCGCTCGAGCGCGGTCAGGAGCTGCTTCAGCGTGGCCTCACTGCCCTCGCGAAGCGCGTCGGCATCCGCGTTCTCCGCAGCGGCAAGCCCCATCTCGAAACTATCGACGACGCCCAGCAGCTCACGGCCGAAAGACTCCAGCGCAAATTTTCGGGCTTTCTCGACGTCCCTGGCGGCACGCTTACGCACATTCTCGAGCTCCGCGGCTGCGCGCAAGTAGCGGTCCCAGTTCTCTTCAGCCTTCGCCTTTGCGGCCTCAAGCTCGTCGGACTCTGCCGACTCAGGCTCATCCTTGGGAAGCTCGTCGTCGAGCTTCTCTTCCGCCTGTTCATTCATGATTTGCTCCCCATCTGCAATGGTCGTGTCCCGTCTACCGGGACGACATTTTCCGTCTCGCCGCACTCTGGGGGCGCGGCGGTAAATATCAAGTCTAATTGGGCCTCGTCAGCCGCGTTGCTTGAGGGCAGATCCGAGCAGCCTGGAGGTCAGGTCAACGATCGGGACCACCCGGTCATACGCCATACGCGTTGGGCCTATGACGCCCAGCACGCCGATCGTATCGTCTTCGAGGTGGTAAGGAGCGGCTACGACACTGACGTCGTCGAGGATGCGGAAGCCGGATTCCTCGCCGATGAAGACCTGCACGCCCGATGCGTGAATGCTGCGATCGAGCAAGTCGAGGATCATGCGCTTGTGCGAGAAGGCATCGAACAAACGCCGCAACTTGCTGATGTCCGACAGCTCGGCGAAATCCATCAGGTTGGTCTCGCCGGCCATGACGAACTCGCCATCCGGATGCGACATGCCTTCCATCGCCGTCTGGGCGACGGTCACGATGTCGAGCATCTCCTGGTTCATCGACGCCCTAAGCCCCTCGAGATCGCTGACGACACGTTCACGCAGCGTCGTCATCTCCGCGCCGGCGTAGTGCTCATTGATGAAGTTGGCGGCATGCTGCAATTCAGATGCCGTGTATTCCCGATCGACGTGCAGGATTCGGTTCTGAACTTCCCTGTCATTGATGACGAGGATGACGAGAATTCGGTGATCCGACAGCGGCAGGAATTCTATCTGCCGAAGCGTCGCCGTCTGGCCCCGCGGCACGGTGACGATGCCCGCGAGGCTCGTGATTTCGGACAGCATTTTCGAGACCGAGCCGATCAGCTCGTCCGGATCGTCCGCTGAGTCGCCGAGCTGCGTCCGCAGCTTCTCAAGATCGTTGTCCTTCGGCTTCTTGAAGCGAACCATCGTGTCCACGAACAGGCGATAGGCCTTCGGTGTCGGCACCCGGCCCGCCGACGTGTGCGGCGCCGACACGAGTCCCATCTCCTCGAGATCGGACATAACGTTGCGGATCGTCGCGGGGCTGAGATCGAGGCCCGAGTCTTTCGACAGCGTCCTCGAGCCTACCGGCATGCCGTCACGGACATAGCGCTGGATCAGCACCTTTAACAGGTGTCCCGCTCGCTCACTGGGAATCGGTGTGTTCGCTTCTGCTGACATTGTTTAGAAACAGGAAACGGACGTGTCGTGCTCTGTGATAGTGTTGATTGACGCTAGCAACGGCTTGGCGGTCGGTCAAGGGTTTGCAACAATGCGCGACGACGCGCGGTCGTAGAGAAAAGCACCAAAACGACAAGAACAGACATGGGCCTGGCATTCACCAAAATCGCACTGGTCGGACGACCGGAGGACGAACGCGTCATCGAGCCGATGCAACAGCTTGCTGATCACCTCGCGGGCTCGGGCGTCGAACTTTACTCGGCTTCAACGGGCATCGATGACAAGGTCACGGTCGTCGACGAGGCGACGCTGTCCGATACCGCTGATTTGATCGTCGCCGTCGGCGGTGACGGCACGATGCTCTATGCTGGCGCGCTGGCCCGAAAAAACGACATCCCGTTGCTGGGCGTCAATCGAGGAAGACTGGGCTTCCTGGCCGACGTTACGCCCGATGAGATGACGGCCAGCCTCGACCAGGTGCTTGCCGGCAACTACTCGAGGGAGTCGCGCGTGCTGATGCGCGCGACGCTTTCAAGCGACGGGAAGACGAAAACGGCGTTCGGCATCAACGACGTCGTACTGCAACGCCGTGAGACGGGCCGTATGGTCGATTTCGAAACCTGGATTGGCGATCACTACGTCAACACCCATTCCGGTGACGGGATGATCGTCGCCACGCCTACGGGTTCGACCGCATATGCGCTGAGCTGTGGCGGCCCGATCGTGTCGCCTCAGCTCGACGCGCTCGTCCTCGTCCCGGTAGCACCGCACACACTGACGGACCGACCCATCGTTATTCCATCGCATCAGACTGTCGAGGTGGTCATCGTCGAACGTGACGACATCAAGGCAGAGATCACCGTCGACGGTATCCTGCTCGGCGAGATCAAGCCGGGCGACAGGCTGAGTATCGGACCGTCCGAAGGCCGCGTCACATTGATTCACCCGCCCGGATACGACTACTTCGACATCCTGAGGTCGAAGCTCTACTGGGGCAGAGACAGCCGCAATCGCGGCACGCCGGGCGACCGTGTTAACTAGCCTGACCATCCGCGACTTCGCCATCGTCCACCAGATCGAGGTGGACTTCGGGCCGGGGATGACCGTACTGACCGGTGAAACCGGCGCGGGCAAGTCGATTCTCGTCGACGCGCTCGGGCTCGTTCTCGGCGAGCGTGGCAGTGCCCAGGCCGTCAGGCAGGGCTCGAAACGCGCCGAGTTCAGCGCCGAGTTCGACGTCTCCGACGAGCCGGCCGCTGCCGCCTGGCTCGAGGAACAGGCGATGGACGAGGACGACGGCTGCGTCGTACGGCGCGTCATCACGGCGGAAGGCCGCTCGCGAGCCTTCATCAACGGCAACCCGGTGTCCATGCAGCAGCTCAAGGGATTCGGCGACCTGCTGTTGGACATTCATGGCCAGCACTTCCATCAGTCGCTCGGCAAGCGCCCGGTGCAGCGCGATCTGCTCGATCATTTCGGCGGACTGATGGCCGAGCGTTCAGAAGTCGAAGAGGCCTATGCTGAACTCCGTGACCTGACGGATCGTCTCGAGTCGCTGCGGACACGCGCCAGCGATCGCGCTTCACGCATCGAACTCGTCGCGTTCCAACTGGAGGAACTCGAACGCCTCGATCTCGGCGAGGGCGAGGTCGATGAGCTCGAGATCGAAAGAAGGAAACTGATGAACAGCGGCAAGCTGGCCGAAGGCATCGGCAGCGCGATGCAGCAACTGAGCGACGCCGAACCGAGCGCCGCGGCGATGCTGGCGGGGACGCGCCGCGAGCTCGAGAGCCTTGTCGAATTCGACGACGGACTGGCCGAACCGCTCGAGCTCGTCCAGAGCGCCGAGATCCAGGTCGCCGAGGCCTACGACAGCATCGCGCGGGCCAGCGACTCGATCGAGTCGGATCCCGCTCGCCAGCGATGGGTCGAGGAACGCATCGATGCGGTCCAGTCAGTCGCGCGCAAGCATCGCGTAGAGCCTTACCTGCTGATCGACCGTAGGGTGGAACTCGCATGCGAACATGAAGAGCTACTGCACGCGGACGAGATCGACCAGGAACTGGAGGCATCCGTTGCAGCGGCCGAAGCTGCATACCTGGAGCTCGCGACGTCGCTGTCCTCCAAGCGCGCGGCCAGTGCGAAATCGTTTGCCGGCGAGGTCACCGAGGCGATGTCCGGTTTGGGCATGCCCGGCGGCGTCTTCGAGATCGACCTCTCCGAGGCAGACTCACCCGCGCCACACGGCATCGACAGTATCGAATTCCTGATCAGTGCGAACCCCGGCCAGAAGCCAATGCCGCTGTCGAAAGTCGCATCCGGTGGTGAGCTTGCGCGCATGAGCCTCGCCATCCAGGTCATTGCCAGCGATGGCAGCGCGATCCCGACGATGGTCTTCGACGAAGTCGACTCCGGCGTCGGCGGCGGCGTCGCCGAGATGGTCGGACTGAGGCTCGCTGAACTCGGTGAGAAACGCCAGGTGCTATGCGTGACTCACCTGCCGCAAGTCGCAAGCCTCGCGCACCATCACCTGAGGGTCAGTAAAGTCAGTGACGGCAACGCGACCCGGACCGGGATCTCGGAACTCGGGCAGCAGGAACGAATCGAGGAACTCGCCAGGATGCTGGGCGGCGTCGAGATTACGAAGAAGACGCTGGCGCACGCGTCCGAGATGCTGACCGAGGCCGCTCGAAAGCGGGCTTAGCCGGAGGCCTCGTTCGCGACTTCCGTCGCGAGTTGCCGCTCACTCCGAGTCGCTATCCTCGCCTTTGCGTTGCACGTACAGCACCAGGCTGTGATCGAGGAGCTCGTAGCCGTGCTTTTCGGCGATCTCGTGCTGTATGCGTTCGATCTCTTCGCTGAAGAATTCGATGACTTCGCCCGAGTCGACGCAGACCATGTGGTCATGGTGCTCGCCATCGTCCAGTTCGAAGATCGAATGCCCACCCTCGAAATTATGGCGCGTGACGAGGCCGGCCGACTCGAACTGCGTCAGGACCCGGTATACGGTCGCAAGTCCAATCTCCTCGCCCGAATCGAGCAGGACCTTGTAGATGTCCTCGGCGCTCATGTGACGCTGATCATCGCTCTCGAGAATCTCGAAAATCTTCAGTCTCGGGAGCGTTATCTTGAGTCCGGCTTTGCGGAGTTCCTGGCGTTGCTGCATGTACGGTGTTCCAGACGGGCCCGGATGGCTATCGTGATCCGGGGTGAGAAGGTATGATGCGCGCCTATTATGAACGAGAAGCCGCCCACGCTCTAGCTTAGCGGTCCATTTGAACCATCGCGGCGGAATCCATCCAAGTAGTTACTATGCGCAAGACACTCATTATTCTGCTCACAGCTTTCACGCTGCTCTCCCTGTCCGGCTGTGTATTTCGCGCCGGCATCTCGCAGGGCAATATCGTCGAGCAGGAAGACCTAGACCAGCTCGCTGTCGGCATGACACAGAACCAGGTTCGGTTCCTCCTGGGCACGCCGATGCTGTCCGATCCATTCCACGCGGACCGCTGGGACTACATCTATTACCTGAAGATCGGTCGCCGCGACACGACTGCGAAGCGCTGGGTATCCGTGCTGTTCGACGAGAACGGGCTGGTGCGCGAGATTCGCCAGGACCAGGAACTGGATCCCGACCTCTGACGATCGGCCACTTCGAGCGGCCGCGGCTGCGTTACGCGCCGCGTCAGCGGACCGCTGTCTGCATACCGTCTCGTCTATCCGCGCATCGTCTTACCGACCAGGGCGAGCTGTCGCCTCGCCTCCCGCGGGTCCATTTGCAGCGGACGGTAAATCTCAACGCGATCGCCCGCCTTCAGGCGATGCTCGGGCGGGACCACCCTGCCCCAGACACCGAACTTGATTTCGTCGCCCTGCATTTCCGGGAATCGCTTCAGGATCCTCGACGCATCGACCGCAGCGGCGACCGTTGCGCCGGCGTCGATCTCGACGTCCAGCAGCAGCTGCCGGTCGCTGAGACCGGCCACGATCTCGACACTGATCCTGTCGTTCATACCGTCGGCTCAGGGCCCGTAGATGACGATGGCTCGTTCGGTGAAGGCCCGCACCATCGAGTTGCAGACGTCCTCGAAGAAGCGGCCCAACAACTTCTCGGTGATCGGACTGTCGAAGTCGAAATCGATATTGAGCGAGACCTTGCTGCCGGCATCTTCGATGGCCTCGAACAGCCACTCTCCCTCGAGTGAGCTGAAAGGCCCGTCGATCAGTTCCAGCGTGATTCGCTCGCCGGGCGTCATGACGTTACGCGTCTTGAAACGCTTTTTCAGTGCTCCCTTACTCATCAGCACAGAGCCGATGACGACGTCGCCCTCCCTGGAATGCAGGGTCGCATCGGCGCACCACGGCAGGAACTCGGGGTAGCCCTCGACGTCTTCGACCAACCGGAACATCTGGTCGGCCGAGAACGGGACCAACGCGCTGCGATTGACCCTATGCAAGAACGGTCACCGTGATCAGGACAGGTCCGGCAGCAGGCCTACGGCTTTCAGGAACACGAACAGGATGCCGATCGGCGCGACGAAGCGGGTCAGGAAACGCCAGACCTTGTAGCTCGTCCCGGCGCCGCCCAGCTCATCGGCCGTCGAATTTCGGCACATGACCCAACCGGCGAATACGGCGATCAGCACACCACCCAACGGCAGCATGATGTTGCTGGTCAGGTGATCGATGTTGTCGAAAATCGTGCCCTTGCCGAACGTAAAGTCGGCCAGGACGTTGAAGGACAGCACCGACGCAAAGCCCAGTGCCCAGATACCGAGACCAACGATGACCGCCGCTTGTGCACGTGTGCGATTGAAGTGCTCGACCAGCCAGGCAACGGCGGGCTCCATCAGGCCGATCGCCGACGTCCATGCCGCGAAGGCCAGAAGGACGAAGAAGATTGTCGAGAAGAAGGCGCCGGCGGGCATCTGGCCCAGCGCGAGCGGCAGCGTCTGGAACACGAGACCCGGACCCTCCGCAGGGTCCAGCGCGTTAGCGAAAACCAGCGGGAAGATGATCAGGCCTGCCAGCATCGCGATGCCGGTATCGGCGACGACGACCGATGCCGAGGCGCCGGTGATGGAGGTCTCTTCAGGCAGGTAAGCGCCATAGGCCATGATCGCCCCCATACCAATCGACAGCGTGAAGAACGCCTGTCCCATCGCCGCGAGGACGCTGTCCCACGTCAGCTTGCTGAAGTCGGCCGAGAACATGAAGTCCACGCCCTGCGAAAAGCTGCCTGACGAGATCGAATAGCCGAGCAACACGACCATCATCAACAGCAACGCCGGCACCATGAATCGGACGGCCTGCTCCAGTCCGCGCTCGACGCCGCGCGCGACGACGAAGATCGTCAACGCCATAAACAACGTGTGGCAGAACGCGAGCGCCTGCCAGTTGCCGACGAAACTCCCAAATATCGCCCCCACCGTTTCTGCCGTCGACCCGGCGAACGCACCGGTCGCACTCTTGAATACGTAGGCCAGCGTCCAACCAGCAATGACGCTGTAGTAGGACAGGATGAAGATACCGGCAACGACGCCGGCGAGACCGATGATCTGCCAATGTTTGCTGCTGCCCTCTTCCTCGCCTAAGAGCTTCATCGTCGCCACCGGGTTTCTGCGCCCGCGACGACCGATGAGGATCTCCGACATCATGACCGGCATGCCGACGAGGATGACGCAGGCGAGGTAGACCAGTACGAACGCCCCGCCACCGTTCTCGCCCGCCACGTAGGGGAATTTCCAGACGTTGCCGAGACCCACCGCAGAACCGGTGACGGCCAGGATAAAGGCCATACGCGATGACCAGTGGCCGTGCAGGGATTTGCGTTTCTTGGAGCCGTCAGCCTCGTTACTCAGCATTATTATTCTCGGAATGTGCCGTCAGACCCGCGATTCTCGTACAAATGAACCGGCCAAACAACAGCTTGCGGAGCGTGCGCGGCCTTCATTAGACCCGTCAAAGCCGTATAATCGCCGGCCGCCCTACAGATCCGGAACGCAAGTAAGACCATGGCCAAGAAGCCTGCCGACAACGTTATCGCGGTTAATCGCAAGGCGCGATTCGACTACTTTATCGAGGAGACCATCGAGGCCGGCTTGTGCCTGGAGGGCTGGGAGGTGAAATCGCTGCGAGCCGGAAAGGCCCAGATCACGGAAACCTACGTGCACGTCAAGAACGGCGAGGCCTGGCTGATCGGCGCCCACATCACGCCACTGATCAGTTCGTCAACGCATATCAAGCCGGATCCGACCCGCACCCGGAAACTGCTGCTGCACCGCCGGGAGCTGGACCGCCTGGTCGGCGCCGTTGAACGCAAAGGCTACACACTGGTCGCCCTGGACCTGCACTGGAGCAAGGGCAAGGCCAAGCTCAACCTGGGGCTTGCCAAGGGCAAGAAACAACACGATAAACGGTCGGCCCAGAAAGACCAGGACTGGCAGCGGCAGAAAGCTAGGATACTAAAAAATACTTAATTACAATACTTTATAAACTTTTTTTAAAGTATTTTGTCTTTATAATTCCAGCCCGTATTGAGACCAAATCGCATTGATTTCAGCAGATCCGGCCTTACACTTGAGAGTACACGGGGGTGACATGGCTTCGACGTGGGTCACAAACCTCTGAGTGCATGCCGAGGAACAGATTACCTCGTAAAACCAGCTGTAAAACTTATAGTTGCCAACGACGACAACTACGCATTAGCTGCTTAAAAACCAGTTTTTAATGCCCTCCAACCATTGGTGCCTGTGCTGGTGGAACCTGGGGGTCGCTTACACGGGATCGCGTTTGAGGCGAGTCTGAGGTCTTAAACGTCAAAACCTAATCGGACTGGCTGTCGGCTTACCCTGCCCGTCGGGTTGCCGCCAGTAAGATCAAAGACGGTATAAGCATGTAGACCTCGGAGCGGCGGACTGGCGGACGCGAGTTCGATTCTCGCCACCTCCACCAATCCCCAGGCGCAGCCGACTGACCGTCGGCTGCGCCTTTTCACTATCACTGCCGCATCGAACCGCGTAGCGACAAATCGGCGAAGCCGATTTGGACGCCGAAGCAGCGCGGAGGCGCCCGCAGGGCGAGCTTCGCAAGAAGCGAGTCAATTCGATTCCCAAATGACAAGACTGACTCCATCGAAACTGATGCGCAGCTGACGACCCATTTGCTGCGCCCTTCCTTTATCACTCCCGCATCGAACCGCGTAGCGACAAATCGGCAAAGCCGATTTGGACGCCGCAGCGCAGCGAAGGCGCCTTACCCGATAGGCACACCTCAGCATCGGATGCTGCGCACCTCGGAGGAATACGGGGCGAGCTTCGCAAGAAGCGAGTCAATTCGATTCCCAA
>JASJBE010000109.1 GCA_030066655.1 Woeseiaceae bacterium | reverse complement strand
CGGCGCGATGCTGTACGACGGTTCTGTTCGAAACAGCGTGCTGATAATGGCGAGCGTTTGCGGAGCGATCGTTGCTGTTTACCTGGCCCGGCCGCTGATCTGCCCCAAGCCCTTCGTTCGCCACCCGGACGAACTCGCTCGAGACTAGCTCGAGACCCCGGTCAGCGAGTTACGGAAGCCGGATCATGACCTCGTCGAGGTCCTTGCGCTTCTGCGCGGGCGTCAGTTTGGGATAGCCGTACCAGACCAGTCCAACGACGAACTCCTCATCCGGGTCCACCCCGACGATGTCGAAGAATCTGACGTCTCGTGTGATCGGGCCGGTCGTCCACTTGGTTCCCACGCCGGCCCGCCACAGGTACAGCGCAAAGTTCTGCACGGCGGCGCAGCAGGCGCCGTAGTCTTCGCGCTGTCGCAACTCGTCCTCGGAACGCCGGCACGTGACCAGCAACCAGCCGGGCTTCTGCGACCAGGACTTCGCCTTAAAGTCCGCCGCCTTCTGGCCTTTGTTTTTCGCAACGATGGTTCGTGTCAGCTCGATGGTCCGGGCTACCGTCTCGGGACCGAGAAGATAGAAGCGCCAGGGTTCGGTGACGTGATGGTTGGGCGCCCACATCGCAATGTCGATCGCCTCCTGCACGAGCGCCTCGGGGACCTTCGTCTGCAGGTACTGGTCGATCGTGCGTCGACCGCGGATGACCTCCTCGAGCTCCCGCATGTCGGGCGTTTCAAAACTGGGTGCTGGCTTCTTCATGGTCTCTCGATGATGGCGGCGATACCCTGCCCGACGCCGATGCACATCGTGCAGAGCGCGTATCGCCCTGAAGACCTTTTTAATTGGTACGCCGCCGTCGTAATCAAGCGCGCACCGGACATGCCCAGCGGATGCCCCAGCGCGATAGCGCCGCCGTTCGGATTTACATGAGCGGCATCGTCGTCCACGCCCAGCATGCGCAGCGTCGCCAGCCCCTGCGCGGCGAACGCCTCGTTCAGTTCGATAACGTCCATCTGGTCGATGCCCAGGCCCGCAAGCTTGAGCACTTTCTCTGACGCCGGCGCCGGGCCTATGCCCATGATCCGAGGTTCGACACCGACAGAGGCCCAGGCGACGATCCGCGCCAGCGGGTCGCCCAGGGACGCGCCCGCGGACTCGGACGCGATGAGCAGCGCACAGGCGCCGTCGTTGATTCCCGACGCATTACCCGCGGTGATCGTTCCACCCGGCCGAACGATAGGCCGAAGTTTCTGAAGCCCCTCGATCGTTGCACCAGGGCGAGGATGTTCGTCGGTATCGACCAGCAGCGGATCTCCGCGCCGCTGCGGCACGCTGACCGGCACGATTTCATCGGCGAAGACGCCCGCCTTCATCGCCGCCTCCGCCTTGTGCTGACTCGCTAATGCGAAGGCGTCCTGGTCCTCGCGGCTGACATCAAACTGCTCGGCGACGTTTTCCGCAGTCTCGGCCATCGAGTCGATACCGTACTGCGCCTCCAGCGCTTTGTTGACGAAGCGCCAGCCGAGCGTCGTGTCATACATCTCCGTTTTGCGGCCGAATGCCGAGCTCTGCTTGGCGATAACGAACGGCGCGCGCGACATCGACTCGACGCCGGCTGCGATGCCCATTGAGATGCTGCCGGCGCGAATCCCGTCGGCGATGTTGCCGACCGCGTTCATGCCGGAACCGCACAGGCGGTTGATGGTCGCAGCCGGCACGCTCACCGCCAGACCGGCCAGCAGGCTAGCCATGCGACCGACGTTGCGGTTGTCTTCTCCCGCCTGGTTCGCGCAGCCCATGACCACATCGTCGATCGCCGCCGCGTCGAGCTGCGGATTGCGCGCAAGCAAAGCCTTTATCGGGATGCTGCCGAGATCGTCGGCGCGGACGGTCGACAAGCTGCCGCCATAGCGGCCGATCGGCGTGCGCACCGCGTCAAATACGTAGGCGTCGGTCACGTCGTCAACTCTTGCTGTTCAGCGCTTTCCTGCCCGTCATCCCGTCGACGATCGAACAGGCGTCCGAGTTTGACACCCACCAACGCCCAGAAGCCGGCAACGACGGCACCCACGACCGCGATGCCAGACAACGCCAGCCCGAACTTGGTCGTCAGCAGCGTGTAGAACCAGCCGGTCACGACGTCACCGCCGCGATAGACCACGGTGTCGATCACGGGCTTGGACTTTACTCGCGTCTCGGTGTCCACGACGGTGAACAACATCTCGCGGCCCGGCCGCGTGATGCCGTAGTTGCCCGCGCGACGAATGATCTGGGTTCCCACCACGGAGGCGAGGACCGGACTCATGGCAACCACGACCCAGCCGCCCAGCATGATCAGCGGCACCAGCGCCAGCGTGAACGAGACGCCGAGGCGCGTCGTGATGCGCCCGGTGGCGAACAGCGCGGTCAGCGCGGCCAGCGTGTTGACCGCGAGATCGATGTTGGCCCACGCGGCGTATCGCGCCGCGCGTTCCATGCCTGAGAACACCTTGCGAATTTCGTAGTACAGGAACGTGTTCATCGTGACGTACAGCAGGATGAACAGACCGATCCACAACAGGTACCGATTGCTGACAAAGCGCGTGAAGCCTGCGAACGGATTCACGCCGAGTTTCGAGCCGCGCAGCAGGTCTGCCTGCCCGTCGGCGTTACCGAGTGCGGTGTCGCGCAAGCGATCGAGGCGCGCCATGATCGGTATCGGCGCGAGAAGCATGACGGATGCAACCAGCAGGCCATTCAGGGAGCCGATCTTTTGACCGAAGGCGGATACGAAGCCCGAGCCGGCGACGGCGCCAAGGATGGTGCCGGTCGCTATCACGCTGAACAGTCGCTTGGACTGTTCTCGATTGTAGAGGCCGGACATAAATGTCCAGAAAACGGACAGGTGAAAGAGCGCGAAGACGCTGACCCACACGTAGAACGTACGGTTGACGAGGTCGTTGTCGCCGAGAAACGTACCGGACAGGTAAAACCCGATAAAGGTCGCGGCGAACAAGCCGTAGATCGTCGGAACGATGACGCGGAAGCGGATATTGGATACGACGAGCCCGTAAATGCTGACAGCGACCGCGCTGAAGACAAAGGTCGACGTCCATAGCCAGCTCAGCTGGGCGTCAGTCCAGTCGGACGAAAGCGCGTCGCGGCCCGCGCGGATGATGTAGTAGGCCGCCATGACCGTGAACACCCACGTGAATGACAACAGGGTCGCGTGGAATTCGTTCGGCCGGACCTTCGATACGGCATCCAGGATTCGCTGGATGGCATTCGGCTTAGTTGTCATTCGAGAAGCCCCGAACGGACCGGCGAGCCGCGAAGTCGGCGTCAGTCGAGACCAAGCTCAAACCCTGCCTCGAGTTCGCTCTTCGAATACGCGCGGAAGGCGATCATCGTCTCCGTCGCGACGATGCCCTCGAGATTGCGCATCTTGTCGCTAATGACGTCGGCCAGGTCTTCGTTACGCGCGACCTTGACGATCGCGACGAGATCGTGCCGTCCGGCAACCGAGAACAGCTCCTGCACGCCTTCCATGTTGACGATCTGATCGGCGAGTTCGGGAATGCGGCTCGTCTCGGCTTCGATCAGGACAATTGCGGTGACCATAGGCTGTGCCACTCCAGTAAACGGAGTTGAAGCGTAGCATAGTGGCCGGTCGTTTAGAGGTTAGCGGCCGCCTCGAGCAGCTCGTCGGCGGACAGTCGAACCCTGTGATCCGCATTCACATGCGTGTACGCAATCCGGCCTTTCGCATCGACGATAAAGACGGCGGGCACCGGCAGGATTCCGCGCGCTGCGAGCGAGGAGCCTTCGACGTCACGACCGCGGTCCTCGAGCCTTCCGGCCAGGGACGCATCCGACCGGAACGCGATTCCCAGCGCTTGTGCGGCCGACGCCGACGCGTCGGAATACAGCGTGTAACCGAGCTCATTCACATCGTCCTGCGTCTCCGGACGCAGGCCGGCGATAAGCTGATCGGGGCGATCGCCGCTTAAGAAATAGACGTCGATGTCGTGGTCGCCAAGCTCCGGAATCACATGACGCAGCTCAGACAGGTGCAGGTTGCAGAACGGGCACCAACCGCCTCGGAAGGTGATCAGGATCACCGGGCGAGCGAGGTTTTCGGGGTCGAACACGACGTTCTCGCCGTCCACGTCCTGAACGACGAATGTCGGGGCCGAATCGCCGACACCCAGCGGCTGGACCGACTCGGCGTCGGGCGCGATCGGCGTATCTGCATGCCCTTGCCGGATGCTAAGGCTGCAGGCAAGGCTGAGGGCGAGTGTGACGCTCAGAACCAGTGGCAGGGTATCGAAGGCACGTTTTGCGGCGGTCGCAGACATTGGCAGATTCTCGGTTTTCAACAATCGGGCTTACCAAGACCTGACGAGCCTTAAGATTATTACGAATCGCCTTCTGGTAGTTGAAAGCTGCGGAAGAACGCATTCAACCTATTGAATGACCTTCACCCTGGCGGGCGATTTCTGGAACCAAAAGTGTCGAAACTCGAATGGCAAATCTTCACAAAAGCAGCCGCTCGAATGTCTGGTTTGGGTAAATCGAGACCTTCTGCGTTCGGCCAAGAGCACGCGCTCACTCATGCGTGATCGGCAACCACGTTTAGCTCAATACCGTGTTCGACTAGTGCCTTTGCAGCAACAATCACCTGGTTGAAGCCGCGCGCAGAGTCGACGACCTGTGCGACGATTGATTCCTCATCGCCAGAGAAGCCAGTCTCCTCAATCGTCAGAACTGTGTCGCCATCGTCCTCTTCTTCGAATTCCCAAGCGACCTGCGTGTAATGGCCGTCTAGACCTTGCCAATCGATTACGATCCTTTTGGCCTCGCGGATCTCCTTTACTTGAATTTCAAACGAATACGCGTCCGGTCCAGCGCCTAGGTACCACATCAACGTCTCACCCTCCACCAGGCCGTCATCTCGGCGGCTAAACCAGAACTTGCTCATTTTCTCCGCATCGGCGAACGCGGCGAATACCTCTGGTGGTGAGCGTCGAATTCTGATTTTGGCTTTCGCCGAAAGGTTTCTAATACTCATCAGATTGGCCGTGGTCTGACGCTCTCGAGGCCAAGCAGGCCCTTTGTGCTTTTTCCTGACAGAGCGCTTCGAGCGAATGGTTGCTTTGGATTGTGGTTTCAACCGGTCGACGCGACACATTGCTCAAAGCGTTCGGCCGGCGTCGGCGAATAGCAGTCATGCGACTGCAAGACCCGAACGTCCGCTTCTCTTTGCTGCTCCGAGACGTCGATTGACACCTCTGCTGAGCGATTCGAAGGGCATCAGGTTTACGAGGCAGCTTAGAACTGCCAGCGCAGACCGATGGTTGTCAGGCCACCAGCCTCCTTGTCTGGACCATCGAGCCATCGCGCCTCGATGCGGACGGCCAGGTTATCGTTCAAATAGTAATCGCCGCCGATGCCGAAGTCCTTGGCACTGTCGCTGAACGGAAACACGGTACCGAACCCGGGCTCGATATCAACGTTATAGCTCGTTTCGCCGTAACGGGCATGCAGCGTGAATTCCGAAGTGACGGGCCAATAGCCGCGTAAGAAAACTCCCAAACCATCGACGCCAATCGTCGTCTCGGTACCGTTCACATCGTCGGTGTCCTCTCCCAACGAGGTCCAATTGGCGCCGATTGCAAGGTGCTTGATGAAGCGCCACTCGACATCCACGTTCCAGCCGAAATCGCTACCGTCAAACGTTTCGCCCGGCGAATCCTCGTCCTCAATGCTGCTTGACCCGATGCCAAGAGCGACACCGACGCCGGTCGAATTGCTTGTTTGGGCCAGCGCGTCGGGGGCAACGAGCATCGCGGCCAAGACAAGAGGCGCAAGCTGAGCGCCATTAATAAACATCGTGCTAATCTTGGAGAGCATCAACCTGATCCTTTTGTCAGAGCGGAAGTTCATCGTACACCGTCTGGGCGTCGACTTGCGGTCACTTAACGTCATTCTTTCTTGGTACGCCTGGAATGATGGGGTCAGCAGTCGAAAGCTGCCTATTCCCGAAGGTGTTGAAATACTGTGTACGCTGTCGAAAGGAATGACCAGATCAAAGCCGCAACGCCAGGCAAATGCACGGATATGAACTCATCGAAAACACCGACAAGCGTGTCAAAAAACATCATCAGGTCGATGGGGTGTCCGTTCGCTACGCTGTGCAGGAGCAATGCAACACTTCCCAGGACCGCTGTCACACCGCCGTACAAAAAGACAAAAACGAAACCAAGGATTGCGGCTGTCATAAAGACACTGGCGACGATCATAAACAGCCATCGGAATATGCCGAAATCACAGTTCGTACAATACTCTACGCCATCGACGACAACCGTATTCATTGAAGACTGAAAAATGGAATACAAAACGAAAGGAAAGGTGATCACGATAAACGCGATGGGTGCGTAATAGCGGACCGTCTCCCAACGACTAACGGGTTCATCCAGCACATGCCGTCGGAACGTCTTGTAGATGGGCACAAACACGCCAGCGGTCGCGATAGGACCTGTTATCCACCAGAGGTTGCTGCCAGGTCCGAGTTGGGCGAGCAGATCGGAAACAACAGCGTTGGAGAGCAACAGCATGATGCCTACTACACCAATCAACGTGACGTAGTAGCTAATGCTCGCCAGAAACGCGATGCCGAGCGCGATGACCACGGCGTAGAACAGTCCGGCGACAAGCAGTGCGGCAATGAGTATCAGCCATTGCGTGGCAACAGGTGGCGCATCGGCCGCGGCTAAAAGCGGCGAACCGAAAAAACCGAGAATCAGCAGCAGTACGAGTCGCAACCTGAGACTCCTTGCGTCAATTGTGCACGCCATCCAGGATGCCCGGCACACTGAGGTTGGCGCGTGCCCTTGAGCTGTTACACGGCAGCTATGGATAAAGGGTCGTCAGTATAACGGACATTCGACGAATGGCGGCTCACGGCCTATTCTGTTGAAAGGCTCGGTTCTGCTAGCGACGCCAAAATTCATGAAGAACTCCTTTCGATCCTGTGCGCACCTTTTTGCCTGGATTGGCCGCACTGAGCTGCGCCAGGAGGTGTTTCCACGTGAACTGCACCAGCACCTCGTATCTACGATACGAAATCGGCCGCAAATCGCGAATGAAGAATCAACGATTTTCGGAATGGAGTTCTTCAACAGAATAGGCCAGAAGCTGCCACTTGAGGTTATGACGATCCACCAATCTGTTGGATGTTCGAGCCCTTCTTCATCGGATCATCGGCACCAGAGCTTTCATCCCCTACGATTCCACAACTTCTCCGAACTCGTCCATTTCCATTGTCCCTGCTCGAACTCCGACCCGCTGGTACCATGCGGATGGGTAGATCAGTCCGTACTCGCCAACTTGATAGACACCTTCCTCCAAGCCGTCGCGCACGTCGAGAACGTGTTCAACGATACCTGGCGCTAGAAGACTTGCGAGGTGACCGTAGACTACAGTCAACAGCGCACCGCTTCTCTGCTCGCTTAAGTCCGCGACAATATAGTCACTCTGAAATCGGAACATGGGAAGGAGTCTGCTGACGTCTCTGATCATTTCTGGTTCGGCAAGCTCTCCCGCGAGCGTGTCCCCGAGAGCAATCGCCATATCCTCGGTGAGCAGGAAGTCAGATTGGAATCGGTATTCCCCGAAAAAGCTCATTGGAGCGCCGCGATCCTGATAGAAGCCGACGACATCTTGTTCACTAAGAGCGTCATAGCCCAGAAAGAACTCATGGCCCATCACGTTGTTGTGCAACAGGACATTCAGCAACGCGTCGGGTATCGCGGGAAACAGGTTGCGGGTGAGTTCGCGTAATTCACCATTGTACTGGACATCCTGCTCGAGAATTTGCAAGACGGCGTTCAGCCGATCCACGGTATGCTGCACAGACATGCGATGTCCTCCCTAGATTCGCTGCGAAGCATCGCGAGCGGAGTATTCTGCGAGAAGCCGAGATTGTAGCTCAGGAAATGCAAACGGCCTGGTTCGGCCAAGTGCAAAAGTCAGACCAGCCGTCCCTTCATTGTGATTTCTTGCTCGGTATCTCGAAACGTCACTCAGAATTGGTACAATTCATGACAACAGGGGAGCGAGCCATCTGGCTCCATCTAGAAAGCCGCGCTCATTGGGGCGCGGCTTTCTTGTATGTGAATGTCAGCTATCGGCCTATTCTGTTGAAAAACTCGATTCTGCGAGCGACGCCAAAATTCATGAAGAATTTCTTTCGATCCTGTGCGCACCTTCTTGCCTGGATTAGCCGCACGAAGCTGCGCCAGGAGATGTTGTCACGGCAACTGCACTACCTCCTCGTATCTACGATGCGAAATCGGCCGCAAATCGCAAATGAAAGATCAACGATTTTCAGAATTGAGTTTTTCAACAGAATAAGACGTGAGCGGGCGGTCGGCGTATTTCGGTGAGTTGCAATCCGTTGGCTGCCTCGCGTTGTCAGACCTCCGGTTCATGGCAAACCACTTCGATATTGTGCCCGTCGGGGTCAAGAACAAACGCCGCGTAGTACTGACCACTGTACTGAGGACGCAGTCCAGGTGGTCCGTTGCACTGACCGCCTGCGCCGAGAGCGGCGCGATAAAACGCGTCGACTTGTTGCCGGTTCTCGGCTTCAAATGCAATGTGCAGGTGCGCGGGCTTCTCGTCCGTTTGGTAGAGACACAGTGAGCTCTTGCCGGTTGGCTGACTCAGTTCCGCTCCATCTGGCGGCCAATCGGTGACGACGGTCACTCCAATTGGTTCGAGCGCCTTCAAGTAGAAAAGCTTGCTCAGCGCGAAGTCGCGGACACCGAACTTGACGTGATCGAACATTGTGCTCCTGAAGCCGAGGACGGTTACGGCTGCTTAGGATCAGAAGCCGTTATTGTAGCTCGAGATTCCCAGGCGGCTGGATGCTGTCTCGACCAAGAGCGGTCGTTCAATTTATCTCAAACTCCGCCGACGAGTCATCTGCATCCTTCGGCCATTGGTGAAACACCAAGCAGTAGCCAGTCCTCGCGGCTTCTTCGAAATACTCACGCTCATCCTCAGAAACATCCATAGGGTCGCCCAACTCACTTACATCAGTAGTCAGACCCGGAGACCAGCCGGAATCGACAATCAAGGTCTTCGCGATGCGCTCTGCCTTTTCTGCCTCTGTGGACTTGATCCAAGCATTCACATAGGCCCCGCCCACATCCGCCGATTCGGGCGCGTCTGGCTCAGGCGTGGCGACGATCGTAAGTAGTATCAATTTTTGCTGTCCTCAACGACGCGTTACGGCTGCGGATTCAATCGATCGCTTGTCTTCAGACCTGCGCTTGTTTATCCACAAAGCCCCGGCTCAAAACCGCTGCCACTAGCATAAAAATCACGGTGATTTTCACAACGTCTATTACGCCTGAAGCAATGTGGGAGATCTCAGGCGCAATGTCGTGTTGAGACAAGTACCAAACGCCACGAAGCTGGTCGAATAGCATGTAAGAACTGCCGATAAACGAAGCGATCATGGCTGGCCGAAGCCATTGATTCCTAAAGTGCCAAGAGATCGCCAAACCGATGGGTAGCGCGGCTAGTACAACGCCCATCGAGTGGTATGTCTGCATGTAGGCAATTGCGTGCGCGTTACTCTGCCCCCAGAAGTCATCACTCGCAATAAAGTCTCCCCATGTAGCGGTGACGCCGGATAGAAGACCGATGAGGAAGACGTAGGCGAAACCCAAAAGAACCGCAAGAAAATAGTCATTTCGAGTCATAGGCGTCTCAAGAACCGAACGGCTGCTCTGGTTAGAAGCCGTTATCCTACCTCAAATTCTCTGGGCGGCGGCTCGCGGCCAGAATTAGCCGCTCAATGATCGACTGACCTGGAAGCTCTTCGAGCGAACCAAAACAGGAAGTGAAATAAGAAATACGCGAAGACTGAAACCACCCAGAGGAGCACGATTG
>JASJBE010000108.1 GCA_030066655.1 Woeseiaceae bacterium | reverse complement strand
CGAGAACCTCTTCGACGTCATTCTCGACATCATGGATGAGAAGCGCGACGACTACGAAGACTGGCTCGATGAACAGGATGATGATTGAGGTAACGCGTTATGGCTGGTAACGACGGCGAACGATTTACAGGGCATGGCTCCGAGTGGGTCGATGCGAATCTCTCTAAAGAGGATGCACACACGGCGACGGTTTGGGTTGACCAGATCATCAACAAGCGCTCGATGCTGACCAACAAGGACCGCGTCGAAGACGTGCGCGATGCCATGTGGGAACTCGAAAAGGACGGCGAGATCGTCGTGCATCGAGTGAAAGACGAGCATGAACCCGTAACGGTCAAGACGCTGTACGGCTGGGACAAGCGCGTCCCGACGACGCAGCTCTGGCACCACAAGTCCTGCGGCCAGTGCGGCAACATTCCCGGCTACCCGGCGTCGCTGTTGTGGCTGATGAACAAGATGGACATCGAGTATCTGGACGAGACGGACCAGACCTCGTGCACCGCCTGGAACTACCACGGCTCCGGCATCGGCAACATCGAGAGCCTGGCGGCCGTCTTCCTGCGCAACTTCCACCAGGCCTACGTCGCGGCGAAGGCGCAGGGGCTGCCAGAGGGTTACTTCTATCCGCTGGTGCACTGCGGCACGTCTTTCGGCAACTACAAGGAAGTCCGCGGTTACCTGATCCAGTCGGCGAAACTCCGCGAGAGCGTCAAGAAGATTCTCGGCAAGCTGGGTCGTCTGGTCGACGGCAAGCTCCTGATCCCGGAAGAGGTCGTGCACTACTCCGAGTGGCTGCACGTCATGCGCAAGGAGATCAAGAAGCACCAGGTCATCGACTGCGACCACATTCGTGCGACCGTGCACCCGGCCTGCCACGTCTACAAGATGGTCCCCGAGGACGCGATCTACGACGACGATATCTTGAACGGCAACCGCGTCGCCGTGACGACGGGCCTGCTCGAGGAACTCGGCACGCAGGTCATCGACTACCGGACCTGGTATGACTGCTGCGGCTTCGGGTTCCGACACATCATTTCCGAGCGTGAGTTTACGCGCTCGTTCGCGATCGACCGCAAGCTCCGCGTCGCACAGGACGAGGCGCACGCGGACATGATGGTTGGTCACGACACGGGCTGCATCACCACGCTGGACAAGAACCAGTGGATTGGCGCGGCGGCGGGCAAACCCGTCGACATGCCGATTCTTGCCGACTGCCAGTTCGCAGCGCTCGTGTGCGGCGCACATCCTTACAAGATCGTGCAATCGCACTGGCACGCGTCGTCGACCGAGACGCTGATGGAGAAGCTAGGCATCGACTGGAAACTGAAAAAAGCCGAGTTCGAGGCGTACCTGAAGGACGTCGAGGCGGGCAAGGGCGAGACGCTCTATGACCCGCGCAAGATGATCACGTCCGGCCCCGGCTACAAAGCGATCGAGGGTCCGAAATGAGCAAACCAATACTAATCGTCGGCGGCGGCCCCGCCGGTCTGGCCGCAGCGCACAGTCTGGCGACTGTCGGCAAGGAGTGCGTCCTCGTCGAGAAAGAGGACCGCCTGGGTGGTGCACCGATCCTGTCCGGCTACGCGAAGCTCGTCCCGTCCGGAGAGTGGGCGAAGGATGCCATCGGCGGCATGGTCAAGCGCGTCGAGGACGAGGAATTCGTGACCGTCAAGACGGGCACGAAGGTTACGAGCTTCGACGGCACGCCGGGCAACTTCCACGTCAAGCTGTCGAACGACGAGAGCCTCGAGGCGGATGCCGTCATCCTCGGCACCGGCTTTACCCACTTCGACTCGGTCAACAAGCCTGAGTGGGGCTTCGGCACGTTCCCCGACGTCGTCACGACGACCCAGGTCGAGCAGATGATCTCGTCCGGCCAGGGCGTTCGCTGTCCGTCCGACGGCCGCAAGCCGAAACGCGTCGCCATCCTGTTGTGCGTCGGCTCACGCGACCGCCAGATCGGACGCGAGTGGTGCTCGAAGATCTGCTGCACGGTTTCGGCCAACATGGCGATGGAAATTCGCGAAGAACTGCCGGACTGCCACGTCTACATCTACTACATGGACATCCGCACGTTCGGGCTCTATGAGACCAAGTACTACTGGAAGAGCCAGGAAGAGTTCAAGGTCAAATACATCAAGGCGCGCATCGCCGAAGTCACGTCAGACGGCGAGAAGCTGATCGTCAAGGGCGAGGACACGCTGGTCAAACGCCCGATCACGATTCCGTTCGACATGGTTGTGCACGCCATTGGCATGGACCCGAACGTCGACAACCCGGAGATCGCATCGACGTTCGGCGTCGACCTCGAATCGCACGGCTACATCGACGTCGCCAACAACTACGGCACGATGGGACAGACGTCTCGCCCGGGCGTCTACGTCGCCGGTTCGGCAACGGGTCCGGAAACGATCGATGACTCGATTGCGCAGGGCCATGCCGCGGCGATGGCGGCCCTGTCCGGCATGAAAGCCACCCTGGACAAGACGGCGTAGGCCATGGGCCTCTTTTCCGCGCCTCAGCCTGTCGAGATCGAGCGCCCCGTTCTCGATCTGTCTGGCGAGGCGATTGGCGCGGCGCTCAAGACGATGGTCGCCGGCAGCGAGGATCACGGCGGCGTCGAGCGCTATGTCGACGCCGTAAAACTGAAGAATCGCATGTTCGAGCAGGCGCTGGCCAACGGTGCCGGTGAGCTCGAACTGGAAACCTTCAAGGGGCTGTGCACTTTCATGGCCACGGTGCGGCGACGCGTCGGTCCGTTCCTGACCGAGGACGCATTCGGGCCGGTTCGCGACGGCCTCGTCGACCTGTTCGACGATTCGGAAACCGTCGACGCGCGAATCACCGCATTCTGCGATCGATTCCCCGAGGACAAGCAGCACCGATGGGTGCGAGACCTCGCGGCCGAGTTCCTGCACAACACCAGCCCCGAGCGCTACCCGCTGATGAACCGCTGGGTCTGGGACGTGAACTCGAACACCGGCGTGCTGCGCGAGATCTGGCACGGCGACAACGTCGATCACATGACGATCAGCGTCGACGACGGCTATGGCACGTTCCTGATGCTGCGCGAGGAGCTGAGCCAGTACTTAAGCGACAACGGTTTCTTCCGTGACGTGCTGCAGTACGTCGACGTGCTGTGCGCGCAGGTCTACGCGGGCTACATCTGCGAGCAGGGCGGCAGCTACCTGCGCGTGGACTTCTCCGCGCCGGAAGACCCGATGCAGCACACGCGCCGGATCCTCGGGCTGGACGGCGTGCGAGCTGGCAGTGGCAAAACAAGATTGAAGACGGTCGACGGCGAAGCCTTCGTGCTCGCCGAGGACGACGTCCACAACACGACATTTAACGGAGCACCCGATGCCGATTCATGAAAAATCGTTGATTCGACCGGAGGACCTGCACACGCACGACGAGCTCGTGATTGACGGCGTCGATGTCTCGGGACACTGGAGCACCTTCATCGAGTCACGCGTCGTCAGTGATTACAACGAGGCGCTGCAGGACGAGATTGAGGCACTGCCCGGTGGTGAATACATCCACCGTTGCTGGCAGTGCGGCTCCTGCACGAACTCCTGCACGGTCAATGCGATCAACCCGGACTTCAACCCGCGCTACTGGATCTACCTGATCCGCATGGGCATGGAGTCCGAACTGCTTCGTGACAAAGACATCATCTGGCAGTGCGTGTCCTGCAACAAGTGCACCTATGCGTGCCCGCGCGACGTGTTCCCGGAAGGCGTCATGAAGGCGACGGCGCACTGGCTGGAGCGCAAAGGCCATACGTCGACATCCCCGTCGACGCATTTCGACACGGTATTCACCGAGCAGATCGTCGCTACCGGCAAGATCGAAGAGAGCCGCACGATACGCCGCTTCTTCCAGCGCACGAAGCAGAGCCTGATGCAGGACTGGATGATCGAGATGGTCAAGAAGATGGTCAGCGGATTGCCGGTCGGCCTGTTGGCGCGGATGGGACTGGCCACGCTGGTCGCACCGAAGACTAAGGACTGGTCGCGCGCATCGGCGGCGATACAGGAGTACATCGACGAGCAGCATGAGAAGCAGGGCGAGGCGCTCGATCTCGTGAAGCTCGCGCGCCAGACGGGCGATACGAAGGCTGCCTGAAGAGGATTACGATGACGGACAAAGCAGAGAAATATCAACGCGTCGCCTACTACCCGGGCTGTGCGCTCGAGGGCACCGGCCACGCCTACAACCGTTCGACGAAAGCGGTCGGCAAGAAGCTGGGTCTCGACCTCGTCGAAGTCGACAACTGGAACTGCTGCGGCGCGATGGAAGTCAAGAATGTCGATCCGAAGATCCAGACTTACCTGTCGTCACGCGTCATGTCCATCGCGGCCAACGAGATGGACATGGACGTCGTCATGGCACCGTGCAACGGCTGCTATCACAACCTGAAGAAGGCCGAGTACGACCTGACTAACGACGACCAGTCGGTAGCGGTGGTCGACAAGCTGTCGAAGAAGGCCGGGCACAAGACCTACGAGTCCGGCCAGGTCGAGACCATCCACGCGCTAGACTGGATCAAGGATGCGATCGGCGAGGACGGGCTGCGCGAGCGCGTGAAGAACTCGCTTTCCGGACTCAAGGTCGCGAACTACTACGGCTGCATGTACACACGCCCACGGCACATCTTCCCGGAAAAAGATCAGGGCAACGGCAGCGAGTCGACCTCGAAGCCGCACTTCATGGATGACCTGCTCGCCGCCGCCGGCGCCGAGAACGTCGATTTTCCGCTGAAGACAGCCTGCTGTGGTGGTGCGCACACGCTGTCTGACAGCGATACGTCGACGAAGCTCGTGCTAAACATCCTGCGTGCGGCGAAGTTGTCGGGCGCCGACGTCATTGCGACCGAGTGCCCGACCTGCCACTCGGGTCTCGAGATGCACCAGATTCGAGCCGAGAAGAAATTCGGCGAAAAGGTGGATGTCAAGATCCTGTACTTCACACAACTGCTCGGCATGGCGTTAGGTCTGAAGCCGCGCAAGGTCGGCGTGCATGAGAACATCTCGAAGTCCATGCCGCTCCTGAAGGAGAAGGGCATCGCATGAGAACGCTGTTCGAACTCGAGCAGGCGATCGACGCCGTCAAAGTTGACGACGACCCGGTAGTCGCTGCGGAAGAACTACTCTCCATAGGCGAGGAGGTTCTCGAGAACTGGATCGTCGCGAAAGACGGTGTCCCCACCGACGAGACGCGCGAGGGATTCAGGCTGCTGGCGCTGCATCGGCAGGGCACGAAAAACGACCCGAGCTTCAACGCATGCCGCGAGACCTGTCGCGAGCTTGCCTACTACTTCAACCTCATAACGCTCGATCCGGACGCTACGGCAACTACGAATCGAACGGCCATGATGAAGATGATATCCAACCATCTGTACCTGTTTATCAGCGGCAAGCTACAGGTCGCCCAGCTTGGTGATTTCTGTTGTTCGGCCAAGCCGATTCGAATGGCGGACCAGGACAACACTCAAGAATTAGAAGGAGTCTGAACATGCCCTCAGTACGCGGATGCAACATGCCCGATGACCTGCTC
The DNA here is from genome assembly GCA_030066655.1 of Woeseiaceae bacterium. Lineage (GTDB taxonomy): Bacteria > Pseudomonadota > Gammaproteobacteria > Steroidobacterales > Woeseiaceae > UBA1847. The sequence goes on along the minus strand of JASJBE010000108.1, from coordinate 4,122 downwards.
TACGACGTCGACAACCACATCTGGTTCCAGGAGCAGGGCGACGGCAACGTCAAGGTCGGAATGACCACGGTCGCTACGGCGATGGCCGGAAAACTCGTGGCGTTTACGCCGAAACGTGTCGGGCGTTCGGTCCGCGCCGGCAAGTCCTGCGGCACGCTAGAGTCCGGCAAGTGGGTCGGCCCGGCCAAGTCCGCCGCGGGCGGCGAAGTGGTCGCGGTGAATGAAGAACTCGTCGCCGATCCGTCGATCGCCAATACGGATCCGTATGAGGCCGGCTGGCTCGTCATCATCAAACCCGATGACTGGGGCTCCGTCGTTGGTTCGCTGACCAAGGGCGCGGACGTCACCGCACCGTATGAAGCGAAGATGGACTCGGAAGGTTTTGCCGGCTGCGCGTAATCGCGGCCGATAGGAAATCGAATGAACAACGCTGAAAAAAAACCGGCTTCGACGGACTCACGGCAGCTGACCGAGCTTCACGACAAGGCGTCACACGTCTGCGAGCTCCTGAAGGTCATGTCCAACGAGTGGCGGCTCATCATTCTCTGCCAGCTGTCAGAGGGCGACAAGACCGTGGGCGAGTTGCAGGACATGCTGGAGCTGAGCCAGTCGGCACTGTCACAACATCTCGCCGTGCTGCGGCGAGAGAAGGTCGTCAAGGCGCGCAAGCACGGACAGTCGGTGACCTACTCGCTCGCCGGGGACGAGGCGATACAGGTCATGGAGACGCTGCACGACATGTTCTGCGGCACGCCTGACAAGTAGTTTCTGTCGGTGGCGCTTTCGAGCGCGCCGATAAAATTTCGGCAGCTTAAGGGACTGCTGAAGCGAAAAGGAGATGGAAATGAGAACTTTAGGGGGACGCACGTCCGCGAGCATCGTAGCTGCCATGGCGCTGGCTCTGAGTGGAACGGCGATGGCAACGAACGGCTACTTCACACATGGCGTTGGTGCCGAATCGAAAGGCATGGCCGGCACGGGCATCGGCTCAAACGCCGACATGGGCGCAATTATGACGGCATCCAACCCGGCGCTCGGCGTATTTGTCAGCGACCGCTGGGAAGCGGGCCTGTCGATTTTCAGCCCCCGCCGCAGTTACGAAGCGCTGAACGCCGGATCAGGCGGTAATCCAATCGATCTCGGCGGCGGCCTGTTCCTGCCGACCCATTCAATAACACCGGGTAAGATCGACAGCAGCAGCGAGTACTTCCCGATTCCGTACCTGGCCAAGAACTGGAGCACGGACGCGGGCGGCAATATCACGCTGAATTTCTATGGCCGCGGCGGCATGAACACGGACTGGGATGACTCGAATTCGTCGGCCACGTCGGTATTCTGCTGGAACCCGCAGCGCGACGGCTTCCCGCAGCGGCCGATCAACGGGCCGGGGCCGTTCTGCGCCGGCGAGGCGGGTGTTGACCTGTCACAGGCATTCCTCGGCGTCACCTACTCAGCAAAGATCACCGACAACTTCGCGTTTGGAGCCGGACCGATCTTCGCGGTGCAAGCATTCGAGGCAAAGGGCGTTGCGACCTTCATCCCGTTCACCGAGGTCTACCAGCCTACGGTCGACCCGGACACGGGCTTTGGCGATCCATCAGTCGTTACGTCGCTGTCCGACAACGGGCACGATATCGCGACCGGATTCGGTTTCGAGCTTGGATTCTGGTGGGGCTTGAGTGACGCGGTCAGCGTCGGTCTCGCTTATCAGTCCGAAATCTCGATGGGTAAATTCGATGACTACTCAGACCTGTTCGCTGAAGACGGTGGCTTCGACATTCCGTCCAGCATCAAGGCCGGCATCTCTTTTGTCACGAGCGACAAGTTACGCCTCAACGTTGACGTCGAACGTACAGCCTTCAGCGATGTCGCTTCTGTCGGCAACCCGATGTCCAACCTGTTCCGGTGCTCGGCCTTCGCGCCGTTTGCACCGCCGGGCTCGACCAACCCGAGCTTCTGCCTGGGCGGCGACAATGGCGCCGGCTTCGGTTGGGATGACATGACGACTTACAAGCTCGGCTTGGAATACGCGGCCAACGACAACAACACGTTCCGCCTTGGCTGGAGCAATGGCGAACAGCCGATTCAGGGCGACGACGTCCTGTTCAACATCCTGGCGCCGGGCGTCATGGAACAGCACTTTACGTTCGGCTGGACGCGCCGGCAGTCCAATGGGCGCCAGTTGACGATGTCGCTGATGTACGCACCGGAGAGTAAGGTCACCGGAACCAGCGCATTCGATCCGGCTCAGCAGATCAAGCTGTCGATGAGCCAGCTCGAGTTCGAAGTCAGCTATCGCTGGTAACGTTTGCTCGTTGTTACTTGCATGTGCCCGGCCTCGGCCGGGCACATGTCGTTCTGGCGACTTTTCCTAGCCCTCGCCGAGCACCAGGCAGGTCGTCGTCCCTGCCGCGAGTATCGCCCCGGACTCGTCCCTCATAACGCCGTTCGCGCGGCCGATCTTCTTACCGACCGACAGGACGTTGCCCTCGGCGACGACCGGCCCCGTATCCGTCTTCACCGGTCGGACGAAGTCGATTTTGAAGTCGACCACCGTGAAGCCCACGCCGGCGCCGAGCGTCGAATGAACGGCCGAGCCCATGCAGGAGTCCAGTAGCGCGGCGATCCACGAACCGTGAATCGTGCCGTTCGGGTTGCAGTAGCTGTCGTTCGGCTCGCCCGTGATCACGGCGCGTCCATGCGCCACGTCGGTCAGCCGGAAGTTCAGCGTCAGCGCCATCGACGGATGCTCGATGCGTCCGTCGGCCACCCGTTCGAGATACTCGAGCCCGGTCATGTCGGCGACGGTCTTGTCCGTCATGTCGAATGGGTCCTTATTTCGTCGTGGAATGAAGGCATAGCCAAACGGCCTCGCCGCGCGCTTGTCCATGCCTTGCGGCTATATAAACTCGGTTGCCCGACATGTCCTGAGAGGTATTGGGCACCATGAGCCTACCGATGCGCAAGCCGGCCGACGCCGCGCTTCAGATCAATCCGCGCGGCCGACGCGATGAGAGCGTTTTCGACAGCATCATCGACCTGACGCCCGGCCCGGACAACCCGACGCCGATCGTGCGCCTGAGTGCCCGGATGAACCCGAATCCGGAGCTCGACCTGCTGCTAAAGCTCGAGGGCTTCAACCCGTTCGGCTCGATCAAGGACCGCACGGCGCTGTTCATGCTCAACGCGCTGAACCTCGAAGAAGACCAAACGCTCGTCGAGCCGTCGGCGGGCAACACCGGTATCGCGCTCGCGGCGATGGCGAACGCGCGCAACACGCCGATCGAGATTGCCGTCCCGAGCGGCACGCCGGCTGAGAAGAAGGCGATGCTCAGGTTCCTGGGCGCCGAGCTGATCGAGGTCGAGGACGAGCTGTGCCCGCTGTTCCCGAGCGAGGGCGCCCGCGGCGTGGTTAAGAGCATGGTCGAGAGCGAGGCCTACGAAGGCCGCTACGTCAGTCCGAACCAGTACGAAAGTGAATTTAACGTGGCCGCGCACTACCACACGACGGGCCCCGAGATCTGGCGCCAGACGAACGGAGAGGTCACGCACCTGTTTGCGAGTGTCGGCACCGGCGGCACGGTCACGGGCGCGGGCCGCTACCTGAAAGAGCAGAACCCGGACATCAGGATCATCGCGGTCGAGCCGGCCAGCCGGCAGCACAAGCTCTCCGGCCTGAAGCGCTTCTCAGATCTGCCGGACGAGCACTTCCCGACCATCCTGGACAAGGACCTCCTCGACGACATCGTCTCGGTCACCGATGACGAGGCGTTCGAGACGGGCATCCGCCTCGCGCGGACAGACGGAGTCATGGCGGGCCCGACCACTGGAGCAAGCATCGCAGCGGCCCTGAAGCTGGGTATCCCGCGGGGCAGGGCGGTGGTCATCGCCTGCGACAGCGCCGCCAAGTACCTGAGCGATTACGAGGCTTACCTAAACGACTGAAAACCCGCAAATTAGCTGCCGAAGGCCTTTACCTGAGCGCTAAGGGCCATTAGTATTGCCGACCCTGTGCAGGTATCCCCTGCCAAACAGACAACGCGCCCGTAGCTCAGCTGGATAGAGTACCTGGCTACGAACCAGGCGGTCGGAGGTTCGAATCCTTCCGGGCGCGCCAATAAA
>JASJBE010000107.1 GCA_030066655.1 Woeseiaceae bacterium | reverse complement strand
TCGGCGGCGACAACCCGTTCCGCTGGCAGGACGTGACCACGGACGACATCTTCAAATCGAAGAAAGTCATCGTTTTCGCACTGCCGGGGGCGTTCACGCCGACCTGCTCATCGACGCACGCACCGCGCTACGATGAGCTGTACGACGAGTTCAAAGCCCTGGGCGTCGACGAGATCTACTGCCTGTCAGTCAACGATGCGTTCGTCATGTTCCAGTGGGGCAAGCAGCTGGGCCTCAAGAACGTCAAGATGCTGCCGGACGGCAGCGGCGAATTCACGCGCAAGATGGGCATGCTGGTCGCGAAAGACAACCTCGGTTTCGGCATGCGTTCGTGGCGCTACAGCATGCTGGTCAACGACGGCAATATCGAGCAGCTGTTCGTGGAGCCGGAGTTCAGCGACAACTGCCCGACCGACCCGTTCGAGGTCTCCGATGCAGACACTATGCTGGCTGCTCTGAAGGGTACCGACGCTCCTGCGGAAAAACCCGACCGACTGGCTTTCGTAGGCTAAGCGATCTAATAAAGAGGGGGCTGCCAACGCCGAGTCTTCCTCCGCCAAAAAAAACGGCCCCTTTTCAGGGGCCGTTTGCGTCTGGTGCCGGGGCACCAGTACCTAGTGACATCGGCTCCGTGAATAACCGTTATCAACGGGGTCTGAACAAGGTTCTACGTTCTCCATGGCCTTGATGTGTTTCGCCGTAGCGATAGCCTGCTCGTCCGCCGGCGACAGCGGCTGGTAGAAGATCGCGAGCTTCGGTTCCGGCTGCGGCTCGCTCGTGGTTGAAGCACAGCCTGCGAAAAGTGAGGAAGCGATAAGAATAGTCACTAGTTTTTTCATGGTTCTCGTCCTGTAGTGGTTTAAGCAATAAATCTGTGTCCAAATTCGACCTGTTGATGAGAAGTCGTGGTCTTCAACCTTCTCCAGATCGCCGTGTCTTGCATGGTTTAAAACTTAGTGATTCCGGGGGCTTCGAGCTTGTTCGGAGCCTATTGCTTACCTATTTTTTTGCTATTTTTTGTGCCAATCTCACTGCAACCCTGTTGCGAGAGAATGGCTGTCGATGATCTTCCGATGCTCAACGGTGGAGCTGGATGCGGAACGTTCTTTGCCGGCGGCTTCCATGATGAGTTGTTAAGCCGAATTTCCCGGATACGAGACCTCAATGCGCAACGCGCGAGCCTTGCCCGCATGGAGGCCGCCGGAGCGTTGCTGCCGATTCCGGGTGCAACGTTTGCCAGGCTGGCAGACCGCCAGTCGACCTAGCCTTCGAGGTATTCTCACCCGAACATGAACGACTCAGCCGACCTTCCCGCATCGCCGTACAACCCGCCGCTGACACTGCGTGTTTACGACGCGTTGCCCGGTAACGCCGCTGCGATCGGGCTCGTACTTACGACCGTCCTGATACTGGCCTACTGGGTCGGGAGAGTCCTCTTCGATGGCGCGGCCAACTCGTCGCTCGACGACTTGGTCGTTGCGGTCACCCAGATAGTGATCCTGGGTTACAGCGTCTCCGCCTACGCTTACGTGCTGAAGAGCATGCGCCGGACGGCGAGCGAATTAGCCTTTGCTGCCGGCGACGATCCTGGGTGGCAAACCGCAGCAGCTCGTATCGGCAGACATCCCGGTTGGCTCCTGATGTTTGTCGGGGCTGCAAGCTACCTTGTCATTGGCGTCTTCGTCACGAACGTGACCACGCCGGAACTAGTAGACCCGTGGGACTGGCGGAGTTGGAACTACGATCTCTACTGGCATCGCATTACGACAGTATTTTTCGTTTGGTGGATGGCCTGTTTCTGCCACGTGCTCGTTGTGGACTCGCTTCGGCTGTCGCGACTGTCGACCCGCATCAAAACCGTAGACCTTCTCGATTTGCGGCCTCTGCAGCCGCTGACCCGTCAGGGACTCGCGAATGCGCTACTCGTCATTGGTATGGTTTCGGTACTGTCGCTGTTTGCGATCGAAGCCCGCTATTGGCCGGTCCTTCTCGGATTTTGGTTGGCTTTTATCCTGCTGGCATGGGTCGGAATGATGCTTCCGCTGCGGGGCATTCGAAAGACGATCAGGACGGCCGTCGAACAGGAGCTCGACTGGAGTGAGCACAGGCTCAAGGTATCGCGTGATGCGCTCAAGTCCGGAGACGGCGACAAGTCATCGCTGGCCGAAGTCGTCGCGTACAAGGCGACAGTTGAGAGCGTCCGAAACTGGCCTTTCGATCACCTCACGCTGATTCGGTTCGCGCTGTACCTGCTTATTCCGCTGGGGTCCTGGCTGGGCGGTGCATTCGTCGAGAGAGGACTCGATCTTGTGCTTCAGTGATCAATGGAGTGAGCATGTTCGATCCTGACGACCACTCGCATCGAAGATTCAATCCACTCACCAGCGAGTGGGTGCTCGTTTCGCCGCACCGGACTAAGCGGCCGTGGCAGGGGCAGGTAGAGAAACCGGCCGTCGATGAACGACCGTCGCACGATCCCGACTGCTACCTGTGCCCGGGGAACAAGCGCGCAGGCGGCGCGAAGAACCCCGACTACACGGGCCCCTTCGTATTTCAGAATGACTTCAGTGCGCTCCTGCCCGATGTGCCAGCAGGGCAGGCTGGCGATCATGAATTGCTATTGTCCGAGAGCGAGTCGGGCATTTGCCGCGTCATTTGCTTCTCACCGCGACACGACCTGAGCCTGCCCGAGATGCCGGTCGAAGACATCCGCCGTGTCGTCGATGTCTGGACAGACCAGTATGAAGAGCTGGGCGCGATGGAAGGCATCAATCACGTCCAGATCTTCGAGAACAAGGGCGAGGTCATGGGCTGCAGCAATCCGCATCCGCACGGGCAGATCTGGGCGCAGCGTCATATACCCGGCGAGCCGGCGAAAGAGCTCTTTCACATGCAGCGCCACTTCGACAAGCGGGGCGGCACGTTGCTCGGTGACTATCTCGACGTCGAACTGGAACGCGGGGATCGGGTTGTCTGCGACAACGCACACTTCGTCGCGCTGGTGCCGTTCTGGGCGACCTGGCCGTTTGAGACGATGATCCTGTGCAAGCGTCACGTCGTGAGTCTGACAGCCTTAAACGATGCCGAGAGGGACGCGCTGGCCGAAATCGTCAAGCGACTGACGACCCGCTACGACAACCTGTTTTCGACCAGCTTCCCGTACTCGGCCGGCATGCACCAGGCGCCAACCGACGGCAAAAACCATGACGCGTGTGACTGGCACATGCATTTCTACCCGCCATTGCTGCGGTCTGCGACAGTGAAGAAGTTCATGGTGGGCTACGAGATGCTCGCCGACCCGCAGCGCGATATCACGCCGGAATCCAGTGCCGCTCGCCTGTGCGAGGCCTCCGAAGTCCACTTCAAGCAGCAGGAAGAATGACTCGTTCGCACGAGGCGATGATCGGGTCGGTCCTCGAGGGCTTCCGGGAACGGTTTGCCGGCACCGACGGCGTGACCGTAGTCATGGCGCCAGGGCGCGTCAACCTGATCGGCGATCACACCGATCACAATGACGGCTTCGTGCTGCCGATGACGATTGACCGGGGCATCTACGTCGCGATTCGGCCGCGTAACGACCGCAACGTACGCGTTGCGTCGATGCGCTACGACGAACTCGCTGAAACTAAGCTTGGCGAGTTCGAGGCGCCTGAGCCGGGAAGCTGGCAGAGCTATGTGCTAGGCGTCGTTGAAGAACTGCGCCTGCGTGGACTCCTGCGGGGAGGTTTCGACGCCGTCATCGATGGCAACCTGAACCTGGGCGCCGGACTGAGCTCGTCGGCCGCGCTCGAGGTAGCAACCGCGGTAGCACTGCGGGAAGTAGCAGGCTTCGATATAAACGACGTTGACCTCGTCACGATGTGCCAGCACGTCGAGCACAAGTACGCGCACGTGCTGTGCGGCATCATGGACCAGTTCGCCTGCGGCCTCGGCCGGTCGGGTTTTGCGCTCATGCTCGATTGTCGTTCGCTCGACTATGAGCACGTGCCGATCGCGCTCGGCGACTATCGGATCGTCATCATCAGCAGCGAGGTCAGTCGTTCACTGGCGTCGTCGGCCTACAACACGCGGCGCGCCGAGTGCCAGGCCGGCGTTGAGTACTTTGCGCAGTTCGACGAGTCGATCCGCGCACTCCGCGACGTCAGCACGGAATTGTTTGACATCAGGAGCGACGGGCTGACGCCGGTCGTCCATCGACGCTGCCGCCATGTGCTGACTGAAAACCAGCGCGTTCTGGAGGCGACCGAGTCGCTGAAGGCGGGAGACCTGCAAAGGTTCGGCGAGTTGATGACGGCGTCACACCGCTCGATGCGCGATGACTTTGAAGCCAGCTGCGGCGAGATAGACCTGCTCGTGGAGAACGCGAACGGGACGGACGGCGTTCTCGGTTCACGCATGACGGGCGGCGGATTCGGCGGCTGTACGGTAACGCTTGCGCATAAGGACGCGGTTGCGTTGCTTGTTGATAGTCTGACCGAATACACGAAGAATACGGGCCTGAATCCCGGCGTGTTCGTGCTCGAGAAGAACCTTGAGGCGGGACACGTCGAGCCTCTTTGACCGAAGGAGACCGCATGAAAATCTCAGAACTGCTGGCGAGCAGCCGCGTGGTGCCATTGATCCAGGCAGACGATCCGGCTATCGCGGTGGAGATGTCTCGAGCCCTGGCCGCGGGCGGTCTGAAGGTCGCCGAGGTCGTGTTTCGCACCGATCGTGCGCTCGACTGCCTGAAAGCGGTTGCCGATGAGGTGCCGGAGATGGTCGCGGGCGCAGGCACGGTGCTGACCGCCGTGCAGGCTGAAGCCGCGCTCGAGAACGGCGCGAAGTTTGTCGTATCACCGGGGCTCGATGACGGTGTCGTTGCCGCGGCTCAGAAAAACGGCGTGCCGATCTACCCCGGAACGGTCACGCCCAGCGAAGTGCAGCGTGCGTATAACCTCGGCCTCGATACCGTGAAGTTCTTCCCTGCGTCGATCGCGGGCGGAGTGCCGGCCCTCAAAGCCTTGTCCAGCGTCTTCCGCTCGATGCAGTTCATGCCGACGGGCGGCGTTAGCCCCGATAACCTGACGGAGTTTCTATCGATCCCGGCCGTGATCGCCTGCGGCGGCAGCTGGCTGACACCCGCCGACGCGGTGGCGGCAGGCGACTACGAGAGGCTCACCGAGCTGGCGGCCGAAGCGGTTGCTATCGCGCGGGTAGCGAGGGATTAATCGCAGGACGATCCGCATGTCCGGTGCGGTCCATTCGCGTTCGATGTCGCCTGTGTAACGCCGTGGCGAGCCGCGTTGGCGGTTTCGGCAATGAGGCAGCGAGTCTGAATCCGCGTGAACGGCTAGGACACAGAGATGCGATACCCGTTGTGCTTGCGGATGTTCAGCACGCGGTTGTCGTCGAAGATCAGGTACTGGCCCTTGATGCCGGCGAGGCGGCCCTCGATCTCCGGCAGCTTGTCGAAGCCGACGCTTTTCACTTTTTCCGGGTATTGCTCGACGGGGTAGTTGATCGCGCAGACCGTGTCATCGGGATCGATGTACTGCCGCAGCTCGGCGTCGAGGGTGTCGACTAGCGAGGCCTTCGTTTCGGCGAGATCCGCGTCAATCACTTCATTCTTAAGCATCCGCTGCCAGTTGGTCCGGTCGGTCAGGTGCTCTTTCATCGCGACTTCAACGAGCCCGGCCATGTAACGGTTCGGGACGCGCGCGAAGACGATCGCATCGGTTGCGCCCTGGTCGATCCAGCGGGTCGGCATCTGTGACGCGCGGGTGATGCCGACTTTGATCGCCGAGCTTCGGGCGAGATAAACGATTTGCTCGACGAGACAGTGCTTCTCCGCCCACTCCATATCGCGGGCCTCGCCCTCGTGTGCGCGACACAGTTCCGGGCGAATAATGCACTCACTGGCCTCCGGGGCATTACGGAAGCACGGGTAGCAGAAGCCCTGGCCGAAGGACTTCTTCGTTTCCCGGCCGCAGGCGATGCAGTTGATCGTGCCGTCGAAGCTGAGCCTGATCGTGCCGCCGATCTTCGCGTTCATGTCGATCGGAACGTCATCCAGCACCAGCGTGTACTGAGCGACGTCCTCGAGTTGGGTCCGCATCTTTCTGACATTGCCGCTGACGGGGGCGCTTGAGCTCATCAAAGGTCCTGGTTGGTGCGTAAGAACAGACGCTATTGTAGAGCATCATCGCCCCGCGCAGCATGCGCTGAGGCGCGATGCCACCCAGACAACCCACCTATCTCCGAAGGGGAAGAAATTCGGCAGCGCTTCACGCAGAAATGATCGTTTCTCGACGGCCTCTCTTGTGTACACTTTCGCCCGATGTCAGCCACGCCCCAGCAGATCCTCAACGACGTCTTCGGCTACCCGTCCTTCCGCGGCCAGCAGCAGGCAATCATCGAATCCGCAGTCGCAGGACGGGACTCTCTTGTCCTGATGCCGACCGGCGGCGGAAAGTCCCTGTGTTACCAGATTCCGGCACTGCTCCGGCACGGCACCGGGCTCGTCGTTTCTCCGTTGATCGCGTTGATGCAGGACCAGGTCGCGGCGCTCCACGAGCTCGGTATCGAGGCGGGATTCCTGAATTCCAGCCAGTCCTTTGACGAGCAGCAGGGCGTCATCGCGCAACTGAAGCAGGGCAAACTGCAATTGCTGTATGTCGCGCCGGAGCGGCTTGCGATGGGGAATACCCGGGCAATGCTCCAGGAGATTCCGATCTCGCTGATCGCGATCGACGAGGCTCATTGCGTGTCGCAGTGGGGTCATGACTTCCGCCAGGAGTACATGTCGCTGGGTGAGCTCGGCGCCCTTTTCCCGGGCGTGCCGCGCATGGCCGTTACAGCGACGGCCACTGGCAGGACGCGAGACGAGATCGTCGATCGGCTCGAGCTCAATTCGCCAGAGATTTTCATCTCGCCTTTCGATCGACCCAACATCTACTACGCGGTCCACGCCAAGACGGATCCGCGTTCGCAGCTCCTGAAGTTCCTCAATACGCATCGCGACGAGGCAGGTATTGTGTACTGCCTGTCGCGCAAGAAGACCGAGAGTACGGCGGAGTGGTTGTGTCAGCAGGGTCTTAAAGCACTGCCGTATCACGCGGGTCTCGATGCCGAGACGCGGCACGAGAACCAGCGCCGGTTCCTCGTCGAGGACGGCTTGATCATCGTTGCGACGATTGCTTTCGGCATGGGAATCGACAAGCCCGACGTTCGCTTCGTCGCGCATCTCGACCTGCCGAAGAGCCTCGAGTCCTACTACCAGGAAACCGGCCGTGCGGGCCGAGACGGCGAGCCGGCGGACGCGTGGATGGTCTACGGTCTGCAGGACGTCGTGCGTCTGCGTCAGATGCTCGATGAGTCCGACGCTGACGAAGAGCACAAGCGATACGAGCGCTACAAACTGGACGCGTTACTGGGCTGGTGCGAGGGCACCGGCTGTCGGCGACGGCCGCTGCTCGAGTACTTCGGCGACTCGCAGGCGAAAGACTGCGGCAACTGCGACGGTTGCCTCGTGCCGGCGAAGACCTGGGACGGCCAAGAGGCCGCGCAGAAGCTGCTCTCTGCCGTGTACCGAACCGGGCAACGCTTCGGCGCGGCGCACGTCGTTGACGTGTTGCTCGGCAAGATGACCGACAAAGTGCGGCAGAACGGGCATGCAAGCTTAAGCGTGTTCGGCATCGGGCAGGACCTGACGGCGTCGACCTGGCGTTCCGTCGTGCGCCAGTTGGTTGCGGCAGGGCACCTGCGCGCCGATGCGGAACGATACGGCGCGATTGTCTTAACGGAGACCAGCCGCGGCGTGTTACGGGGCGAGACGCCGGTTGCGTTTCGGGAAGACCCGAAGGCGCCGGCCAAGACATCGCGGCGCGTATCGAGATCAATACTCATCGAAGATGGGGACCTCGAGTTGTGGGAAGCGCTGCGGGCCTGTCGCCAGTCCCTGGCGGACGAACACAACGTGCCGGCCTACGTCATTTTTCACGATCGGACGCTGCATGAACTCTTAACCGTTCGGCCGAAGACTGAGGCGGAGATGCTGTCAGTCAGCGGCATCGGTCAGACCAAGCTGGATCGCTACGGCGCTGATTTTCTCAGCGTCATCCGTGACACCGCTGTGACTTAGGACTGACTCGCCTGTACGCGCGGTAGAATCGACGTAAGCCACTAAAATTCCTGATCTTTCTGCGCAGAACGCAATCGCGTCGAGCCCTGCCGTGACGATACTGCGCCGGCGACGGAAACGTGCAATGATTTCCGCTAACGCCGGCGGCCGTGACTGTCATCACACTCGGTTACGTCAATTACCCCCAACTTTGGCCATCCCCGGAACGAACCGCCGTGTTTTTGAGGCGCAGTTCACAGATATGCTGTCGCGATTAGCCAACACTAGCTACTACCTGCAGTGCTGCACTGTGCTATTTCCAGTCGGCATGAGCATATGGAATATGTAAAGCAGAAAAGGATTTTCGATATGTCGAGACTCGGCGTCATTTTATCGGTGCTGTTCCTGTTGTGGTCGATCAGTATCCCGACCACCGCGCAGGACCTGTCCGGAGACGACATGCGCAGCCTGGACGGCCAGGTCCAGGAGATCAAGTCAGACGTTCTCGATATCGCGTCTGAGCTTGGCAACCTGGAAGAGCGGCTCCTCTACCCGTCCAATACCCAGATCGCTTTGTTCGTGTCGATGCCTGCGAACGAGTCGTTCCGGCTCGATGCAGTCAAGATCGAGATCAACGGCGAGATGGCGACGCACCACATCTACAGCTTCCAGGAGCTCGAGGCTCTGCGGAAGGGCGGTGTTCAGAAGGTCTACACCGGCAACATCGTGACCGGTGACCATGAGCTGCGCGTGACGATGCTCGGCAAGCTCGAGAACGGCAAGGACTTTGATCAGTCCGGCAGCTTCTCCTTCAACAAGGGCGTCAAGCCGAAATCACTCGGCATTACTCTCGCCGGACCCGGACAGAGCGGAATCCAGGTCGGGGACTGGTAAGCCATGCGTCGAGCACCGTCCTCATGGATCGGTCTCTTGTTGCTTGGCCTGTTGGCAACGAGCCCGTCTCGCAGCGAAACGCTAAAGGATCTGTACTTTGGCGAGGCGCTCTATTACGCCCATCAGGGACAGTTCTTCGAGGCGCTGGAGCGACTCGATGGCGAAGTTAAGCAGTACGGCGACGTCGACGAGCCGGAACTCGACACGCTCTATGCGCACATCGACGACGCCGAATTCTCGCTCGGCGACTTCGAACTGCGTTACCGCATGCATCACCGCGCAGGACGCGCAATCAAGGCCGTGCTCGAAGGCGCCGTTGACGAGCGCATCCGCAACGATGCCGCCTATCGGCTGGCGCGCATTCACTTTCAGAAGAACCAGCTCGAAGACGCGCTGCGCGCGCTCGATCGGATCGACGGCAAGATTCCGGAATCCATTCGCGACGATATCGAGTTCTTGCGCGCCAATGTCTACCTCGCGCAGGGTCAGCCCGAAGAATCGATCGCCACGCTCGAGCGCTTGAAGAACTCGGACAGCTTCGCGGGATTCGCCGCCTACAATCTCGGCATCGCCCTG
>JASJBE010000106.1 GCA_030066655.1 Woeseiaceae bacterium | reverse complement strand
ATTACCCGCTCCGTGAGTCAAACGGCCACTTAATGTCCTTTTCGACGTCGCGATCCCGGTATGCAAACGGTCACATGCGATCGCTCGAACATGGCATGACCTCGCTTTGCGATCGCAACTTTCTGATGGTCAATTTCGGTCAGTTTCTTCCCTTCTCTGCTGGTGCGGGCCTGAGAACAACACGAAGGGAATGGCAAGCGGCCCAAAGAGTAAGCCCGCAAAAACCCAATACCAACGATCTGCTTTTCGCAACTTCGCAATCTGGTAGCAGATCAGCATCGACAAAAGGTTAACGATAATCAGTAAACCGATCATGAGCTGATGCGACTCGTTCTCTCTGTAGGCGTCCGCAACGGGTCAGAAGACATCAGTGTAGCCGAACAAGGCGGTTGGCTGCTCCCATCGGTCAGCGGGCCGTGAGACGGCACGATCCTGCGCGATTCCAAAGGGCCAAACCAGGCTTCGAGAGTCTGCGCACAGAGGGCTTACAGCGATGAATCGAAAGCGGTTTGTGCGAGATTCGCAATGTGTCTGTCGCGACTTAGCAAGGTGAACACAACTGTCTCGCCGTCTGTCTTCTGTATGACGAGGCCGACTGGATGATTCCGAGATTGCCTTCTCAACTCGCCATCAAAGGTAAATGCGTGATCGACAGATATCGTCTCGATCATTCGTACGATTGAACCTGCGTTTACCAGCTCCATGTTGGATGAACTGAGTGCTCGGACTATCTCTTGTGCACCAGACGTCGGAATAACAGCTTCTGCCGAAAATTCGTAACCGAGCTTCTCTGTTGACACCCACTCGCCGTCTACAAGTGTTTCGTTGCGCCTGGCAGTGCTTGGTCCAAACAACACTCGGGTACCATCGTCCGCGCCCAATTCCTCAAGCGTCTGCTTGATAATCGGAACCGCGTCCCCTTCACTCACGATCAGTGCGTTCAGCGTCCAATACTGGATTTTCCTGACTTCTTCAGAATCAGGTGGCGAACACGCAATTCCGCGAGTCAGATAGAATTCAGCAAATTCCAATTCCAATGCTTCATGAATTACTTCTCTGAACGGGTGAGGGATTGTTTGCCTCGTCACCTCTCCCGTCGGCGGACAGGCGGTCACGGTAGATTTGGACAGCGCTTCGTCAAATATTTGAACGAATATCTGTGAGGGTTCAGCTACCGAGATGCTGCTCTGACCCAGCAACAAGAGAATGAAAAGCGATACTCTTAGCCCCATAAAGTAGTCTCCTAGCAACTGCTGCAACGCTACATGGACCGGCCGTTTTGAGCCAGCAGGTTTCATCCTACCTCAGATTATCCGGCCGGCCGCTCACGGCAAAGAGCAGGCGTTCATCGCGGCTCCGAACAAGACAGCAGGCTGCCTTCGCACCATTTTTCCTTCTCGGCCAATAGCGGTCAGTTGTCAACTCAGTCGCCAAGCTCCTCGGCGAAGACTATACGATGACCATCTGGAGTGACCACACAAAACTCCCTGAGACCCCACGGTTTGTCTTCAATATCTGCGCAGAACTTCGCACCTTTCGCCCTGAACGTGGAATAGACGACGTTCGCATCATCAACCAAAACGTTTGCGAAGTAAGAGTGACTGCCAGTCTCGGCTGCAGGCATGTCACCAGGGCACTCACCGATCATTAACTTCAGGTCGTCGAACGAGAGAAACTCCCATCCGTCGAGACTGAAATCGACGTCGAAGCCGAGTACCGATACGAAGTACTCCCTGGTTACGGCGAGATTTCTAACCGCAAGCACGTGTCGTGTTTGAAGTACTTTCGTCTTGGGCATCTAGGCCGATTCCGATTCGTGGCGAGGGTCTGCTATGGGTCCCCAGCCGTCAGTCTACCTCAGATTGTCGGCGCGACCGGTGCTGCTCACAGGGTGACGCTAAGGTCCCAGTGTGTTGATGACTAGCGATCGGAAATGCGACGGTGATGAAAATCGTCGTGATGAATGCGGTCCAGCGTGATCTGGTCTCAGCGAGGATGCGGATCAAATCCTCGCGACCCTTCAATTCGCTTTTGCGCGTCATATTCCTAGCAGACTCGTGCCACTTAAGATCATTTGGCCGACGACATCGGGTCAGAACAGGTCAGTAGATCCGATGGCTCCTCGTTCTGCACAGTCGCCTGGCGAACTCACATCCAGTTATCGGTAAATGACATCACAGACACGAACGATGCATAGGCTGCATAGGACAGCGAAAAGACGGCCAGTAGCAACGCCGCTATACGTGCCCCCTTTGCCTTATACACCAGCAACAAGGACCAGCCGAGCATAACGACCATAAAGGACAGTACGACAATCTGGACTTGCGAAGCCTCCAGTGCACCGCGCAAGAATCCGGCCACTGCAACAAACGCGTGACTCGCCAGAACCGGCAATCCGTATTGCCACAGGAACCTGGCACGTTTACGAACACCAAGGATCACGCCGGCAATCAGACACAGGATGCCGACGAAGGGGACTATCGAGAGCGGACCGACACCGAAAGGGTCCACCAGGTTCCAGAAGAACCACTGCGGCAGCCCAAAGAATAGCCAGACAGCATCGCCCAATGCCGTTCTCCAGTCAGACGAGTTCTTTTTCCAGCAAGACCAGCAGACGACTCCAGGCGCGTTCGGCCTGGGCTTCGTTGTAGACGCCGCTGTCCGGCGGGCACCATCCGTGCAGCGCGCCTTCGTAGACTTCGATCTCGGCGCTTACGCCTGCATCTGAAAAGGCTTTTCGAAGCCGTGGCTCTTCCTCGGGATAGCGCTCGTGATCATTCTCGGCAATTGCGACCAGGAAGCCGGCTTTGATCTGGGGCACCAGCAGGTGCGGACTCTCAGGCTTGTCGGTGGCGAGCCCACCGCCATGGAACGACGCGCCGGCACCGATGCGATCCGGCATCGCAGCCGCCAGTCGAAACGTGTAGGAACCCGTCATGCAGTAGCCTGTGGTTCCGATCTTCTTTGAGCTGTCGACGACATCCTGGGCATCGAGGTATTCCACGTAGGCCTTGCCGTCGGTTACACACGTCTCCGGCGACAGGCTCCTGGCGTGGGGCATCAGGAGCTCTCGGATAGCCGGGTCACGGAACGATCCACCGTCGGGCAGGATCGCGCCCTTGTGAGTTCGGTAGTAAGGATTGACGACGAGTACGGAATAGCCCGACTCCGCCAGCCGCTTACCCATGGCACGGAAGGCGTTGCGTATGCTTTTTATGTCCGGCCAGACGATGACGGCGGGGTGTTTGCCGGAAGACGGATGCACGAAATAGGCGTCGGCCATGCCGTCCGGCGTTTCAACCATGACGTCAGTCTCGGTGACGTCCATGGCATTTGCTACGGCCGGTAAAAGCATCGACGCGGCTGCGCCGGCGCCGATCTTGTTAAAGTCCCGTCTTGTTATCGGGTTACGGCTCAGGAACGCTGCTTCGTCTTTGTTCGTGAATTCATCGCACATGGGATTAGCTGGCCTCTGTCGGATTTCGGCCAACTATAGCGCAGCTGCAGGCAGCGAGCAGAGCGATTATCTACGGTGAAAATCTATGCGGTACCCGCATCAACAGGAATCACATACCGTTGCAGCAAACTGGAGTACTCGGGCACGGAGTATTCGGACTCCAACCGACCTCCATTGGCGCGAATCACCCTGGACGAGGCTTCGTTGTCCTTGAGGCAGATCACCAACACCTCGGACAAGCCAAGACGGCCTGCTTCACTTAAGGTCTGTCGAAGCAGCTCCTTGGCGACTCCTCGCCCTTGCGCAGACGGCCTCACGCCAAACCCGACATGCCCGCCGAGCCGCTTGAGGCGATCGGTTATGCGATGCCGGAGGCTCGATACACCGACAATTTCCCCGTCTTCCACGAGCCAAAAGGTCGTACTCGGTACCCCGCCGTCGGGCAAATCTACGCCTTGCGAATAACTGTTCAGCCGATTGACGAGCGCCGGAAAGTCGTCAAAGTCAAAGTCGAGAGGAAAAGGATAGCGTTCTGCGTCGCCCAGCTCTTGAATATAGCTTCGATAGCTTGCTTCGTATTCCACGTTTGGCCTGATCAGCGAGAGCATAGGCGACAAGGAATGGTTACGTTAAGCATGGTCGTAGGAGCGGCTTCCAGCCGCGATCGCGGCAAGATGCCGCTCCTACGAGGCGATGGATTGGCATTCATGCCCTCACGACTATGGGCCGTCACCAATTCCGATACGCAACAATTGATTCGGCGCCGTAATGTAGAGATACGAATACGTCGCATCCAGGGTCACGTTGGTAAGCTGACCGAGCGAGATCTTGCCCACAATCTCGCCCTCCGGAGAGAGAACACCGACGCCGCCCGGCATCGTCGCAAAGACAAAACCCGATGGATGGACGGTCATACCATCGGCAGATCCTTGAACGTCCTCACCCAGATCACTGGCGTCAAAGAAGACGCGAGACTGACCGGGATTGCCTTCCTCGTCGAGCGGAATCGCGATGATGCGCTCATCGCCCGGCTGTGAGTTGCTCACGTAGAGCGTCGATTGGTCCGGCGACAACGCAATGCCGTTGGGTTTCGACAGTTCGTCGGTGACGAGGCTCAGCTCGCCGGACGTCGACAGCCGAAAGACGCCGAAAAAGTCCAGCTCGAGATCGGGACTGTTCTCAGCGCCGGAGAGCCCGTACGGCGGGTCGGTAAAGTAAATGTCACCGGACCGGTGAATCACAAGATCGTTGGGGCTGTTGACGGAGCTTCCATCGAATTGTGTCGCCAGCAATTCGTGGTCTGCAGCGGGTTCACTGAGTGGGGCACGCATGCGCGCCAGTGATCGACGGCCCTGTTGAGCCAGCAGCAGCCGACCCTCCGTGTCGATGGCCAGGCCGTTCGATCCACCCCAGGATCGCGGCTCGCCGTCAGGCGTTGGTCCTGACGGCGACAGGAAAACGCTCAGCCCATCCGATGTGTCCCAGCGATAGATCTCGTCCGCGGACAAGTCGGAAAAGAGCAGCGCGTCGAGGCTGGGCACCCACACCGGTCCCTCGGCCCAGCCGAATCCGTCCGCCAGGACCTCAACCTTGCTGCCTTCCTTGATGAAGTCGTGGAAGCGTTCATCGTAAACGACCAACTCCGCATCGACGGGAGGAGCTGGCGGCTGACAGGCGGTACTTGCCAGTGCAAGCGCTAGCAGGACGCTCGTTCTCAGTGATTGCAGGGGGAATGCTGACATATTAAGAAACGCCTCTCTAAATCTTGCCCGGCTCAAACGCCATTATTCTACCCCAGCATACCGAGCTCGCTGGCTCAGGCCGGCAGCACCTTTGAGTTTCTGAGCACCGCGGCCGAAAGCAGCGTGATCAGCAAACCCACCGGGAAAATCTCCAGCAGCGTGATCGGCACCCGGAACAGCGGATTCGAGTAGCGCTCCTTCATGACGTCCATATCGGCCTGCAGCGCAGCCAACTCGGCATCGCTGGCGCCATCTGCGGCCTCAGCTGCGATCAGCGACTGCGTGTAGTCCTCCATGAATGCGTAGTCAGTGATCGCGAGGTTGATCTCCCAGGCGACCACGTAAATGACGCTGGCCACCAGCGTGACGCCAATACCCACGCCGAACGCCGTGCCGAAGCGGATAACGCCGCCAAGCTCCTTGTCGCGATACCCCTTGATGGCAACGAAGATCATGCTGAACGCGATGATCATGACCGCGTAACCCAGCCACTCCAGTCCGGCCAGGTGTTCGCTGCTGGCGTCGAACGCCAGGCTCAGGGCGGTTACAGAAGCAATAATGGCGCCGGCTATCAGGCCGTAGGTGATGATGGTTTTTTTCATGTCGGTTTCCTCTCGGGGCTTTAGTGTGTGGCCCTAAAGCTACCCAGATCGGTGCTGCCAACCTATCACCCGAAAGGATGATTTGTTCAAAATCAACCGTTTGCACTAGCCCACCCGGTCAGACAATCAGCCTCAGCTCCCGGGCCCGGCTGACGGCCTGTGTGCGCCGCGAGACCTCGAGTTTGCGATACAGGCTGGCGAGGTGTGTCTTAATCGTATTCGGCGAGACAAACAGCCGCTCGGCAATCTCCTGGTTGGAGTGGCCCGCCGCCAAGAGCTCCAGCACCTCGTACTCCTTGTCGCTGATCTTTAAAGCGTCCAGCGCCTTTTGGTTGCGAGTGGGCGCCTCCTCTCTCGGTCTCCGGGTCAGGCGATGGCCAAGCCATACACCGAGTACGGTGAAGCCGGCCGCGAGAATGAGCACGTAGCCCTCGACGGACAACAATCGCAGCGCGTACTGGTGCTCTACCCACTGCAGCAGCAGGGCGCAGACGGCCAGCGCCAGTGCGTAGAGAACGACTGTTTTTTTCATTGGCAGAGCGTAGCGTAAATGCCGGTGGGGGTGCAGTTTGTCAGGCTATCGGCTTAGGTTGCTGTCCATGGGTCATAGCTACCAAAGCTCCACAGGTACCCTTCCGGATCCCGACATGAGTAGTTCTTGCCACCATAGTCCTCCGCGGTCAGCGGCATGACGATCACGGCTCCTGCTTCGACGGCCTTGCGATAGTGATCGTCAATCTCGGCAAAAATAATGTAGGGGCTCTGACACACAACGGCGTCGGACGACGGTGGTGGCGCCTGTAGTCGGCCGAAATCGTCATCTCGGGCGGAGCCGAGCATGATCATGCCATTTCCAAAAGTGAGTTGGGCATGTTCGATTCGGCCATCATCACCAGAAACAATCAGATGCTCTTCAAAGCCAAAGGCGTTGCACAACCATTCTATGGCCGACCTGGCATCGTGATATCGAAGTGTTGGGATGATCGTTGGCTGCATAGTCTCACGCGTCTTCCTCAACTTCGACTTTCTCGAAGCTGGGCTCGTTGATAATTGCTTCTCGTATCTTGACGACAATTGGGTCAGAAGGGCTCAGTCTGTTCCGACCCAGAAGTTTGTCCACCATTGAGCGTTTTTTGTGAATCTGTATGAGCCACTCGTGGCTATCAGACGGTTCGTCTTCAGGGTTTTCGAAGCAGACGCCACCGACTAGAAATGTGTCTGCCCCGTCCACGACATCAATGTACCAACCCCAGTCTTCTGGCTCCGGCGTTGTCCATTCGAGTGGTTCGGCAAAGCAATGCGCAGACAGCCAATCAAGAACTGTGCTGCCACGAATCGGGTTGTGCGGGTTTTCCGACTCCCCTGAGGGATCGAGCGAAGCAGTTTCGAATGTCACGAGGTAAGCCAAGCGTCTCTCCGAGGGGGCAGTGGCCTTAGATTTTACGATCAGCATACGGCCGTAATTGGCCGGGAGATGTCATTCTATCGCGAAACTGCTGAGCGCCGGATTCTGCAAAGTGCAGCCGATCGCAAGGCCTTCCTGACGGGTCCGGTGTGCAAAGCCCGAAGCGGTCCTGCTTTAATACACTAGGCGTAATGCGAGCTATCGTTTTCTCCAAATCGATCGCCCAAGACCGCTAGGCGTTGTGGTCGCGCCAGGCCTTCAGAACCTCTTGCTCACGTTCAGGGTCGATGCCAATGCGGAGCTTTTTGCGTTCGTCCTCTGGGCGCGCCTGATGCCATGCCAGCGTGTCGGCCGCGGTTGCGGCAAGCGGCCTGAAGGTCAAACCGGCACCGATAGCGCGACTGTTGTCCACCGCTGACAGCGGGTCACCCGGTATCCAGATGGGCATGTCGAGATAAGGCTTAACATCCATGCTGCGCAAGAACGAAATAGGCACCCAGCTGAACTCGACTCGGCTGCTCGTTATCGCGCGAATCCCGTAGACCATTTCGGCCATCGAAAGTGGCGAGCTTGGCCCGACGCCGTTGAAATCACCGAAGGTCGATGTCTCGGCCAGGCGAACCGTGAATTCCATGAGGTCGCGAGCGTCGATAATCTGCACAAGATCAGTCCCGTCACCCGGCACCAGGATCTCTCCACCTTTGTCGACCCGAACCGGCCAGTACGTAAATCGATCGCTGGGGTCGCCGGGTCCGACGATAAACCCCGGGCGCACCACGGTTGCACGGCCCGGGAAGGCTTCGTTGACGAGCTTCTCGGCCAGCGCCTTTGAAGGCCCGTACGGGAGCTCCTGACCCATTTCAAAGTCGTCGGGTGGCTGAGCCAGAGCACTGCTGGCGTCTACCTGAGGTCCCTCGTAGGGATTGTCTACGAGCCCGTACCCCGTCGAAAACGTCTCAGCTGCGTAGGCGGAGATTGTTGAGATAAAGACGTAGTGCTGAGTCTTGTCCTTGAGTAGATCCGTCGATAGCTTGACCCAACGATAGTCACGAGCGTTGTTGTCGATAACGACGTCCCAGGTGTGTCCTTCTAGAGCTGAGAGGTCGTTGTTGCGGTCGCCGATCAGGTGTCTGACGCCCGGCACGTCGGATCTGGAACGTCCACGAGAGAAGATTGTGACATCGTGGCCCCGTTCGACGGCGTATCGAACGGTCGGCGGACCAATGAACCCGGTGCCACCGAGAACCAGAATGTTGAGCTTTGACGTTGAGGCAGAAGCCTCGTTCGCCCGCAGTGCATTGGCCGCACCAAGGGTCAGGCTTGCACCGATGGTGCCGGAAAGGAATTCGCGTCTTTTCATATAAGACGGCCGTCCGCTTATGGTCAGGTGACGAAATCATAGCAGACATGACCCAAGTACCCGGCTCAGGCGCGGAGCGGAAGTTGGCAGGCACTCAGGAACATACAAGCAGACATTCGTCCAACGACGATTAACCGCCAGAGCCAGGGAATCGCAAGGCGCTATACTTTTGTCAGATGATTGAAGATATCGCTCGTTGGCCATCCGGTCTTGTAAGGATCGTGTGGCATGGCCCGGAAGACAACGAACTACCCGTTACCGGTGCACACGGCTTCTGCTTTCATGAGGACCGTGTCGTTGTCTGTGATATTGCCGGTCGGGGACCGACTATCCCGGGCGGACACCTGGACGAAAACGAGTCGGCGAGCGACTGCCTGGCCAGGGAGGCTCAGGAAGAGGCCTGCGTCGAGCTTGAGAACCTGAGGCTCATCGGGTTCATAGAGGCGGACCATCGGGAAAACACAGAGTTCGACGGCAAGTATCCCATTCGATCGATGCAGGCGATTTACCGCGCTGACGTGCGCACTGTCTTTGAGTTTAAACCCCAATACGAAGCGACAAAGAGGGTATTCGTGCCAGCAGATGAACTACCTTCCGTGCACCATGAGTGGAACGCGGTGCTTCGGGAAGCTCTCAAATCCGCCTTGGACGCCGACGGCTGATTAGGTTCAAGAGATACTGTGGCGGCCGACGCTAGTGAGACTGGAATGGCCCAGTAGGACACCACGCAGCGAGTGCTGAATGTTGGCGTCTGGAGTGAGCTGCCTTAACCGGATGACACATTCTTCTTCATGTTCTTCGCTGAGGCACCAAAGCATA
>JASJBE010000105.1 GCA_030066655.1 Woeseiaceae bacterium | reverse complement strand
ATGCCCTTGGCCGAGTCCACCATGGCCAGCGGCGGGCGATGCTCGTGACAGGCATGCAGGTCTTCGATGACCTCTTCGCGCAACGACGCCGGCAGCGTGTCGATCTTCTCGTACAGGTTCACCATGCCGTTGTTGACGTTGACACCCAGCTCTTCGAACAGCTTGCCGTGCTTTTCGAAGGCGTCCTTGTAGAAAATCTTCACGCAGTGACCGAAGACGATCGGGTGCGAGACTTTCATCATCGTGGCTTTAACGTGCAGCGAGAACAGGATGCCCGCCTGATGGCAGTCTTCCAGCTCGCGCTCGTAAAACTCGCACAGCGCCCTCTTGCTCATGAACATGCTGTCGACTACTTCGCCCTGCTGAAGAGCGACCTCGGGCTTCAGCACCATCGGTTCGCCGCCTTCCGGGATCAGCTCCATCTTCACCCTGCGCGGGCGGTCGAGGGTCATCGACTTTTCGCCGTGATAGAAGTCCCCCTCATGCATGTGTGAGACGTGGGTTCTCGACCACTGCTTCCATTCGCCCATCGAGTGCGGGTTCTTCTTGGCGTAATTCTTGACCGCACCGGGCGCGCGACGGTCCGAGTTACCTTCACGAAGCACCGGGTTGACGGCGCTACCCAGCACCTTGGCGTAGCGAGCAGCGGCCTCGTGTTCTTCATCCGTCTTCGGGTCCTCCGGGTAGTCCGGCAGGTCGAAACCGTTGTCGCGTAGTTCGGCGATCGCCGCGTTCAACTGCGGCACCGACGCACTGATGTTCGGCAACTTGATGATGTTCGTGTCTGGAAACTGTGTCAGCTCGCCGAGATGAGCCAGGTTATCGGGAAAATCCTTCCCTTCCGGCAACCGATCGGGAAAGGCGGCCAGGATCCGAGCTGCCAGTGAAATGTCGACCTGCTCGACATCGATACCCGCCTCAGCGGCAAAGCGCTCAATAATCGGGTACAGGGAATAGGTCGCCAGCATCGGGGCTTCGTCGGTGTAGGTGTAAAGGATTTTTCCGCTCATGGTGCTTCTCTGTGGGCTGCGTGATTCAGGGCCGGATGTTATCGCGATCAACGAAAACTCGTGACGCGTTGGCGTCTTTCCAGATAATCCGCCGCTACTTTACACGGGATGGGGAAAAAGCCCAGTGCCACGTTGAATGATCATCGATGCAAAAGGAAGATTCCGAGGATTGGCGGGGGTTGTCCTGTGGAAAAGGTCGCCGATGAATCGAGTTGAAACCACATTGCACCTTCCCCACCCGGTGGGCGGACTACGTCGTGATGGTTGACGAAAATCCGCTCGGCCGTCGTCCAACCGAAAGTGCTGGCGCGTCCTCCTCAATCTGGCCTGACCGGAAGCTACCCTGGGCTCGTCGATACCAGGAGCCTCAGCCCATCTCGATCCACGATCCTGACCGTCGTGCCCGCAACGAGATCAACCGTATCGCCCGGCTGCCTGGCGGCCGCCCAGGTCTCACCACGAACGGAAACCCGGCCTTCGGCGGATTCATTGAACCCACTCAACACGATGGCTTCATCGGAAGGAATCTCGCCGTCAGTGAGGCGCTCACCCGGCCCCACGCAGACCTTGGTCGGTGCGATGCGCTCCATCCAGGCGGCGATTGCCAGGTCGCCCAACAGCGCGCAGGCCAGCGCGACGGCAAGGCTTACAGCAAGACCCAGGTCGGTCTGCTGATCGAGCAACAGGAAGACAGGCACGCCCACGACGATTGTCGTCGGCAGAATCGCTAACCACCAGGTAACCGAGTATCGTTTCACTGCTTTAATTGGGGTCGAAATGAAAGAGCATTTTGGACGGTAAAGCGTAGCAACGTCAGCCGCTGCGGCAAAGTCGAAATATCGGGGACATCTGTTCGGTTTTCCTGCAGACCGACGGTCGACATCGAAAATCAATCTCTGCCGCAGTCACCGACCAGCGAACAGACGCGCGCGAAAACGTCGACCACCCTGAGCACGCCGACCGATCGACCGTCCCGTGTAGCGATCAGGGATAACGCACGGAGTTGAATCAGGCGATGCACGGCAACATTCAGCGGCGTCTCCACATCGATGAGTTCCTCGCCCGCCAGCGGTTCGACGAGGTCGCGCACCCTCACCTGTTCTACTTTCTGAGCGAGGTTCGAAAGAGGATGCTCCCAGGCGCCGAGTCCGTCTACCATGGACAGGGCGTCCACGTCCCTCAGAGTCTGCGGTTCCAGCCCCTTGAGGATATCCCACACTACCAATCGACCGACGACGTCGCCCGAGCCATCCAACACAAGGACGGCGAAGTCTCGGGGCGTGCTCGGATCGACTCGGCCGTGCCCCTTCAGCGCGCCGGACAACTTCTCAAACGCCTCCGCAAGGCTCGCGTCCAGCTCGATAGTCGTATATCCGGAGAGCGGTACCATGACATCAGCAACCGTCAGGTCGGTAATCGTTGTGTCTGCGCTCATATTGTCACCAGCAGTTGCCCGACGACGCCGGCAATAACCCCGTAGAGCAACATCGGCCAGATCGTCCGTTTCAAAATGGCGCCCTCCTGTTTCGCGACACCCAGGATCGAGCACACGGCAACGATGTTATTGATGCACACCATGTTGCCCATTGCAGCACCGACCGATTGCAACGACAGGATCAAAGTCTGGTCGAGCCCGAGCTCCCTCGCAACCGATACCTGGATACCCGCGAAGGTCAGGTTCGAGATCGTTGCCGAGCCTGAAAAGAAAGACCCCAGCGCCCCCAGGTAGGGAGCGAGATACTGCCAGCTCTGGCCGGTCGCCGAGGCGAAAGCATCGCCGATGAGGATCACCATCGAGGTTTCATCGCCCAGCATCAGCAGTTTGACCATCACCAGTGCGCCGAGCAGCGCCAGGATGGTATTAACCATGCGTTTCGCAGTGTCGCTCCAGACCGCGCCGAAATCCGCAACGGGCATGCGCAGCACAGGGATTGACACCAGGACAACCAGCAAGAACGGGATAAAAGCTGGGACATACAGAGTTTGAAAGGTCCACCCGATGTCGGACCCGAAGATGCCGGACAGCTTGATTGAAAGCGACTGAGTGAAACCCAGCTCGCCGAATGAACCTAACGGCAAGCTTGCGAGAGGTGTTGGATCCGTCAACGCGCCTTTGATGCCGATCTGTTCGATGCGCGTGACGACGAGCACGAGCACCGTCGCCCAGATCGGGAACAGCGCCCGGATTAGCTTCCCCGCGGGCACAGAAGCCTCTTCGGCGGCGCTATCACCGGCCTCGGCGCGTTCCAGTCCGAGACCGAGGCGGGCTGCGAGGATTGCGACGACGAGACCGATCATGCCTGCGATCAGCGAAGGGAATTCGTAACTCAGCCTGGCGAGCAGCACGTACGGCAAGACGCAGCCGAGGATCGCGATGTAAATGTAAACGAGATTCGCACGAATCTTCGATGCAGGAACGACGAAGCTCAAGGCGATAAGCGGGATCACGAGAGCCGCAACCGCGTGAATGAGGGCGGTGTTGTAGCTCACCGCCATGATCTCAGCCTCCGCCAGCCCGAGCTGCCCGAGACCGAACCAGGTTGGCGTGCCCACCGCGCCGAAGGAGACCGGCACGGAGTTCATGATCAGCGCAAGCACCGCGACCTTGAACGGCGCGAAGCCCAGACCAACGAGGATTGGCGCAGCGAGGGCTGCAGGCGTCCCGAATCCGCTGGCGCCCTCGATCATGAATGAGAAGGCCCAGCCGATGATCATGAGCTGTGCAACCGGGTTGGCACTGATACCGTCGAGCCAGGCGCGCACCGTCGCCATCGCACCGGATGCGTCCATGACCTTGAACAGGAGTATCGCCCCCCAGATGATCAGGATGGGCGTCCAGGCCTCCATCAGGCCCTGCACCACCGTCGCATTCACGAGGTTCGGGTCGTCAGCAAACCACAAGAGCTTCGCGGCGTAGGTCATGAGCGCCACGAGCGGCAGGGCACGGTGCGATGCCACGGCCTGCGACTTCGTCATCAGCCAGATAAGCACCACGATGGGCAGGCTGGCTACGATCAGGTCTATGGACATCGCCGGGTCGGGACTCTGGTCTGCGAGACTAAACCGACAAGGAGCGCAGACTCTTCTTCAGCGTATCGGCCGACGCGCTCAGTGCCCTTCGCTCATCTTCACTGAGTGGCAGGTGCACGCGCTCTCCCGCGCCCTTGATGCCGACGGCCGCCGGGATACTGAGGCAGACATCGTTGATACCGTATTCACCGTGCAGCCGTACGCTAATGGGTAGCACGCTGTTCTGGTCTTCCTGGATCGTGCGGACTAAATGCGCGAGCACCAAACCGATAGCCCAGTTGGTGTATCCCTTCCGTTCTATGATCTCGTACGCAGCGTTGCGGACTCTCTGGAAGATCTCGTCCAGGACTTTGGGGTCATAAGGGCGCCCGAGAACGCTGTTGTTCAGAATGGGCAGCCCGCCGATGTTTGCCCTGCTCCAGGCTACGATCTCAGAATCGCCATGCTCACCGAGAATCAGCGCATGCACGGATCGTGGATCGACATCGTAGTGCTCGGCCAACAAAGTCCGTAGTCGGGTGGTATCGAGCATGGTGCCGGTGCCGATCACCTTCTCGTCCGGCCGTTCTGACAGGTCCTGCATCACATACGTCAGTATGTCGACCGGGTTGGAGGCGATGAGCAGAATCGCCTTGGGTGCATGACGGTCGAGCTCTTCGGCAATCTGCTTGAAGACTGCCGCATTTCGATTCAGCAGCGAGAGTCGATCCTCGCCCGGCTTCTGACTGACGCCGGCTGTAATAATCACGATCTGTGCGTTCGTCAGGTCTGAGTAGTCACCCGCCCAGACGCGGCGACGACCAACGTAGCCCTGGGCGTGCATCAAATCCATCGCCTCGCCTTCCGCGCGATTGCGGTCGACGTCGATCAGGATCAGCTCTCTGGCGATCCGTTGCTGGAACAATGACGTGGCCGCGGCCATGCCGACCTGGCCGGTTCCGACAATCCCGATGGTATGGCGTTGTAACATGTAGTCGCTCCCGTAATTAGAAGGGCTGTGGCTTCGAATGATGGTGGTGTCCGACATTCGGTCCTGACGGACGGCAGGACCGATCAACTGCGTCGGGATTCAGTGTAGCGTTCCACTGGATTTTAACGTTGCGGTTCTCTCAGGCAAGGGTAAGACGAGTCCCTTTTACGGGACCGGCCTTTCCTTGAGGGGCAGCTAGGCCTTGTTCATCGAATCGTCCGTCGCTGACAATCGATCCGTCCCTGGTTATCGGTTAACGCCGACCCTCGCTTATTCGGCTTCCTTATTCGACTTCACTGAGGAAGCGCGACAACCACTCCTGCTGCTCCCACAGCATGTGCATCAACGACTCGCGCGCCCGGTACCCGTGGCTTTCGAAAGGCAGCATCACGAGGCGGGCCTCGGAGCCCAGACCTCTGAGCGCGTCAAACATCCGTTCGCTCTGCATCGGGAAGGTTCCGGAGTTGTTGTCCTCCATGCCGTGAATCATCAGGATGGGCTCGTCGATCTTCTCGGCGTGGAAGAAGGGTGAGACCGTCTCGTAAACATCCTGGGCTTCCCAGAAGTCGCGTTCTTCACCCTGGAAACCGAAGGGCGTCAGCGACCGGTTGTAGGCGCCCGACCGAGCGATGCCCGCGGCGAACAAGTCTGAGTGTGCGAGCAGATTAGCGACCATGAATGCGCCGTACGAATGGCCGCCGATCGCGATGCGCTCCGGATCCGCAACGCCGCGTTCGACCAATACGTCAATCGCGGCCTGTGCGCTGCTCACCAGTTGCTGCCGGAAGTTGTCGTTGGGCTGTTCGTCACCGACCCCAACTATGGGCATCTTGGGATCGTCGAACACCGCGTAACCCAGTGCGAGGTACGCGAGCGGCCCCCAGAAGCTGATCCGGTTGAACTCGTACGGCGAATCGCGCACCTGGCCGGCCACGGACTGGTCGCGGTATTCCAATGGATACGCCCACATCAGCACCGGAACCGGATCGTCGCCCTTCTCGTAGCCTGGCGGCAGGTAGAGCGTCCCGCTGAGGTCCACGCCGTCGTCTCGAATGTATTTAATCAGCTCCTTCGAGATGCCGGTCAGCTGCGGATGCGGGTGCTCAAACTCACTGACCTGCGTAAGCGAGTCCTCCGCCAGGTCACGAACGAAGAAGTTTGGCTGCTCGTCGCGCGCCTCGCGACGGGTCAGCAGGCGCTCGCCGCTGTCGTCCAACACGCTGATGACGCTCTCAAAATACGGCGCTTCGGACTGCCACAGCCGTTCCTTCTCGCCGCTGCCGACGTCGAAGCGGTCCAGGAACGGAATGTTGCCCTCCGGCGAGGCCCCCTGTCCCGCCAGCATGATCGTGTCCCCGTCGGCCGTCTGGATCACCGATTTACCGAATCGGTTGACCGTCGTGATCGGTGTGCCGGGGTCATTGTAGGCGTCGTTGTAGGAGCGCTCGTTGAACAGCACAGGCTCTGCCCCGGGGTCGTCCGGCTCGAAGGCCCAGACTCGGAGCATCCGATCGGAGAAACGCCATTCGTAATACATGGCGAGCGCCTCGTGTCCCCACTGAATGCCCGCGTAACGTCGTTCGGTGGCGATCAGTTCCGCAGGCTCGGCATCGAACGGTGCGGCCAGGCTGTAGATCCGATCATGAAACTCGACGTCGGCACTCATGTCTCCACCGTCCTGCGCCTCGGCGAAGACCAGCGTCGCTGGCACATCGGTTCTCCACTGGATGCTTCGGCGGCCGGTGCGCACGGAATCGAAACCCTTCGGAATGTCCTCCGCGAGCGGCAGATCGGCGATCTGTGTCACGCTGCTGCCGTCGGCGCTCCAGACCTCCGAAAGCAACGGAAATCGACCGAAAGGTACCGCGTAGGAAAACGGCCGTCGGACTTGCTCAACCAACAGGTAACGCGTGTCCGGCGATGCATCGAAGCGCGAGATCAGGCCGGGTTCGCCCAGTTCCTTCAACTTTCCATCCAGGCTGATTCGCGCCAGCTGGCCGGTGGCGAGGAAGGCAAATTTCTTCTCGTCAGCCGGCGTTTCCAGCAGATCCTGGAAAGTCCGCACCGGCGCACGCGTTGTAGGATCGCTTTCCTGGATCACGGGTGACACCGCCTCCATGCCCGGCTCGGGCAGTGGCTTGCCATGATTAACGGCAACATTGGCGATCAGGGCGGAACCGTCCGGCATCCAACTGTAGGGGGTCGCCGTCAGTACGCCGTTCAGCGACGCATCGCTGAGCTGGCGCGCCTTGCCGGATTCCGCGTCGTAGACCCAAAGTGTCCGAGCCCCGTCTTGTTCGATTGTGAACGCAAGGTGTCGGGAATCGGACGACCACGACGGCGAAGCGATACGCGCCCCGGCCGGCAGGCCAGCCACAGGTTTCTTCTGACCGGTCTGCAGATCGTGGATCACAATCGAGTCAAAAGTCCGGGAGCGAGACCGGGAAAACGTCACCGGATCGATGCGAACGCCGGCGAGCTTGAGCTCGTCACGCGCCACTTCTGCCAGCGGCAATACCCAGCGCCATTCGAGCGTGGCGACTCGACGCTTGTCGGGCGACACGGTGGCGCTCGGCTGCATCGGCGCATCAACCAACGCGGCCAGCGCAGAATCAGGCATTCGATAATCGGTCTGGGCAAAGCTCCAGTTTGAGGTAACCAGGAGCAGAATCAGTGCGGTGAGTCGGATCATTTGGGCGCTCGACGATTGAGATGAAGTCGCCGATTATACCCAGTCTGCAATCCTGATCCCTTACGTCACTCAGAATATGGCCTCAGCACCGGGGCCTTTGTAATTCAGGGGCGGGGAGGCGCTACATCAATTTCAGCATTTTTCCCGGCCACCGGAGCGCTGGGGCGAGCCCATCGTTCCACCTTTAACGATGGAGGACACTGCTGTCGAGACCCTTCCTTAAAAGGATCGTTAGCTTCACTTGCAGTTACGGGACAGGATAAGAACATTCCAGTGACACTTTCGTGACACTTCTCCACTAACTTTTCTGGCGTTCTACGGCTCGACACATGGAGCTGCTCGATGAAGTCATAACTCACACAGAAACGCTGGAGTACATTACGATGAACCGACGAATACACGCACTGCGCACGCTGCTCTGCACCGGACTGGCGACGGCCTTGCTATCGCCTGCGGTCGCCCTGGCCGATTACGACTCGATCACCTACAAAGTGACGATCTATAACCTGACCGCGGGACAACCGTTCACGCCGCCGGTCATTGCCGTGCATAACCGACGCGCGGCTATCTTCGAGCTAGGTGAATACGCCAACGACGGAGTTGTCGCGATCGCTGAAAATGGCGACAACAATCCCCTACTCGCTGCCCTGGCCAGCGATAGCAATGTCTTCGACTACGCCGTGGGCGACGCCCCTATCGTTCCCGCCAACAACCCCGGCGACACGGGTTTCGACAGCATCGCGTCGTTCACCATCACAACCGATCGACGCAACCGGCGTCTCTCTCTCGTCGCAATGCTGATCTGCACCAACGACGGCTTTACAGGCGTCGACTCGATCCGTCTCCCGCGTCACAAGACCACCGTGTATGCCCGCGGCTATGAAACACGCACAGAACGCAACACCGAAGACTTTGCGGATATCGTGCCACCGTGTCAGGGCCTGATCGGTGAATCATCTGACGATCCGGGCGTGGGTCAGAGCAACCCGCTGCTCGCTGAAGATGGAGTCATCATCCCCCACGTTGGAGTCATTGGCGACAACGATCTTCAACGGGCTGTTCACGATTGGGCCGATCCGGTCGCCAAAATCGTCATCGAGCGCGTGCGCCGTTACTGACGCTTTCGCCGTCAGCTCGTCCAGGGCCGATCTTCGATTTTCGAAGGTCGGCCTTTTCAATTCGGCACAGGAGCAGCAGGGATTGTCTACGGAGCCAGCCGCTCCAACCGCCAGGCGTCGAGCTCACGGGAATACAGGAAGCGGTCGTGGAGCCGGTCTTCACGACCCTGCCAGAACTCAATCTCGCGCGGCACGATGCGATAGCCGCCCCAGAAACTCGGCAGCGGGACTTCCCTGTTCGCAAACTTCTGCTTGATCTCCTCGAACTTGTTCTTGAGGACGGCGCGCGAGGTGATCGTGCTGGTCTGCGGCGAGACCCAGGCACCGAGTTGACTGCCACGTGGCCGTGTCGCGAAGTACCTGAGTG
>JASJBE010000104.1 GCA_030066655.1 Woeseiaceae bacterium | reverse complement strand
GTCAACTGGTCATCGAGAATGTGCCGGGATCACAGGCCGAAGGTAATCCCTTCTTCGTCACCGACCTCGGCTTTACCAGCGCCGGCAGCGGTTCTAACCTTGCTGTCAACGGCGATTTCGAAACCGGCGACTTCACAGGCTGGGAGCAGTTCCCGAACGGCGGAACGATATCTATCGTTTCACCGGGCGCCGGTGGTGCGGGTTCAGCTGGTAGCGCCGACGCGTCAGGCATGGCGATCGGCGTTACGCTTAAGCAGGCGAACCTTGGTGCAGGCACGCTCACGCCGGGCCAGCAGGTCACCGTGAACTTTGACTGGCGCGGTACCGATGGTGTCGGCGGCGTTGTCGATGTGCGGCTTCTTTCCGAAGTGAGCGGAGGCGGCGTTTCTCAGGAGGACATTATCCTGGGCGGCGCAGCCTTCCCGGCAGACTGGACGTCGATAACACCGGCGGTCATCAACATCGGGCCGGACGTCAGTGGCGGCATTTCGCTTCAATTCACGGCGATCTGCGGTGGTGATCCAAGCTGCGTATCGACAATCTCGATCGACAATGTGTCGATCGTCGCCAACTAGGGGAGGTCGATGAATCCAATGCAAGCAATCGACTTACACCCCGAATCCAATCAGAAAAGAAGAGTGGTCGCTATGGCGCGTACTAACACAATCACCAATCTCAAGAAGTCATTTGGACTTTTGGCGATATTCGTCGCGGTATTTACGCTCGCCGGCTGCGGCGATGGCGACGGCCAGCCGTCGATCCCGAACTCCGCGGTGACACCGGTTGTAATCCCGCCGGGGTTCTGCGACGCGATCAATTTCGAGGACCTCTGCAAAGATGATGAGCCGGCGATCATCAACTTCAACGGTGGCGCGACAGTAATCGTCGACAACCCTGACCGCGGCGGACTCAACGACAGTGCAAAGGTCGCCCGAATGCAGAAATTCGGTGACGCGACATTTGGTGGCACGCGCTTCAACCCGAATGAAGTGCCGATCGACTTTTCGGACGGTGAGGTCTACAAGATCAAGGTCTGGTCCGAACGCGAGGTCCCGGTTTCGTTCAAGCTCGAGGAAAGGAACGACGGACAGGGCGGTGTTACGCGTGTCGTGACCCACACTGGCGGCAGCGAGTGGCAGGAACTGTGTTTCAGCTTCTCAGGCGCAACTCCGGCAAGAACCATCGGCCTGACCATCATTTTCGATGACGGTGTACTCGGCGCAGCCGTGCCAGGCGTCTTCGCCGGCGACTGGACGTTCTATTATGATGACATCACGCAGGTAAGCAGCTGTGATGGCACCCCGGCTCCCGGAACGACGCCCCCAGTCACGCTCTACGACGGCTCCGGCAGCCCGGACCTTGTCCCGGGCACGGACTACGGCGAAATCACGGCATTCACTTCCGGTTCGGTTCTGAATCCGACATTCGCGGACGACGATACTTTCAGCCCCGTGTACGCTGTCACGAGTGGCACCGGCTACGGCGCCAACGTCGCGCAAATTGGCTTCATCGGATTCGATCCGGGCTTTCTGACCGCCTACGAGTCCATCATTTTCAAGGCAAAAGATCTGCCGAATTCGGTCATTTTCGTCAGTCTGTTTGACGGCGGGCAACGACTACGCATCAACCTGACGAGCAGCGGTTTCGTCGAAGAGCTCGACGGCGGCTGGTACCAGTTGACGATACCGCTGGCACCCCTGTCCGGTCTGACGACGGCGACCGGCATTGTCATTGAAAGCGACAATACTGCACCCGCGCAGTTCACGATGCTGCTGACCGATATCGGTTTCGGTGAATCGTCCGGTGGCGGCGGCCCACCCCCACCCCCGACGACGCCCAGCCTCGGTGTCTTCTCGGAGACCAACACGAGCCCGACGGTCAACATTACGGATATCGTCTCGGCCGGTAACGCGGTGACGATTGATACATCGAGCACGGCAGTCACGCCGTTTGACGGCAGTGTGTCGCTAGGGCTGACCTTCTCGACGGGCGGACAGGCCTTCGGGGGAGCGATCTTCCAGTTCGATGACGAAGATATCTCGTCGTTCGACACGCTGAAGTTTGCGATCGATACGTCGACCTTCGCCAACCTGGCAGATCTCACGGTACAGCTCGAGCCGCCGGGTGGCGGAACGCCGGGCGGAAACGTATCGCTGTCCGCCTACACGCCGGTGTCCACGACGGGCAACTGGGACGTCTACGAGATACCGTTAGCCGACTTCACAGCGGTGAATCCGGCGGTCGTGAATCGCCTCGGGTTCTTTAACGCGCGTGACGGCAGCGATGTGCTGCTCGCGGGCACGCTGTATCTCGACGACATCCACTTTACGACCGTTAGTGGCGGCGGTGGCGGCGGCAGTTCTGTCCTCGTCAACGGCGATTTCGAAGACAACGGAGGCAGCCTCGATGGCTGGACCCTGGGCCTGTTTGATGATGCCGGTGGCACCCTTGGATCCATCAATGCCGACAGCAGCGGCCAGGGTGGCCGTGGAGGCACCGTGGCCAGGCTGATAGTCGCCGGCTCTGCGGCCTCCTTTAACGATGCTGTGATCAGCCAGGAGGGCCTGGGGGCAGGTACGGTAACGGCTGGCGATACGATCACGGTGACCTTCGATGTGTACGGAACCGTGACGCAGCCCGGTGCTGCCGTGTTCGCCGAAGTGATCTTCCTGAATGCCATGGGTCAGGACGTTGGAGGACGGGATTTCCTTGACTCGGATCCAACACCGCTCTTCCCGACCCCTACCTGGACGCCCGTTTCCGGCACGGTGACGGCGGGAACAGGGTTTGTTCCGAATCCAATGGGCGGTCCATACGACGTGAGCGGTGGATTGGTACTGTCGTTGAAAGTCGCTTGTGGCGCGGCCGATGGTTGCGCCCAGGACATCTCGTTCGACAATGTCACCTTCACGATTAACTAACGTCGGGAGCGAATGAAAACAATGAAACTTTACGACGTTTGCAAAGAAAACAAATCTAGAAGAGTAATCGCTATGGCGGGGATAAGCCTCACGAAACGTATCCAGATCGCATTCGGGTTGTTCGCGCTTGCGCTCTGCCTCCCACAAGTCAGTTACGCACAGTCCGATGTCGTTACGACCTACAAGGACGAGAACGGCTGGCAGCTACGCGTCAACGGCGAGCCCTACTATATGAAGGGCGTCGTGTGGGGCTACACGCCGCGCGGGCAAAACTACACGTACAACCTGTTTGGCCAGTCTGACGACCAGATCCGCAAGATCCTGGACTACGATTTCGGACTGATGGCGGAGATGGGCGTCAACACGATCCGCACCTTCACGATGATCCCGCCGAAGTGGGTGACCTACATCTACGAAGAGCACGGCATCATGAGCATTATTAACCCGCTTATGGGTCGATACGGATACAACATCAACGGCAAGTGGGTTCCGTTTACGGACTACTCGGACCCGGCGACTCGCGAAATTCTTAAGCGCGACATGCAGGTCTTCGTCGAACGCTACAAGGACACCAAGGGCGTCTTGATGTTTGCTTTCGGCAACGAGAGTAACTACGGCCTGTCGTGGTCCAGCTTCGAGATCGAGAACCTGCCGGAGGGCGAACAGAACACGGCCAAGGCACGCTACCTGTACAGCCTGTTCGAGGAAGTCATCGCGGCCGGTAAGGCAATTGCTCCCAACCAGCCGTTCACGATCGTCAACGGTGACCTGCAGTACATCGACCTGATCCAGGAACTGATGCCGTCGCTCGACGTGCTCGGCAGTAACGTGTATCGCGGCAAAAGCTTCACGGACCTGTGGGCCGTAGCCGAAGAGAAACTCGACCTGCCCGTGGCCTTCTTCGAGTTCGGTAGTGACGCCTTTAACGCCCGCAGTTTCCAGGAAGACCAGCTGAACCAGGCGCTGATCCTCAAAGACCAGTGGGAGGAGATGTATCGGAAGTCCTACGGTATGGGCGAAGAAGGCAATTCGATCGGCGCCTTCATCTTCGAATGGCGTGACGAGTGGTGGAAGTACCTGCAGATTGAGCAGCTCGACATCCAGAACACCAACGCCTCGTGGGCCAACCAGGGTTACGAATTTGACTGGGCGCCCGGCCAGAACAACATGAACGAAGAGTGGTTCGGCATCGTCGCTCTCGGCCCGACCAACAGCGATGGCGTGTCGACGGCCCGTCCACGTACGGCCTTCTACGTGATGCAGCAGATCTTCACCAAGAGCCCGCTGGAGCTTGACCGGGACGGCGTGGATCGGCTCTTCGCCGGTATCAATCTCGAACTTCTTGACCTCAAAGGCGAGGTCGGCCAGCTCGCGGCGGAGAGCGCCGAGGACAAGCGCCTGCTCCGGCTAACCGGCGGCCGATTCGAAGGCGAAATGGTGCTCAAAGGCGCTGAGAAATCGATCGACGAAGAGGGCAGAGACGCGCTTGAGTTTTCGGACGGACAGTCAGTCTTCCTCGACTTTGCCTTCGAACCCAACGACAAAACCAAGGGCCAGATGACGGTGAACCTGCTTGGCAACGTGGCCGACAAACAGCCGCTGGAATTCTCCTACGGTGATCGTGGCCGTCCGGTATCCGTTCTGACGGAACAGTTTATCCAGATCGGCGACGAACAAGTACTCGTAGAGGTTCCGGTGCCGTTCAATGACCAGGAGCGTATCGAAATCTACGACTTCAACGCCACGTACGAGGGTGAAAACGCAGACATCGAGGCGTTCTATCACACGTCACGTTTTCACTGGGGCTACGAGGGTGACCACTGGGGTCTGTTGCGTGAGACGACCGACATCCCGGGCATGGATATCTGGAACGCCAAGGCGCCGTACGGCGTCGAGTTTACCGGTAAGGGCAAGTTCAAGAACATGACATTCCTGATCGGTCCCGAGGTGTATTGGGGCGCCAACCCGAAGGCCATGTTCAAGTACGATTTCCGGTTGGCAAACTTCGACTGGACGTTCATTCACTCGCATGATATCGCGCGTCGCACCACCGGTGTCGACACAACCGATATCACTTCTCGGCAGAATAGCCAGACCGCAATTACGGCAGAGCGCGAGTTTGCCAACGGCATCAAGCTCGAACTCGGCGGTCTTTTTTCGTCGCCAGACGAGATCGAAGAGAGTTTCGAACGCGTCGACCGCGCAGGTAATGTCTTCCTCGACGAGATTGAATTTGAGGACACACTCGGCTTCCGGGGCAAGATTACGTTCCCGTGGCAGGAAACCTACCTCAAGGCGACGCACGCAGGGCTCGTTGCTGACGCCGGCACCGTGCATCGAACCTTCGGCATCATGGATCCGAGCCGCCTGCCGAATGACGGTATGGGCAACAAGCAGGAAGTCGAGGCCGGTATGATCGTACGCTTCGGCGACTACATGCTGATGCCGCGTGTGCTGTATCGCGACAACCTCGTGCATGCAAATCCCTTCATCGAGCCAAGAATAGAAAACGGTATCCTGCGTCCGGGGACTACGCCCAGGGATACGGATAGCGATCCTTTCGCGGTGCTCGGTAACCGAGAGGCCCGCTCGGCGGAGCTGTACCTGACCTACGACCCAACCGGGGCCACGCAGTTCTACGACTGGGACAACGACTGGCGGGAAGACGCGAAGTTTGCATACAACATCGGCGGTACGTACACCAGGTTCCCGACGAAAACGGACTCCTACCTGTTCTTCTTCGACCCACTCAGGATCAACGTGCCGTTCGGCGAGGGATTGGCGGCTGAGGATGTCTGGGCCGTCTCGAGCCGCATCGTCATGAACCCAAATCCGTCCTCGCGCTACATCTTCAGATTCATCCGCGGCTTCGAACAGTCCACGGGCAATCCGGGCGGATTGAATGACGGTAATGCCGACTACTTCGAGTTCCACTGGAGAGCGGAGTGGAACCGCAAGCACTTCTTCTCCGGTTTCTACAAGAACGACGCTTTCGGCCCATACGACTTCTTCCGGCAGTTCAACCTGCAGTACCCGCACCAGGTGCAGATGGATTACTCGATGCTGCTGGGCGGATCCGGCGTGCAGTTCGGCTCCATCCAGGATGAGCAGCGGGCAACGAGGGTCGGTATCCGTGCACAGTATCGATCACTTCAAGAAGGAAACGAGACCTTCGAACAGGATGGCGACTACATTTTCCAGACCATTTTGTACTTCACCTACCAGTTCTAGGACTGAGCATGAATAGCCGAGGATTTATCAAAATGACAAAACTGAATCGAGACAAGGCTCAGCCGGCTGGCATCAAGCTCCTGTTCGCAGCTCTGCTGAGCAGCGTTGCCCTGGTCACTGGCGGGTGTAGCGGTGGCGGCGAGCGAGACGAGAACGACGGCACCCTGCTCAATACGATCACGTTGCCGACCGACGTCGTATTAAACCTCGCCTGCGAAGACGTCGGCGTGTGGCCTGAGAACTGCGTACTGGACGATCCGGAGAATCCGTTCGCGACGACCCCGATCTCCGAGTTCGATGTCAATAATCCTAATGACCCGTTCAACAAGCTAGAGCTGGCCGCACGGATTCCGGAAGGGCCATCCGGCGCAAAGGCTCGTTTCTATCTCTGGGCAACTGCGCTGGCGAGGCGACCGTCCGGCGAGAATCAATACTTTACCGCCCTGGCCCTGCACGAGTTGTTCGACGCAAACAGCAACGTGCTGAACCAGGACGAGCTCGTCCGGGAGCAGGCGAAGAAGGCCTATCGATCCGTGCTGGAAAACTTCTTCGGCGGTGTTGCTGTTCGCACCTGCCGCGTGGTCGACGGTTGCGATCCTCCGTCCAATTTTTTCATCCAGCTCAACGAGAGGGTTGCCGACAATCTCTATCGTACAGACGCCACGGGGTGGCGCCGATTGGTACCGGGCGATCCCAGGTTCGCAATCGAGTTGCTGATCGACTGGGGTTTTACCTACGATCCGTGCACTGATCTGCCTGCTTGTACAAACGGCGTGGTTTCCGTGGGCGAATTTTAAGCATCAACGCTTTGAGAAAGCCGAGCTTTATGACCCGGGCCCTGCTGGTAGCAGGGCCCTTTTTATTGATGCAGACTGCAATGTCCGAAGCTATCCCCGTTGAACTGATAGAAACCGAGCAGGGCTGGCAGCTGCTGCGCGGCGGCGAACCCTACTTTATCCGCGGCGCCGGCGGACAGACTTCGCTTGAAGAGCTGGCGGCGGCCGGCGGCAACTCAATCCGCACCTGGGACGGCTTCAATGTCCGGGGCGATGAAGATCTCGTCGTACTGCTTGACGAGGCGCATGAGCTCGGCCTGTCTGTGTCTGTCGGCATCTGGCTCGGTCACGAGCGCCACGGCTTCGACTACGATGATCCCGAGCAGGTGAAGGCCCAGTTCGATCGGTCGCGCGACATCGTCATGCGCTACAAGGACCATCCCGCCGTGTTGCTGTGGGGCATCGGCAACGAGATGGAGGGTTTCGATTCGGGCGACAACCCGGCGGTCTGGCAGGCCGTAAACGACATCGCGGCGATGGTGAGGGAGATCGATCCCCATCACCCGACGATGACGACCACGACCTTCGTGCACGGTGAGCGCATCGACTGGGTTCACAACAAGATGCCCGCTATCGATATTCACGGCATCAATGCCTATGGCGGCGCCGTCGTCATCCCCCAGTTCCTCGACGACGGTGGCGCGACCAAGCCCTATGTCATGACAGAATTCGGCGCAGTAGGACAATGGGAGATGCCGAAGACGGCGTGGGATGTCCCCATCGAGCAGACCAGCACCGACAAGGCGGCGTTCTACGAACGAGCGTACAACGAGGCGATCCTTAGCCAGCCGCATCGCGCGCTGGGCGGCTACGCGTTTCTCTGGGGCCACAAGATGGAAGGCACACCGACCTGGCACGGCATGTTTCTCGCCGACGGCGCGCCGACCGGGCCCATCGACACGATGACACGACTCTGGTCCGGTGAGCCGCCAGAGAATCTTGCGCCTCGGGTAGAGCCGCTGCGCATTGATCGTTCCGCCGAAATGGACCCGGGCACGACGCTAAAGGTCGAGGTAGCTGCCAGTGATCCGGAAGGCGGCGAGCTCACCGCACGATGGACACTTCTGCCGGAGTCAAACGACTTCCTGACCGGCGGCGACTTCCGTCCGACCCCCGCCGAGATCGACGGCGTCGTCGCGGAGAGTAGCGTCGCGTCGGCGACAATACAGATGCCCGACGAGCCGGGCGCGTATCGACTCTATTACTACGTCTATGACGAAGCTGGCAAAGCGGCGACCGCGAACCTGCCCCTGCTGGTCAAGGGGACACCGCGTACGCGTCTGCCGGTCGCCGTCTACGATGACGGATTCGAATCAGGCCCGTGGGCGCCCTCCGGCTGGATGGGTAACGTCGATGCACTGTCAGTCGACGGCAACTACAGTGGCGACTCAAAGACGGGTGAACACTCCATCCGAATTCGCTATGAAGGCGTTTACAACTGGGCCGGCGTCGCGTGGCAGCACCCGTCGGGCAACTGGGGCGACAAGGACGGAGGCTACAATCTCGAGGGCGCCAGTGCGCTGGAGTTCTGGGCGCGCGGTCAGTACGGGGGCGAGCGGATCAGCTTCGGTGTCGGGTTGCTTGGAGCCGATCGGGCGTTCCCGGACTCTGCGATCGAGAAGGTCGACAACGTCGATCTGACCGATGCGTGGACGCTTTATCGCGTGCCGTTGGAAGGGGCCGACCTGTCCAGCATCAAGACAGGCTTCTTTTTCTCAGTCGAGGGTCGGACCTCGCCGGTCACTTTCTACCTCGACGACATACGCTTCATCCGCTGAGGGAAGCGGGGAAGCGGACGGACCGCGGGAAACGTCCGTTCGCGATCAGAACTCGCCGTCGAGGATCTTCGACTTGATGCGATTGAACTCTTCCTCTGTTACGTAGCCTGCGTCGCGCAG
>JASJBE010000103.1 GCA_030066655.1 Woeseiaceae bacterium | reverse complement strand
CGCAGCTCCTCCATGTCGGGCGTGCGTTCGTGAGTGACCGTTTTCGGCAGTTTCAGGCAAAACCGGAACGCCGTTCCGGCGACGGCGTCGCGCCAGCGACGCACCGTCTGCTCGTCGGGCACACGGTAGAACGTGGTGTTGCCCTCCACCGTGTTGAAGACCTGCGCGTAGCTTTGCAGCCGGCTCGGCGCGTCCGTGAAATAGCGATCCTTCCACCCCGGAAACGCCCAGGCGGGTAGTCCGAGAAAGTAGGTGTCGCCAAACATAGGACTGCCTGCCTTCAGAGTGTTGCCCTGAACGCAGGCCCTCCTGTCGTCCGCTACCGTGGGCCCGGCTCTGCGAACTTGCCGATCCAGTCGCGCACCGTGTCATACCAGTGGAGCGAGTTATCGCGGGTCAGGATCCAGTGATTCTCGTCGGGATAGTAGACGAGCTGGGATTCGATGCCCTGCAGTTGCAGCGCGCGGAACAGTGCGAACGCCTGGCCAACCGGCACGCG
Source organism: Woeseiaceae bacterium (assembly GCA_030066655.1). GTDB lineage: Bacteria > Pseudomonadota > Gammaproteobacteria > Steroidobacterales > Woeseiaceae > UBA1847. The sequence continues at coordinate 8,412 of JASJBE010000103.1, read as the reverse complement.
CAGGTCATTCTGCCCGTGCAGGATGAGGCTCGGTGTCTTGAAATTGCCGGCGGCAAAATGCGGTGAGAGCTCGCGAACCATCTCCTCTCTCTCCCAGTAGGGCCCGAAACGCTGCTCATGAACGGCGAAATCTGCAGAGTTCTGCGAGTAGAAGTCATAGACCGCGGCGTGGATCACGAGCGTGTTGAAGGGATGCTCGCGCCCGAGCAGGATCGACGACAGGTAGCCGCCGTAGCTGCCGCCGCCGGCAGCGGTACGCTCGGAGTCGATCCAGGGCTTCTCGTCGAACCACTCGCCGGCCGCGATCACGTCGGCATAGGGTTTCGTGGCCCAGTCCGGGTTGATCGAGTCGGCGAAGTCCTGGCCGAAGCCGGACGAGCCGTGGAAGTTCGGCCATGCCGTGACGTAGCCCCACGATGAGAAGGACTGTGCGTTCCAGCGGAAGTGGAACGAATCCGTGATCGCGTTATGCGGGCCGCCGTGGATCAGCAGGAACAACGGGTATTCCTTGCGTGAATCGAATCCCGGTGGATAGTTGACCCACATCTGGATGTCGGCGCCGTCCGCGCCCTTGTACGTGACTGACTCGTAAGTCCCCATGTCCACGCCTGCGAGCACGGCATCATTGAAGTCCTCGATACGCTGCGCGTCACCGCTGTTGGTGTTGATCTCGACAACGCGGGGCGGGTACAGGAAGCTCTGGTTGCGCGCGACGAGGCGGCCATTGTCGGCAATGCTAAGGCCGTCGAAGCTGGTTCCAGCGGTGACGGGTTTTGTCGGCGCGTCGCCCAGCGGTATGGAGTAGACGCGGCGCGTCCCGGCGTCGTCGATCGCGCCGAAGAAGCCGTCACTGCCAGGTGCCCAGACGAGCCCGGACATCGAGCGGTCCCAGTCCGTGTGCAGCTTGACGGTCTTCCCGGAATCGAGGTTGCGGACATTGAGTCTTGCGTTGTCGCCATAGAAGCCTTCGATGTTCTGCGACAGGTAGGCGAGCGACTCGCCATCGGGCGAGAACATCGGGGCACCGTCGCTCGCCGGGTTGTCGGCGGTGATGTTGACGGCCTTGTCGCTGCCGGTCTCGAGCAGGAAGATATCGTTGTTGACGTAGATGCCCTCGGTCCGACTGTTCGCCGTGAAGGCGATCATGCCGCCGTCCGGCGCGACGTCGTATTCGCCGCTGCCGCCCCACGAGCCACGCGGCAACTGCAGGCCTGTACCCAGCGTCAGCGCTTCGACCTCACCGCTGTCGACATGAATACGATACAGGTGGCGCTCGCGCTCCTCGTCCAGCCAGCGATCCCAGAACGCGTAGGGCATACGATTCCAGACGTGTGCCGACACCTTGCTCTCTGCCTGCTCCTCGAGCGTCGTCGCCATCTCCTCGAAAGTCTGATCCGCCCAGACGCTGGAAACGAAGTAGACATGGTCACCTTCCCAGCGAAGCCCGCTGGCACCGGTCGGGATGTCCGAGATCTTCTGTGCCTCACCGGGTCCCCCCATCGGCAGCACATGGATCTGCCCGGCCTCGTCTTCGCCGCGCGTGCTGACAAAAGCGAGCGCCGATCCGTCCGGCGAGAAGACCGGCGATGAAGCGGATGCCCCTGCGATCGTCAGCGGGCGGGCCGCCTGACCTTCGTCATCGAGCAGCCACAGCCGGGTCTCGGCCTTGCCGTCCTCTTCTGCGTAACGAGTGACCGGGACGACGACCTGCTTACCGTCAGGCGAGACAATCGGCGAACCGAGGCGGTCGAGCTTCCAGAGGACCTCCGGCGACAGGCGTTCGGCCGCGGCCGGAACCGACCAGGCGGCGATTAGCAGAAGAAGCAGGGCTTTGTACATTATTAATCTCCGACACACGCATCAGGTAACTGGGCGCGACATTCTGCGATATTGATTGTTGCTGCTGCAACCATCAGGAGCGGTTGTGGCGCCAATAGGTGCTCAGAGGTGGCACACAATGCCAGAACCGCGCTCCGTTCGAAGCGCCGCTGCCCAGCTGAATGCGGTACAAACCACCGCGGGCGTGGGGTCGATATCTACTGACCGGTGATGGGCTAGTCCGACATTCGGTCGGCACGGCATTGAGCGGAGGAGTACGTCGTCGTGTGGCGCGAGAGGCGCCACGTGGTCTGACACCTAAAAAGGGATGTCGTCGTCAAAATCCGTCGGCGGCGCCTTGGTGGGAGGCGGCGGATTATCCTCGGTCGGCGGGGGACCTCCAGCGTCGGCGGTGTCCACACGCCATGCCTTCACGTCGGTGTACCAGCGGCCGTTGTATTCACGACTCTCCAGATCGACATGCACCGTTAATTCCTGCCCCTCCGAGATTTGGAACTGATCAATCTTGTCGCCCCAGACCATAAAGCAGACCTGTTTCGGGTATTCGCCGGAGGTTTCGATGACGTATTCCTGTTTTCGCCAGGGACCGCGGGCGGATGTGCCGGATTTTTCGTCCAATACGTGGGTAATTTTGCCGGTGAGTTCCAAGTGAGCGCCTTTTCTCTGCGGTTGGGTGACGAGCCGAAACACTAGCATCGATGCCGGAGTGTCCGCCACCTGCGAGTGGGCTGACAATACGGCATGACAGTCGGGACCTCAGATCATCGTCGTGGGTGCCAGCCATGCCGTTCCGTGGTGTTGGTGACCTCGACAGCGACGGCCTGGATGAGCTCTAAACTACCTCCAACCTGCGGTTCTCGGACGATCCACCGGGACGCGCTGTCATCCCGAAGTCGAGTGACGTCGCCAGCGCGCTGGAGAATCACCAGCCGGTGCTGGAGCTCGAGGTCCTGTTTTCCAACGAGAGCCTGTAGAGAGCTGAAGGATGGATTGACGTTTCCCATGGCACAGATGCGACAGGCAACGTATTATCCCCACCCTGACCAGACAAAGCGCCCGTAGCTCAGCTGGATAGAGTACTGCCCTCCGAAGGCAGGGGTCACAAGTTCGAATCTTGTCGGGCGCGCCAAATACAAGAAAGCCCCCTCGTGGGGGCTTTTTTGTATTTGTTGTTCTCGCCGACGTGATGAGAGCTTTGTTCGACAAAACGCGCGAGCGTTTTGGGCGCCGGCTCGCCGGCGGGGCGAAGCCCCGAAGATCGCCCAAAGGCGATCTGAGCCAATCCTGTCGGGCGCGCCAATCTTTTCAAATGGTTATGCGGCTTCTTCTCAAACGGGGATTGCCGCTGTGCCCATCTGGTGCCCATGCGGTGCCAATTTCCGACACCCAATTAAGCTCCTGGACCAGTCTCGACGTGCTCCCGTCGGTGGTTCAGGGTTTCTTGGAAATATGTCAGTTATGACATATACTCACCTATGCGATGAGCCCAAAGGACAAGCCACTTGTATGGATGCATGGAGAGGTAAAGACACCTCCATTCTCCAAGCTCGCGAGGCTGCAGGCCGGCTTTCTTTTGCGCCTCTTGCAGCGTGGCGAGAAGATTGCGATGCCGCATTCCCGCCCGATGCCGTCAATCGGTCGGAGTTGCCACGAATTGCGTGTCGCAGACGAAAAGCTGAGTTGGCGGATTGTCTACCGAATTGATGAGGATGCGATCGTGATCCTCGAGGTCTTCTCCAAGAAGACTGGCAAGACGCCAAAGAGCATCATCGACATTTGTAGAACGAGACTCAGAGAGTATGACCATGGATAAGCGTAAGAAGGACAAGTTGGCGAAGAAAGGTTGGAAGACCGGTTCTGTTGCCGAGTTCCTGGATCTGTCTGACGAAGAATCTGCGTACATCGAGATGAAGCTTGCGTTGAGCGGGAAGCTCAAAGAACGTCGACGGCGCAACAAACTGACTCAAGCGGAGTTGGCCAAGGCTATTGAGTCCAGCCAATCTCGGGTTGCAAAAATGGAGGCCGGTGACCCGACTGTTTCGATTGATTTGCTCGTCAAGTCGTTGCTTGCACTCGGTGTCTCAAAGAAGGAACTAGGGAAAACGATATCCTAGTCGTCGAGCGACAGGTTTATCGGACACCAATTGATCGCGATTGTCGCCGCTTATCTGAGTCGTCCTCCGAAGGCAGGGGTCACAGGTTCGAATCCTGTCGGGCGCGCCAGCTCTATTAAATTGTTACGTGGCATTCGCTATACGGCGTACGGCCGCGGTGCGCATCTGGTGCCTCTGCAGCGCCCAAGGCCCGAGGTGCGCCACAATGCCACCCAGCGTCCGGTCACCGTCCAGGTCCGAATCAGCCAGGCCTCGCGCGCGCGTCGTCAGGGTTGCTCGAACGACAGTAGCTGCATATAGCTGATGATGTCTGTCTTGTCCTGCTCGCTCAGGCAGACAGGCGCGTTCGGATCGCAGCCCAAGCCGAAAGACCCGTCCGGGAAGAACTCGAACATGAAATTGTATTGATCAAGCACCTCGTCGAGCGTTTTCGCCGAGTTGTTGTGGAAATACGGCGCCGTGTCCGGGGAGCCCCACAGCGTCGGTATCTTGAAAAGCGGCCCGGCGATGCCGACCACCAACTCGTTGGGGAGCATTGCCGGGGACCCGTCAGCCAGTTGGAACTCCACGAATCCAGCCGTGAGTCCTATACCGGGATCGGAAACCGGGGTCTGAAAAACATCCGACCTGCCTAGTGGCCCAGGCGCAAGCTTGTTCGTCTCCAGATCGACATAGCACCATCTGAATTTCTCGTTTGGGATATCCGGTGCCCGTTCAGCGAATGAAGATTCGATCGGCATCCCTACGCCGTTAGGATGAAACTTGCTCGTACGGTTCAGCATGGGCCCTGAATGGCACTGTCCGCACTGCCGGTCGGGGTTGAAGAATTCACGACCCCGCTTCTCCGACGGTGTATTGCCGTCCGGCAGCTCGAGGACAGGTCGGTCTTCGACAAAGTCTAAAGTTCGGCCCGGGTTCAGTGTCGCCGCAATCGCCGAGTGACTGAACAGGGATGCTTGAAAAGCGGCTATGGCTGCGAGCTCTTCGCCAGTTGGCTCCCGACCAGGCTCGGCATGCGCATGCACGGCGCTCAGGGCCTGCGCCACTAAGTCATCGCCTTCCCGCCCGTCGTGCATGAGGAATTGTTCGAGCGCAACGTTGAATACACTTGGACTGCCACGATGCACGACAACTGTCTGACTCGTGGGATCGTCACACTTGCGTATTCCGAGTCCACTCGGCGTCCGTTCGGGCAGGTCGAGCACGACTCGGAAAGTTGCGTGTTCCATTAGTCGCTCGAAAGAAGCGCCTATCCCGTCATCGCTGTCGATTGTACGAAAAAGCGGCCCTTCCGGGTCCGTCGCATACCTCTCCTGCACAAACCCTGGTGTGATGGTGCCGAACCGTTCGAGTTCATGGCAGGTGCTGCAAACGCGACCATTGCCTGAGAAAGTCTCCGATGTGAATATCTGCTCTCCGCGCGTTACCGGGTCCTTGCTATCAGCGTTGCGAGAGTTTTGGTCAGACACCGATTGCGCCGATATGAGTAAGGCGAGGATCAGTGTGCAGCAGATCAGTAGGTTATTGGATTTCATTGGCATGGGCCTCGTGGCATCACGGGTCGTTGGTATCGACTGGCTCCTGCCAGCCGGCTCTGGTCATCACCACGTTGCCGACTACCCTGTGAAAAAGGCACATGAATTTGTGAATTCTTGTGAAAATCCTTCGGTCGGATGTCCTGTGGCGCGTTTGCCCGGACTAAAATCCGGTGGTCGAGAGACTGAGTGAATATCCGGCTATGAGCAGTGCAGGATCACAGATCTATGAATTTGGCGACTACCGCGTGGACGCGATCCGCCGTGTGCTCACTGACGGTGACGGGAACCGGGTCGAACTAACCGGTAAGGCCTTCGACGCGCTCATCTACTTCCTCCGGCATCCCGGCATCGTCATCGATCGATCGACCCTGCTTGGCGCCCTGTGGCCGGACACCGTGGTCGAGGAAAACAACCTGAACCAGACGGTGGCGGCATTGCGGCGGGCTCTGGGTCGCGACTACATCACCACTGTGCCAAGGCGCGGCTACCAATTCGCCGCAGAGGTTCGAAAGAAGGCCGACCTTCCCAGTAGCGGCTCAAGTCGCGACGGCTCGCCTCTGTCACGCAAATCCGTTGTTGCGTCGGTCGTTGGGATCGTTGTCGTTGTCGTCGCTTACGTTATCTTTGGTGCCATATCCAAGGCGCCCGTCGGTGTACAGAGGGCTCCGAAGGTCGCCGTGCTTCCCTGCGACAACCTGAGCCCGGACGCTAAAGACGCCTATCTGGCGCTGAGTCTGCACCAGGAGATACTGGAGCAGCTCGGCAAGCTCGGAGGTCTGCTCGTCGTATCCCGATCATCGATGATGAATTACGCGGACGATCGCCCGCCGGTTCCGGAAATCGCCGAACTACTGGGTGCGACGGCGGTTATGGAGTGCAGTGTGCGGTACTCGGCCGGCCGTGTCATAGTCACCGCGCAACTGATCGACCCCGAAACCGACAGCCAGATCTGGTCTCAATCGTTTCCCGGAGACCTGGCTGACGTGTCGACAGTGATCAACATACAGGCGGAAATCGCCACGCAAGTCGCGGGTGCGCTGGGCGTCGACTATTTGCCAGCAGAGCAACAGCGGCTCGAGAGGGCACCGACCGCGTCGTTGGACGCATACGCCGAATACCTCAGAGCGAAGCAATCGGTGACGTGGGGTGGCTACTCGATAGGCTATTCAAACGACGACTTTCATCGTCATATCAATAAAGCAATCGAGGCAGACCCTGACTTCGCGCTTGCCTATTCCGACCGCGCTATCGGCCACCTGTCTCGGTCGATGGATGCGCTCATTTCACATCATCGAGCCGATGAACCGGATGCAAATAACGACGCCCCGGGACAGGTCCTCTCTCTCGCCCGCCAGGATGCTACCCGTGCGCTCGACCTCGATCCGACCATCGGGCGTGCCCACGCCGTACTGGGCGCTGTCGAACATGTTCTTGGAAAAACGGAATCAGCGCATTCTCGTTTCCGGCGAGCCATCGAGTCCAGCCCGAACGATGCAGAGATTCTGTCCTTTATCGTCGGCTTCTATCTTCGCGGTGGTCAACAACGGGAAGCACTTGAGCTGCTTGCACATATCAAACGACTAGACCCGGTCGATCGGGACGTCGGCTTCTATTTCTACCTGGCAGGCGATCGGAAAACCGCATTGCAGTTGCTTCGCCGCATGTTGAAGCTCAATCCAGACGATGCCTATATTCACTCGCTGATCGGGTATTGCCTGGCGATTGATGGAATGGCGGAAGATGCGGAGCCCGCGCTTCGACTGGCTGAGGAGCTCTATCGTCGCAACTTGCAGGTATCGCAACAAGGGCTATCACCGGGGACGCTCTCAACTCTCGCCTATTCCTACAGCCGAATCGGACTTGCCGATGACGTGCAACGCCTGTCTGAGCAGTTCAAGCAAGTTTCAGACGTTGCCCCGGTTCATCCGATGCGCCGGGCAGAAATCCATCTCGCGCTTGGCAACGTCGATCGAGCCTACGATGTTCTTTCAGTGATCGCCGAGCGCGCATTGCCGCCATTCGTTTCGCTGGAGCTCGACTTTGTACTAAACACGTACAACGATCCTGTGCTCGAGGAGCCGCAGTTTGTCGCGCTCAGGCGTAAACTCGGTGGCGAGGCGTTCCCCGAATAAAGCCAATCAATAACGGCTGAGACAATAGATGAACTTAGCCCTCCGAAGGCAGGGGTCACAAGTTCGAATCTTGTCGGGCGCGCCAATCTCGAAGTGCTACAATCCGGCGATGAGCGCTCCTTCCTCTCAGCCCTATTCCGACAGCGGAATCGATCGCTCATTAATTGAGTGGTTCGCTGGTCTGTCACCCGAACAAAGACTCGCCGAAATGGAGTCTAGACTCAGTTTTTTCCTTTCACTGAACCGTGACAATGCATCCCAGCTTTCGCGAGATTCTGGAACTCCTGAACAAGCATCGGGTTGAGTACATCGTCGTTGGTGGTGTCGCAGCTGTGATAAGGGGCGCACCGGTAACTACGTTCGATCTGGATGCCCTGGTTCGGGTCAGCGATGACAATGCGAAGCGCCTGTCGCGCGCACTGGATGAACTCGACGCACGCTATCGCGAGCATCCGTCAGTAATCAGGCCAACTAAAGAGGATATTCTGGCGGGTAAACACCTCTTGCTCCTGACACGAGCGGGGCCGCTGGATGTACTCGGCTTCATTGGCGACGAAGACCGATACGAAGATCTGTTCGACCGGTCATCAGAGGTGGAAATGACTATCGGGACATTTCGCGTCCTCGATCTCGAGGAGCTGGTGCGGCAGAAGCGAGCGTCGGATCGGGCAAAGGATCGGGCAATGCTGGAGCTACTCGAAGAAGTCCTGCGCATGCAGAAGAAAGATAGCTGACGGTTGCCCCCCGAAGGCAGGGGTCAAAAGTTCGACAAAACGCGCTAGCGTTTTG
>JASJBE010000018.1 GCA_030066655.1 Woeseiaceae bacterium | reverse complement strand
TTCATGATGCGGTTGTAGTAGATCTGCGGATGACTGCCGCCAACCAGCCAGCTGATCTGCTGCACACCGTCCTGCTCCCTGATGACGCGCTCGACGCCGAGCGCCACGTCCCGGGTATTCGCGAGCGACGATTGGTCCGGCATCCACACCTGGACCTCGAACTGGTCGCGGTCGGCCGGCGGGAAGAACTGCAGTTTGAGCGTTCCCGACAATATGAAGCCCGCGACCGGCAGCATAAGCGTCGCGCCGATCGTCATCAACGGTCGGTCAAACGCGCGACGCAACAGGCGCTCGCTGAATCGATTTACTGATTCGACCTGTATGCCATCCCGCCACCACACGGATTCCGATGTCTGACGCGCAACGGGAAGCAGTCGGCCGGCCAGCGCCGCGATGATGGTCAGCGAGATTACGAATGACGCAGCCAATGCGAGCACGACGGCGACGGCGATCGGACCGACGAAGTCACCGGTGTTCCCGGGCAGCAGGAATATCGGCATGAAGCCCAAGATGGTTGTCAGCGTCGATGCGAAGAGCGGTGCAAACAGGTGACTGACGGTCGCGGAGACGGCCGCCTGGCGGTCTTCGCCGCGCAGTAAACGCTTCTTTATCTCATCGGTGACGACGATCGCGTTGTCGATCAGCAGACCGATCGCAATGATCATCCCGAAGATCGTCATCTGGTGGATCTGCTGCCCGAGGAAGGTGAATCCGAACAGCGTGGCGGAGGCACTCAGGGGAAGTGCCAGGCCAACGATTAATGCGGCACGCCAACCGAGCCCTAACAGCACCACCATCATGACGACTGCGGCGCCAAGCAGCAGGCTGGCGGACAAGGATGACAGGCGTTCCTGCGTGTATTCGCTCTGCCGGAAGACCTCGTCGATGCGAATGCCTTCGTCCAGCGTCGCCTCGAAAGACGCCAGTACTTCATCGGCGGCCGCTTGCCATGTATCGATTCGAACAGACTCGGCGGCGGCGACAGCAACGAAGACAGTACGGCGCCCATCGACAAACCCGTAGCTGTTCGGCGGCTCGCGGTATTGTCGTTCGACCGACGCGATGTCGCCGAGCCGCAGTTGACGGCCCTCATCGCCCTGGCGGAGCACAAGGTTGCGGATACGATTCGTTGAATCCAGCTCACCGCCGACTTCAAGGAACACATCCCTGTTGCCGGAGCGAAGCGCGCCCGCCGAGCTCTTCGGGTCAGCCGACGCGATGAGCTCGGCCAACTGAGCGGAAGAAAGTCCCTGTGCCGCCAACTCGCCGCGCGACAGAGTAATCGAGATTTCTTCCTCTGCTTCGCCGTATACGCTAACGCGTTCCGCGCCACTGAGGTTTCGGAATCGGTCGGCCAGCTCGTCGGCCAGGCGACTCAACATACCCATAGCCGCCGTGTTCGACGAGTCGGCGGATAAGCCGATCAGCATCGCGAAGGCAGACGCACCACGTTCATCGTCGAAGTCGGGTTTGCCGGCGCCCGGCGGAAGCAGGACTTCCGCATCGGACAACCTGTCCCGGATGCGCGAGAACGCCTGCTGGTTGGTTGTCTTGTCGACCTGATCAATGAGCTCGATAGACAGCACCGAGATATTGGCTCGTGACGTCGAGACGATATCCTTGATGGCCTCGACTTCGCGTAGCTCGTCCTCCAGTGGCTTGGTGACCAGCGCTTCGACCCGCTCCGCCGATGCACCGGGAAACTCGGTGATGACCAGCGCGTTTCGCGTTGTGATTCGAGGGTCCTCGATACGCGGCAAATTGCTGAGCGCCGATGCACCGGCCATCATGAGCACGAGAATCGACAGAACCAGCAGGTGCGTGTTTCTAAACAGGAGACTCTTCAGACCCGTGGACTCAGTTGACATCGTCGTCCCCTGCCAGCGCGACGCGCTCATTCTCGGAAGCCTCGTCGAGACGAACGGCCTGACCCGCAACGACACGCTGCGTGCCTGATCTAACAATCAGGTCGCCCGCCTGAAGTGTGCCTCGGACGTACGCCCTGTCAGAGTCTGCATACAGGACCTCGAGGACATGGCCTTCCAATACATAGCCCTGATCGCCGTCACTGTCGGCAACCAACGCCTGCCAGAGGCCACGGGACCCCTCGACCAGCGACGTCAGGGGCAACCAGAAGCCCGGTGCTTCGATCCAGGTCGTGGTTTCCAGGTTGGCGGTATCGCCGGGTCGGACGGTGCTGTCGGCATCCGCGATCCTGAACAGCGTGTCGACCGTGCGCGTGCTGTCATCGCGCTGGTCGATGACCGCGCGGAGGGTGGCGATGACAGTCTCTCCGTTGATCGACAGTTCGTGCTCGTTACCAATGACGAGTGAATTGGCCGCGGCAGGTGATACACCAATCCGCACCTCGAGACTATCGCTGCTCTGCAGCTGCAGCATGGGTGTGCCCGAAGCCACCACCGCACCCGGATCGATGAATCGTTGAGTGATCGTTCCGTCGAAAGCGGACCTCAGAGTCGCCTTATCGATATCGACTTCAATGCGATCCAGATTGGCCTGTGCGACAGACCGACTGGCGCGCAACGCGAGTACCCGTTGCTCGGCCTCATCGAGTTCCTGCTTTGAGACGCCCTGGTAACTGTAGGCGTCGGCAACGCGCGCAAGCGTTGAACTGGCCAGGGCCAGCTCGGCGTCGACACGGTCCAGTCCGGCGCGGGCCTCAGCGCGACTGGCTTCCAGTCGAGCCGTGTCCAGGCGCGCGAGGACCTGTCCCTTGCTGACCCTGTCGCCTTCATCGGCGAGTACATCGGCGATCGTTCCGCCAATTTCAAAGGCCAGCGAGCTGTTCAGCGATGCTTCGACCCGTCCTGAGTAACTGCTGATGGACTCGTAGCCGTCCGAAGGCGACACGGCAAACGCGTCAACGTAGGTCGGCGGTGAATCGGCGTCAGCGGCGGGTTCGGCCTGGCCACAGGCACTGAGCGCACTGGCCAGAATGAGCACCGAAATCGCGAGAAAATTGTTAGGCATGGCTATATCTCATTGAAAAACATTTGTTTTTTCAGATAAAGGGGTTAAACTGGACCGTACAGTTTGATATATCACCACACTTAAACTAGACTGTCCAGTATGAATTTAGATCAAGATGTAACAACGCGCCGTGGCCGGCCGAAAAGCGAGGAAAAGCGACAGCAGATCAAAATGGCTGCCGCGCATCTGTTCATGACAGAGGGATTCGAACGAACGTCGATGGACGCCATCGCGGCGCACGCAGGCGTCTCCAAGCAAACCGTTTACTCCCACTTTTCCAATAAGGACGAGCTGTTTCGATACGTAATTTTCGGGAAGGTTGAGGAGTACCAGCTGTTGCTCGACAACGCCGAGTCGCTCGGCTTTGAGGAAGGACTGGCGCGGCTGGGGAACGGCTACCTGGAGTTGATCAGCGATGAGCGCGCGATTTGCATGTGGCGCTTGCTGATCGGCGGTGCAATGACTCACCGGTACATGGCCAATGCGTTCTACGAAACGGGACCCGGTGCAACAAGGGCATCGCTCGCCCGATTTCTGCGCGTGAACGCCGATAAGATCTCAACCGACGACTACGACGCAGCGGCCAATACCTTTATCGCGCTCGTTATGAGTCAGCATCAGATGAAAATCATGCTTGGACTGGCGGAAGGGGTAACACCATCCGAGCGCAAATCACAGGTCGGAAAAGCCGTTCAGCAGTTCCTTACTCTGTACACCAACTGACCGATCACGATCGTCTTTTGCACGAATCCGTAATATCGGGTTATCCGTGCGCATTGAGTGCAGGCTCTCAGGGACCCTGCGCCGCTTGTGCAGTCGCGAGCCTCCATATCTGCGTCAGTTGGAACAGGCAGATACCATACTGTCGGAGTGGGAATATGCGGTACTTCTGCAGCACTCAATGAGCGCTCTATTGTGATAAAATCGCGGTTTATCATACGGTTACATAAACGAACAAGATGAAAGTCACCCTTGATGATGTAGCGCAGAAAGCGGGGGTCAGCCGAGCGACGGTTGACCGCGTTCTCAATGAACGCGGCAACGTCAAGCAAAGCACCGCCGAGCGCGTCTACCGCGCGGTGTTCAACACCAACTATTTCATTGGCCCCCTCGCCGAGCGTGACGGCAACATCATCTACAAGTTTGATTTTGTCTTTCCGATTCTAAAGACCGGCTATTTCGACAGCTTCACGAAAGAAATTGAGAAGTCTCAACTGGCATTTTCACGACTCAACTCCCGCGTTCAGTCGCACATGGTTGATGGACTCGAGCCTGAAATTCTCGCGGAGAAACTCATCGAAGTTGGCACCGACACGGATGGAATTGCCTTCGTAGCGCTGGACCATCCAATTGTCCGTGAAGCCGTAGACACGCTATCGAAAGAAGGTGTCGGTTTAGTCAGCCTGGTGTCGGATCTTTCTCGTTCCAGTCGACTCGCGTATGTCGGCCTCGACAACCGGGCTGCCGGCAGGACGGCTGCGCTTCTGATGGGCCGGTTTCTGAGCGATAAGGAAGCCGGTTCCATTGCGTTGTTTCCCGGCAGGCCCAGCTATCGCGGTCACGAGGAGCGGGAAGCAGGTTTCAAGAGCATGATTCGGGAGCGATTTCCTCGCTTTAAAGTCATCGATGCGCTGAGTCCGCATTTCGATAACGACGTCTCATTCGAGGAAGCGTGCCGAATGCTCGATACAAAGACCGATCTGGTCAGCATCTACAACACGGCTGGCGCAACAGACGGTATTGCGAAAGCGTTAATCGAGAGAGGCAAGGATGGTGACGTTGTGTTCATCGCGCATGAGCTTAGCGAGCTGACGCGCCGCTACCTCATTAACAACACAATAGATGTCATCATCAACCAGGACATACGACACGAAGTCTTCAGTGCGATCGAGCTGTTGGTCAGGCACAAGAAGCGGGAGAGCGTCGAATTGAGCGTTCGACAACCTCGGGTCGAGATTTACCTGTCGGAGAATGTTTACTGACGGTCGGTGGACGTCAGGCTAGTTGCCCGGGACCTCGCCGCGAAAGCGCCGCACAACCGTATCCGCCATCGATGCGAGCGCCAGCCCGTCCTGCATCAGAATTAACCACTGGTATCCGCGCTCGTAGCAGGCTTTCGCCTTGTTCCAGTCGGTAGCGATTGTCCCCAGGAACTTGTCCGACTTAAGCACTTTGTTTTCGATTTCTGCGATTGCCGCACGGACCGGTTCGCACTGAACGTCGTTGTGCCCGAGGCTGACCGCAAGGTCCATTGGACCGATAAAAATCCCGTCAATCCCAGGAACAGAGAGTATCTCATCGAGGTTTTGGATCGCGTCCTTGGTCTCGACGCTCACGATGACGACGGTCTCCTCATTGGCTTTCGCGAAATACTCGGAGCTCATTGAACCATAGCGAGCGGCGCGCGGACTCATCGCGGCGCCGCGCGTACCATCCGGGGGAAACTTGCACGCCGAGACAGCCGCTTCGGCCTGAGCTTTGGTATTGACGTAAGGGATAACGATGCCAAGCGCCCCCGCATCAAGGATGCGTTTGATGGCAACAGCATCGTTCCAGGGCGAGCGGACAAATGGCACACAGTTCCCCGAATTACCCATCGCCTGAAGTTGATGCAACAGCGAATCCAGATCGACAGGCGCGTGCTCCATGTCGACAATCAACCAGTCGAAACCAGCCTGAGATAGGATCTCTGCCGAGATGTGACTGTTGATCTGCAGGAAAGCGCCACAGGTTGCTTCGCCGCTCATCAGCTTTTGCTTTGTCGCGTTGATCTTCGGATCCCGTTCTTATTCTGTTTTGCGGCCGTAGTGCCGTGTTTCTCTCTGCACTGTGAACTGTCGCTGCGGGAGCGTGCGTCTGAAAACGCTGTCCCGACCGACCTGGTCGGTCGGGACAGCAAAGTGACGTCGCTTCCGCTTACGTCAGGGGGACAATCAGAAGAAGTCGAACTGCGCAGAGACGATGTAGGTCGCACCTACGATCGGTCGCGCGTAACCGAGCTGCAACAGGTTTTGCGCTACCGTTGCGCGTGGATTGCCTTCCGTATAGCAGATCTCGTTGGTGATGTTCTTTCCCTTGATCTGGAACGTCAGGTTATCCGTGGCCGCGTACGATGCTCCGAGACCCAGATTGCCGCAGGAATCGAACTTCACGACATTGTCGTTTGCGCCGAAGCGATCGCCCAACCAGTGATAATCGGCGAAAACCGTAATCTGGTCAGTCGGGAAGAAGCTCGCGTTCAGACGGAATTGCTCGTCAGGCGTCCTCGCCACCTGGTTGCCGTTGAAGGCAGCACCGGCCGGCGTGTTGAAGCTATCGAGCTCACCGCTCTGGATAACACCCGCCAGTTGCAGCGTTGCCCAGTCAGTCGGCGTCCAGGTCAGGTCGAACTCAGCGCCGGTGACATCAAGCTCTGCCTGGTTCAGCACCTGCGTTCCGCCAGAGTCAAACCCGAAGCCGCCGGTCAGGAGGCTCGGGAATTGCGTGTTGTACAGCGTTACAGACGCAGCGATCGTATCGCCGGAGTAACGAATACCCAGCTCAGCCAACTCCACTTCCTGCAGCGGTGCATCGACCTGGCCCTGCGGCGGCGGCGTGTTCAGAACGATGTCGCCGAGTCGGTCCGCCCTGGGCGTCTGGTAGCCCTCAGCGTAGCGACCGTACAGTGCCAGGGTATCCGTCAGCAGGTAGTTAAAACCGATCGTCCATGAGATTTCATCGTACTCGACCGTGCGACGTGACGTGCCGCCATTGCCCTTCAGTCGATTGGCGTAGTTGTTTGCCGTGATGTTGTCGACATCGTTGCCATCAGAATCGAAGGCGCCGGCCACGATTACCCGGTCGCCGAGACCATTCAGAGAAACAGCCTGGTACTCGATATCCTCCCAACGCAGGCCGAAATCGAGACGCAGATCGTCGTTGACCTGGTATTCGTCGTTGACATACAGGGACAGCGACTTGACCTGAACATCATCATCGCCACGCCACTGACCGTGCTTCACAACACCGCCGTCGCTCAAGAATGCCTGGACACTATCGCTCACCGGGTCGTAGGCGACGATGTCCAGCACCTGCGGATTATCCGAGGTCACTTCGCTCATGAACAGGCTGGAGGCCAGGGCGCGGTTGTGATCGAGATCGATCAGCATGGCGCCGAATGACAGGCTGTTATTGTCCGTTTCCCAGGTCAGGCGCGTATCGCTGATGAACTGGCGTCGCGAAATGGGCTCACGCAACGAGTTCAGGATCTGGGCAAGACCGTTGCCGTTCAGGCTATCGAGTGCAGGGTCGCCGGCGCACAGCAGTTCTTTCGACGTAACGTACTGGAAGCACCGGTCCGTACCCGGATTCGCCGCGTAGAAGTCGCCGACGGTGCCGTAGCCCGCGCCGACAAAATTGATCGAATCATCAGTCAGGTATAACTCTGCGGGGAGAATACTGATGCCACCCGCAGAACCAGTGAAGTGCGCGTTGAACAGACGATCGAGATCGCTGACGCGGCTCTGGTGGCGCAGGAACCAGTCGTTCTCGAAATCCCACTCGAGTCCGATGGTTACTACGTCAGCCTCGGCATCCGCGCCATCGACCGTGTTCTGCTCCAACACCTCGCCACTCGCAAACAGGATGCGAGTCCGGGAGTTGTCAAAGCCCGTTACGTTGCCGTGATTGAGGTCGAAGCCGGGAATCTCGGACAGCGTCCCCGAGTCGGGGTCCCTGGCTACCGGAAGCGGGAGGATGAATGAGTTGCTCTCGTCGACCTTCTTGTAGGTGATGTTCAGTTCACCGTTCGACAGTTCACGGGTCAGGTTGATGCGAAACTCGCCACCGCGCTCACCGTTGAAGTCATTCTCGCGCGGCGTATCACCGTACATGTAGTAACCACTGAGAGCGACTTTCCATTCGTCCGACAGCGGACCGCCGTAGAAGAAGTCAGTGCGCGTGTTACCGAAATCTGACAACGACAGCTTCAGGGTTCCCTCGTGGTCGTCACCACCCTTCTTGTAGATGTAATTGACGATGGCGCCAGCGCCGTTGGGCGCCAGTACGCCGGACGTACCGCCGCGGGTTGCCTCGACACGTTCTATACCGATGCTGTAACGCTGTACGGCGTCGACCGTGTAGCGCTCATAGTTGACAGGCAGACCGTCCTCCTGAACGCTGATGAACGCGAGCTGAGCCGTTGACGGCAGGCCACGAACACCGATGCTGTTGGAGGTTTGTCCACCAGATTCTTGCACGAACAGCCCCGGCACCGCCTTCAGCGTATCGACGAGGCCGAACGGTACGTCACGGTCCAGGGCTTCTTCGTTGATTGCCGTAATGGCGACAGATGACTCGAGAACCCTCACACCCTGCCGCGTCGTACCGGTAACGATGACTTCCTCGAGCACGTTACGTGGTTCTTCCTCATCGTCGGCACCTTGAGCGCCTGCAGGACCACTTAGCAGCAGCGCCATCGCAGGCACCAGGCCTGCCAGTACTGCAGCGAGTTTCTGTTTGTACTTCATTGCTTTTAACCCCCCCATTTCGGGTATTCAGATGACAATGTTCGAAATGTTGTGTTTGTCGTTACTCCACGGTGTCAGCGTAGAAATTCAGTTCCAGCATCACGCCATTCGGGTCTGTGACGAAGAGTTGCGTCACCGAGAGGTCGGGTACGACGGTCTTCTTGTAGTCAACGCCGGCGTCCGCGAGGCGCTGTAGTGTTGCCTCGAGATCTGACGCCTTGAGCGCGACGTGGTGAATCGCGCCTGTCGGACCGTCGTTGATGGAATCCCTGACCACAAGATGAACGATGGGTTGATCACCGACGTACAGCCATGCGCCGGGCACATCGAATGACGGACGCCACCCATCTTCAAGCCCCAGAACCCGCGTGTAGAACTGCACACTGGATTCGAGATCGAGCGTCTCGATGTTCACGTGATCCAAACCGCTGATCATTGTTAACGCGCCAGCGCCCCCTTTATCCCTTTTGGCGTTGTTCGACAGACAATACACTCTGATGATCTCAGCCGTCAACTTATTGAGTCAATTTGATCATAGTTCCTGATGTTATTAAATCAATTGACATAGACAAATCGAATAAAAGACTTATTTTCAGTTAGTTATATACCTTCTTCAGAGGAAGACCATAGGGAAAAAATCGATAAGCAATTACAATTTTTGAGGTAATTACCTCAGAAAAGTGATGTTTCCAGTG
This sequence comes from Woeseiaceae bacterium, assembly GCA_030066655.1. GTDB lineage: Bacteria > Pseudomonadota > Gammaproteobacteria > Steroidobacterales > Woeseiaceae > UBA1847. The sequence continues at coordinate 48,418 of JASJBE010000018.1, read as the reverse complement.
TACATTCCGTCGCATCGACGGCTATACTGAGGCAAATTGCGGCGGCGGGAACACAACCGGCCCCGACTCGTGAATATCCGGGGAACAACAGGCGCACAGCCGACCGTCGCAGATCCTTAGTGACACTGACATGGTGGGGGAATCCAACCGCATGGCCATTACGCTCAAGTCGGGTGTATCCCGACAGCAAAAGTCCGACGACAGCCAACGAGTTCGCAGAGCTGTAGAAGATATCCTGCATTCCGTTGAGACCCGAGGCGACAGCGCAGTGCTCGAGTACTCAGAGAAATTCGACCGTTGGGCGCCGGACGCGTTTCGGCTGACGGAAGCCCAAATCGAGGCCTGTGTAAAGTCGCTGGACGATTCCGTCATCGAAGACATCAAATTCGCGCAGGAACAGGTTCGAAACTTCGCGCAAGCACAAAAAGACGCGCTTGCAGACATCGAGGTCGAGACTTTGCCCGGCGTCTTTCTCGGGCATAAGAACATTCCGGTCAGCTCCGTGGGTTGCTACGTGCCGGGCGGCAAGTATCCCTTGGTCGCGTCAGCACACATGGGGGTCGTTACCGCAAAGGTCGCCGGCGTCTCTCGCGTCATTGCCTGTTCGCCACCGTTCGAAGGCAAACCGAACGCCGCGGTCGTGGCCGCCATGCACCTGGGTGGGGCCGACGAAATCTATTGTCTCGGCGGCGTTCAGGCCATTGCTGCCATGGCGATCGGCACGGAGACGATTGCGCCGGTCGACATGATTGTCGGTCCCGGCAACGAGTATGTCGCTGAAGCGAAGCGACAAGTCTTCGGCCGGGTGGGTATCGATCTGCTGGCCGGGCCGACCGAGACCGTGGTCGTCGCAGACGAAAGCTGCGATGTTGAGATGGCTGCGACCGACCTGCTCGGCCAGGCCGAACACGGATTCAACTCGCCGTCGGTGCTCGTTACAACGTCCAGGGCGCTTGCCGACGCGCTGCCCGACGAAATAGAGCGGCAGCTCGAGACACTGGAGACCGCCGACATCGCGGGTAGAGCCTGGGAAGACTATGGGCAGATTATTCTGTGCGAAGATGACGAAGAGATGCTTCGTGTAACAGACGACCTTGCGTTTGAACACGTCGAGATCATCACGAAAGACCCCGACTTCTTCCTTAGCAGGCTGCGGAACTTCGGCGCTCTGTTCCTTGGTCCGGAAACCAACGTGGCTTACGGCGACAAGGTCATCGGCACTAATCACACACTCCCAACCGGTCGCGCTGCGCGGTACACGGGTGGCCTTTGGGTCGGCAAGTTCATCAAGACTTGCACATATCAGCGTGTCGACCCGTCGGCGACACGGGGCATCGGCGAATACTGTTCCCGCCTGTGTGCGATCGAAGGGTTTGCAGGTCACAAGGCGCAGGCCGATCTTCGTGTCGAGCGGTATTCATGACGGCCGACGACCGAAACGACACCCCAGGAAGGGTCTGAATGGGACGGCGGGGCAAACAGCTGGTACTCGGCGCCCTGGGCGTCGCAGTCCTGCTGGCGCTGATCGCCATTCCTTACCGTGACCCTATGTCCGGCGACGCGCCCATCGCTCGCGAAGATACGGTCATCTTCGACCTTGATCGCAGCATCAAGAACCCACGCAACTTCAACTGGCTGACGCCAGGAGTGAAACGACTGCATGGTGCTCACCAGGCCATGTGGGAACCCCTGTTCGTCCTGAACTATGCCAACGGCGAGCTTGAGCCCTGGCTGGGCCTCAGCATCGAGAGTAACGCGTCGCATGACGTATGGACCCTCGTACTGCGACAGGGCGTCGAATGGTCGGATGGTGAAGCCTTCGATGCCGACGATGTCGAGTTCACGGCCCGCATGCTGATGGACTCTGACGCGATCAGCGCCCGGGAGGCCATCCGCTTCAAGGCGCAGGTCGACGACGTTGAGAAGATCGACAGCCATACCATTCAATTCCGGCTTAAGCAGCCGAACCCCGGCTTTCATATTGAGAACTTCGGCGTCCTGAACTTCAGTTCATTCCTCGTCATGCCCGAGCACATCTGGCGCGGCCAGACCGTCGGAAGTTTCGACTTCTTTCCGCCAATCGGCACGGGGCCTTACACATTCAGCTCGGCGACGTCGCAGCGCGCCATCTGGGACCGCGACGACAACTGGTGGGGTGCGAGGGCCGGCTTTCTTGAGCTACCGGCGCCGAAACGCCTGGTGTGGATCGAGACAGGCGGCCAGGAGAACCGGGCTCAGCTGCTTCGAAGCAATCAACTCGATGCCGGCCAGCATCTCGCACTTGGAATCTTTGAAGCCATTCAGGCAAGGAATCCCAACGTTGTCTCCTGGCATGACGGCTTCCCGTACAGCTGGACCGACCCCTGCCCTCGCCAGCTCGAAATCAACGCGACGGTCGAGCCCTGGGACAATCCGGCGATGCGCAAGGCGATTGCCCATATCGTCGACAGGCAACAGATCATCGATATCGTCTACGAGGGCTCGACGGTGCCGTCGAAGACCATGTTCGTGCAGTACGGTGCCATGCAACCATTTATAGACGCGGTGGTGGACGCAGGCTATGAGCTGCCGACCCGGGCGAATCTGGAGGCAGCACACGCGATCATTGAAGACAACGGATACTCGATGGGCGACGACGGGACCTACGTGAAGGATGGTGTACCTTTAACCACACGCATACTGGCAAACACGGCGTCGGCAGAAACGACCGGCACGGTCGACCTGCTCGTCGAACAGCTGCAGCGCGCCGGTATCGACGCCCGGTCGGTTCCGGTCGAAGACGGCGTGTTCTGGGGCGAGGTAATTCCTCTCGGTGACTACGAGATGAGTTACAGCTGGTTATCCTGCGGCTCGGTCAACGAACCCTGGGCTTCCATGGTCCGTTACACGAACAACAGCATGGCTCCAATTGGTGAGCGCGCGCCCGGCTACAACAACACCGGGCGATGGGATACCGACGCGACCGATCGATACACGGCCGTCGTAAATCGCATCGGGCAGCTGTCCCTGGGCGACCCACAGATCCCCGGGCTTGTCGCCGAGGCCTATCGTGAACTGGACGCCGAGACGCCATTCATCCCGTTGGTGCAGGCCGCGAAGGTGCTGTCTTTTAATGAGACGCACTGGACCGGATGGCCTCGCGCCAATGATTTCTACGTCCATCCGATGCACTGGTGGAACAGTACACACCTGATCATTCACCAACTTGAGAAAGCCGACGGGGGACCCTGACTACGATGTCTGGCGGAACCACAAAAGCGATTCCTGTCGAGTACCTGTTTAATCGACTGCTGACCTTCTTCCTGACAGTCTTTATCGCGGCGTCCATCATCTGGCTGATACCGCGTCTGTCCCCGATCGATCCCGCCGAAGCGATGCTCGGCCGGATGGCGGCCGGCGCTGGCTTCGTGGAGAACGCCGACCAGATTCTCGCCGACCTGAGAACGCAGTTCGGGCTCGATGAACCATTGTGGAAGCAGTACTTGGCCTACCTGAAGAGCCTTGCCGTTTTTGACTTCGGCGTCTCGGTGGCAAACTTTCCGACGCCGGTTGCCCAGATGTTGGCAGCGGCGCTACCGTGGACGATTGGGCTGATGATCGTATCGGTGGTCATCGCGTTTATCATCGGCAACGCCGCCGGCGCATTCATGGCCTGGCAGGAAACACCGAAGACCTGGAAGGTCGTCATTCCTGCCGCCATGATTTTCACATCGATCCCGCCGATCTTGTCCGGACTGCTGTTGATGTGGCTGTTCTCGGCGCAGCTCGGCTGGTTTCCGTTAACCGGCTCCTATGGCCTTTTCGTTACACCCGGATGGAACTGGGAGTTCATCTATAGCGTCATCGAACACGGTGCATTGCCGGCGCTGTCCATTGTCGTCGTTACGTTTGGCTTCTGGGCGCTCGGCATGCGCGGCCTGATGACGACGGTGCAGAGCGAAGACTATGTGCAGCTCGCCAAGGCCAAGGGCCTGCGCCCCCGCTATATCCTGTACCGCTACATGATTCGCAATGCGATTCTGCCGCAAGTCACCGCGTTCGCGCTCAAGATCGGGCTACTGGTAACCGGCCAGATCCTGGTTGAGCGCATCTTCTCCTACAACGGCATGGGCAAGTTGATCTACGACGCCATCCTGAACCAGGACTTCGCTGTCATTCAGGGCGCCAGCTACGTCGTGATCCTGATGACGGCCGCGTCGGTACTGCTGGTCGACCTGCTGTATCCGTTCATTGACCCACGGATACGACACGGGGGTGGCCGCTAATGACGGCAACGGCAAACACAGCTATGTCAAAAGCCGAAGAACGCGAGGCACGAAGGCGAGCGAAGCGGCTTAAGCGCTTTGACTCGCCGTGGATGAACCCCAAACTTCTCTGGGGCGCCGGCATCCTCATCGGCATTCTTCTGTTCGGTTTTTTCGGCCGACTGCTGTGGGATCCCGAGCTTGTCTTCATCGGATCGGCTCCGTTGAACCTCCCGCCGCTGGGCTTCGAGAACCTGCGCGGAGACGGGGGCAGCACGGCACATCCGCTGGGAACGCAGAGTAGTGGACGGGACATCCTTGCCCTGCTCATCGTCGGCGCACCCAATACCTTGTTCATCGGCGTGATCGCCTCGTTGATCGGAATGGCGATAGGTATCGTGCTTGGCTTTTCAGCGGGCTTTATCGGTGGAAGGACTGACGATGTCATCCGCGTTATCGCCGACGTAATGATCACGATCCCGCCGTTGATGGTGCTCATCGTCTTCCAGACCTCCATCGGCGAGATCGGCATTGTCATGATGGGTGTGCTGCTGTCCGGCTTCATGTGGCAGTCGCCAACGCGACTGATACGGGCCCAGGTGCTGTCGATGCGTGAATCAGGCTACGTTCGCATGGCAAGGCTGTCCGGCGCGTCTACCTTCGACATCATGTTCAAGGAAATGCTGCCAAACCTCGTGCCCTACCTGTTCGGCAGCTTCATCGCGATTGCAACGACGGCGATCGTGACGGCTGTCGGCCTCGAGACGCTGGGTCTCGGACCTCAGAGAGTGCCGACACTCGGCAGGGTGATCTACGAAGCCATCGACTCGGCCGCCTTGCTGCGCAACATGTGGTGGTGGTGGGGAATCCCCACAGCGCTGCTGGCGACGATGTTTATTGGCCTGCTGCTCGTGAACCTCGGCCTCGATGAGGTCGCGAATCCGAAGCTGCGCAAGGTATAGACGAGCATGCGAAATCCGGAAACCATCCTCGAGGTTGATGACCTGCGCGTCTACTACGCGACGCCGCAGGGTGACGTGAAGGCTTGCGATGGCGTGAGCTTTGATCTTCGCTCCGGCGAGATCCTTGGGTTGGTTGGCGAGTCGGGTTCGGGCAAGTCAACGGCTACCGGTGGCGTGTTGCGGACGATCGGTTCTCCGGGGCGAATCGTGTCCGGCACGGTGACGCTGGATGGCGAGGACATCCTCAAGTACGACGACGAGAAAATGCGTCAAACGCGCTGGCAGAAGCTGTCTCTGATTCCGCAGGGCGCGATGAACTCGCTGAATCCAACGATGACAATCAGCGACCAGATTGCAGACGTCATTGAAACCCATGAAGGCCGGCAGCCAGCTGATGCCTTGCGCGAGCGCATCATGACGCTGTTCCGACGGGTTGGTCTGCCCGAGCGAATCTATTCAATGTACCCGCATGAGCTGTCTGGTGGTATGAAACAGCGCGCCTGTATTGCGATGAGTATCGCGCTCGATCCGCTCGTGATCGTTGCTGACGAGGCAACGAGTGCGCTCGATGTCGTCGTGCAACGCGTTGTCGCCCAGACCATGCTGAAGATCAAGCGCGAGTTGAACGTGTCGTTCATCATGATTGGTCACGACATGGGCTTGATGGCACAGGTCGTCGATCGCCTCGCCGTCATGTACAGCGGGCAGCTCCTCGAGATTGCCGCTGTTCGCGACATGTTCGCGCGCCCCGCACATCCCTACAGCGAAATACTCATCGAATCCGTGCCGACCCTGACGGAACGCAAACCGATGAAGATCAACGAGGGCATCACGCACGATCCGAGAAATCCGCCGTCCGGTTGTATCTTCCGGCTCCGGTGCCCGCACGCGATGCCGGTATGTTCCGAATCCCGGCCAGACATGGTCGAAGTGCATCCCGAACAACTGGTCGCATGTCACCTTTGGAAAAAAGACGAGAACGGCAGCTATGTCCGACAATCTGTTTGAGATTCGAAACGTTTCGAAGATCTACGGACCCGAAGACACGGGGCTCGTCGCGTTGAGCGAGTATAGTTTCTCAATACCGAAAGAGCCCGCAAAAATCATTACGATCGCCGGTGAGTCAGGGTCGGGTAAATCGACGCTGGGCGAACTACTGTTGCGCTCGAGCCCGCCAACACGCGGCGAGATCCTCTTCGAAGGCGTCGACATCTGGAAGTTTAACGACCAGCAGAAGCGCGACTACCACCGACATGTGCAGGCGGTCTTCCAGGATCCATTCGGCGTCTACAACCCGTTCTATCGAATTCGTCACGTATTCGACATGGTGCTCAAGAACTACCGTCTCGCGTCGAATGCGACGCAAGGCCGGGAGCTGACCGAAGAGGCGCTCAACGCGGTCGGTCTGCGCGGAGACGATGTGCTCGAAAAGTACCCGCACCAGCTGTCGGGAGGCCAGCGTCAACGCATCATGATTGCCCGCGCAACGATGCTGAAGCCAAAGTTCATCGTTGCCGACGAGCCTGTTTCGATGGTTGACGCGTCGCTGCGCGCTTCGATTCTCGACGTGATGATGAAGCTGCGCGATGACTTTGGCATCAGCTTCCTCTACGTCACGCACGACCTGTCAACGGCTTACCAGATCGGCGACCAGATCCTGCTGCTCTACCAAGGTACCGTTGCCGAACACGGCAACGCCGTCGACGTCATCACACAGCCGAAGCATCCCTATGTTCAACTCCTGATCGACTCGGTACCCAAGCCGGATCCGGACAACCCCTGGCCCGGTGAGATCGAGCTGCCAGCCGAGGAAGCCTTACGTACGCCATCGGCGAAGGGCTGCCGATTCTGTCCGCGCTGTCCACAGAGAATGCCACGCTGCGAGACCGAGTCACCGGAGCGCTACGACGTTGGGCCGGACGGCCACCAGGCTGCCTGTTTCCTTTACGAGAATGGACCCATGCCAAGCAAGACGAAGGAGTCGATGAGTGTCGACGAAAGCAACGAACACGTATAAGCCCGGAGAGTCAGACGACCGGCCGTGGGGCAAATGGACGGTGCTGGGCACCGGCGACGGCTATGCCATTAAGGAAATCATCGTCAATCCGGGCGAAGTCCTTTCGTTGCAGTCACATGAGCATCGCGCCGAACACTGGATCGTCGTTCAGGGTGTCGCCGAAGTTACCGTTGGCGATACTGTCTCGCACCGCGGCGTCAACGAGAGCGTGTTTATCCCGCTCAAGGCGAAACACCGCATTGCCAATGTCGGCGAAGAACCGATGCGCTTCATCGAGGTTCAGACGGGTTCGATTCTCGTTGAAGACGATATCCAGCGCTACGACGACCGTTACGGGCGCACTGCCTAGTCTTACGCCGACTTCTTCAGCACCAGTCGAAGGGTCTTGATCTCGTAGGGCGCGAACCGAAGCTCGATGTCGCTGTCGACGGGAACAACGTCAAGTTCCTCCTCCAACAGGTCGGTCATTGCAGCCGACGCGAGCGCCGGGCTTACGCTTGCACGAACGCGTCGATGGGTTCCATGGCTGTCGAAGATCCGCAGGATCAGTCCATCACCGTCCTCGGCCTGTTTGATCACCTCGATAATCGCACTGTCAGCGTCCAGCGACAGCAATGAATAGTGCTCGGGCAGTTTTTCGGCCCGTTCCGTCGCAGACTTAAGAGCTACCGATAACACCGGGCAGTTGAAATCATAGGCCTGCGCGTCGACACACGCATCCCGCCAACCGCCACTGTGCGGAAGTAGGCTGTAGTTGAAGTCGTGGCGACCAATGTCGCTGTCGCGATAAGGATGCACCGGACTACGCACAAGCGTCAGTCGCAGACGATTCTCGTGTGCGTCATAGCCATACTTGCAATCGCTGAGCAGCGCGACGCCATAGTCACCTTCCGACATGTCCGCCCACTTGTGCCCCGACACTTCGAACTTCGCCTGCTCCCAGCCGGTGTTTCGGTGCGTGGCTCGTTCAATATGCCCGAACGGAAGATCGTAGGTGGCGCTGCGCGACCGAACAGCCAGCGGAAATCCGACCTTGAGTAGCTTCTTCGAATCCTGCCAATCGACTTGTGTCTCGAAATCGATGCGCCTGCTCTTCGCGTAAACCACGAGATCCTGGCGAATCGTGCTGTTCAGGACACGCCACTCGCTGCGGAACCTGGCGAAGACCGGACCGTTGCAGATCAGCGTCCACGGCGTGACCTGACTAACCGGGTAAGCGTATTCCTCGAGGTGGTAGGCAACGTCCCAGCCGCCAAACTTTTTTCCGGGATCGTCTTCGAATACCTGGAAAGCGTTGCCGGCTGCATCCAGGACCTGCCGGTCGTGTTGCTTGTCGTAGATTTCGGCCAGGCTGCCATGCTCATCATCGATCCGGATCCGGTAGTGCCGCGTCTCTATCTGGTTGTCGCTGAACTCGGCCGTGTCCTGTGCCGCACCCGCATCCTCCGAAGACAACTTTGCGCTCGTCCAGCCGACAGACGGCAGTCGCGCCTCGAAGTAGCCGTGCTCCCCATCGCGTTGTAGCGGAACGACCTCCCCGCCGGACAGTGACACCGCCGACGCGCTGGAATCGCCCAACTCAACGCGTACCAGAGACTCGCGATTACCCAGCGTGTTGAACAACAGGAAATCGGACGTGCCGGCAACGCGGTCAGCGAAAAATGCTGTCAGTTCGTCGCGAATGGACTCGCCGACGGCAAACACTTCGTCGTAGTCGCGCTGGATATCGGGGTCGGCCTCGGCAACATGAGTACCCGGCAGCGTATCGTGGAACTGGTTCAGCAGCAGGCGCTTCCAGCCCTCGTTCAGCCGCTCCTGGATGCGCGGACCGCCGAAGGGCTGCGCGAGGCTGCTCAGGATCTCGATGTCGCGGTACAACAGCTCGGCCCGGCGATTCTTGCGCTTCAGTTCGCCGCGCGAGGTATAGGTCCCGCGGTGCCCCTCCATATACAGCTCGTCGTCCCATACCGGCAACGACTCGGCCCGGCTGGCGAGGCGATCGAAGAATGCGTCGGCCCGCGATGACTGCACGCGGGGCAGGCCCGGCATCTGTTGCGCGCGACGACTGTACTCCAGCATCTGCCGAGTCGGCCCTCCGCCGCCATCGCCCCAGCCGTATATGAAAAGGTTCTCGCCGGCCGTGAATTTCTCGGCATAGTCGCCCCAGTGACGCTTCAGATTGGCGTAGGTGTAGTCCTGCGCGAAGTGCGTTGGTGGAAAATGGGCAACTACCTCACTACCGTCTGGACCCCGCCAGCGAAACGAGTCGTACGGGAAATTGTTCGTGTCGTTCCAGATATTCAGTTTCGCCGTGAGGAAATAGTCGATGCCGGCCTTCTTCAGTATCTGGGGAAGCGTGTACATGGCACCGAACACATCCGGCAACCAGCACACCCTCGAGTCCGTGCCTAACAGATCGCGGAGGATGCGCTTGCCGAACAGGATGTGGCGAACCCAGCTTTCGGCGCCTGGCAGGTTGGCATCCGGCTCGATGTACATCGCGCCAACTGCCTCCCAGCGACCCTCGGCGACCATCGATCGAACGTCCGCCATCAATTCCGGATAGTGCTCATTGAGCCTGTCGTACAGATACGGTTGGCTCTGACTGAACACGTACTCCGGATACTCCCTTAGCAGGCTGAGCGCGTTGCTCGTGGTCCTGCCGTTCTTGCGAAGCGTCTCTTTGATCGGCCAGAGATAGACGACATCCAGATGCGAGTGCGCAATCGTGCTGATAGTCCCGGCGTGCCGATAATACGGCGACCCGAAAACATGCTTGTGCAGATGCTGGCTGGCTGCTGTCGCCGCCTCGCGCAGCGCCTCCCGGTCTTCAGTGGTTGTCCCAATGAGTCGGCAGGCTGCTTCTAGGTGCGACAGGATGAAGCCTTCCACTTCGGCGGCATCTTCCTGCTGCCAGTAGAACAGGTAGGCGTCCAGCGCGAACGCAAGGTCGTAGGCACAACTCTCGATTGCTGGATCGCGAAGCACCAGGTTGGCGCGCTCGAAGCAGTGGTAATCGCGTTTGTCGTTGCGACGCTCGTCGTAGGGATAGTTGATCGTAAAGGCTTCCAGCTCGAGCTCGAGCCGCTCACCCTCAACGGCGAACTCGCCGAGCGGTACGAGACTGCGAAAATGGTCCAACCCCTGCCAGGGCCTGCCGTTGATACGGAGCTGGGTCTCGCCTCCATCCATGTCGATGTCGAGGTAGGTATCGGGTCCGGCGTGGCTGGCCGGGATAGTCAGCGCATGGCGAAGGAACACCGTCGTATCGGGCCCGCCCCAGGTTTCCCCGACCTTTATCGACCGCCAATCCGAGTCGATCGGCTTGTAGGTGCCCCGACCCGTCAGGTGTGAGCGCTGGTACTGCCAATCACCGAGTTCGACAGGGTTATACCAACTCTGCTCAAACAGTCTATCGATGTGTCGCTGAACCCAGTCCTTGGGCAGGTCCGGGCTACGATCTTCGTCCTTTGGCTTGCGCTTGGGCATGTTTGTCAGGCGCCCAGCTTTTCCTGGAAAGCCTTCAGTTCCTCTGCTTCTATTGTCAGCGAATTTTCGCGCGCGGGGAACTGCCCGCCTTGCACTTCCTCAGAGAATTCTCGAAAGGCGCTGACGCTGTCGTTGTACAGGCGCTCGAACTCCGAGCGATGGTCGCGGTAGATTTTCGCATGCCTCGGGATGTGCCCGTCGTTGTACCCGAGGATGTCCTTTGCAAAGAGGTACTGCGCATCGCAACCGGTACCGGCACCCATACCGACCGTCAGGATGCTGACGCGTTTTGATATCTCGGCGGCCACTTCCTGGGGTATCAGCTCGACCTCGATAGCCATCGCACCCGCATTCTCATAGGCCTTTGCCCGTTCGAATACGGCGTACGCATCCTCGGCGTTCTTGCCGACTGCCTTGAAACCACCAGTCCATGTGTTCTTGTACGGTACAAAACCGACATGCCCGTGCACGGGAATCGCTTCCTTCGCCAGGGCCTCAACGACGTCCAGGCTCATCGGGCAGTAGATCGCATCGGCGCCCTTCTCCATCGCCGTAAACGCAGCGCGTTTGGCCTCGTCTGCATTGACGTACTGGCCATAGACGAGCCCGACCGAGAAAAAAGTCTCCGGTGCGGCCGCGCGGAAGGCGCGTATGTCGCTGCGCTCCCAGGTGATGATCATGTCGACACCCGCTTCCTCACAGGCCCGTGCCTCATTATCGGTGTGTACATTGACCTGCGTCATCGGCCTTTGGCCCTTCAGGTCCAGCAGATCCTTGACGGTGAGTTTCTTCATGTTGTTGTTTCCTCTTTGAACCAGTCCCGCAGCTGGTCTCGCATCCAGTTGTTGGCGGCCACAATGTCGCCGCTGGGTTTCTGGGTAAAAGGTTCCGCGTGCATATAGGGTGGCGGTCCGAACTCCGGTGAGATACTCAGTACCGATCCTGCAGCCTGCGCCGCATCAACACTGATCTGCCACCACCGGCGATACAGTGAGACGTGCTGTTCCCAGAACGGGTCGGCGGGCTCTGTCACCTGCGGGCTTTTCTCGTGACCGATCCTGGCATGTAAATGCCGCGATCGCTCGCTGGCATGATCGAACAGACCCATGATGTCGTTCGGAATACGATCGACCACCAGCAGCCAATGGCTGAGGTCCGACGTCAGCTCGAGATCGGGAATCTGTTCGAGCATCCTGGCGCATATGAACGGATTGAAGAGGATGCGCCCGCGATGCGTCTCGAAGCAAGGCTGAACGCCGAGATCGAGTGCTATGCGCCTGCAGTCCTCAAGGAAAAGCCGTGCCCGGTTCTCGTCGAAGCTGTCGGCACCGGCATGCACTGCGGCTCGTTGCGCGCCCATGCTCGCAGCCAGCTCGCATTGCTCTCGAAAACTCGCGAGATGCGCATCGTGGTCACCCCAATGTTCCGTGCGGGTCGCAATCAGCGCGATGTAATCGAGGCCCAACGACTCGATGTGTTCTCTGAGCGGTCCAGCAACGCCAGCGGCGCCGCCATCTTCAAGGTCCATGTAAAAGACCGGGAACTCGACGCCGACGTATTGCTCGTCGCGCGCCGACTCGACGAAATCGAACAGGGTCGCGTAACGGTTGCCGGTTCCGACAAGTCCCCACGCCGTTTTTATCAGATGGACACTCACGCTAGCTTGCCCGCATAGGGTTCTTCTGGTGATTCACGCGGTACTGGCGAGGTGTTGTGCCGTACTGCCGCTGGAAGACTCTGTAGAAGTGGCTCAGGTTCTCGATGCCGCAGTCTGCGGAAATATCCTGAATAGCCTGGTCACTCCCGGCAAGCATGAGCGCGGCGTGTTGCATACGAATTCGATTGACGTAAGTGGACGGCGACATGCCGAGGTGTTTCCGGGCCATGCGGCAGACGTGCTCGTGGCCGCGCCCGGCAGCTTTGACAAACCCGGCCGCGCCCTGGCGAAAGACTTCGGGTCGCTTCGCTGCATCGCTGGCGGCGACCAACCATCGCGGTACGGAGTCGTCGACACTGACCGGCAGCTCGACAACCCGGGTGAACAAGGTCAGCAAGTAGCCCTCTATCGCGGCGAGGGTATTCACCGACGCCTGCAATTCGCTGGACACGTTTATGGCGCGTTCCAACCTGGGGCCGGCAAGGTGATAGGTGTCCGGCTCCCTACCTTCATGCCAGAAGAATCGCTGCCCGAGATCCCTGCCATATCTCTGGCCAATGTGCTCAACGATCTCCGGTCGCAGCGCGACGTTAACGATCTCGTTTCGTTCCCCCCTGACTGCCTGCAACGCATGTCGGTCACCGGGCCTCACGAAAACCAGGCTGCCTCTTTCGAGCCGCGTTACGTCGTCACCGACCCAATGATGAGTTGCACCGTAAGTCACGATGAACACTTCGTAGAAATCATGGCAGTGCTGGAACTTCGGTTTCGAGGCGCCGAGCGTCTTTCTGGCGAAGTGAAAGTGTTCGTCAGATCCGATGAAGTCTTCGATACGAAAGGTGTGCAGCTGCATCCAGGCGCGCCTTTTGGTCAGCAATTGACCGGAGGAGATATAATCAAAAAAAGCTAATAAAAAGTCAACTTTCGAGCTATATGTGCCAAAATAAAGCAATTTATGCTTATACCCCATACGGGGACGAGCTATGCAGACATCAGAACTGGACCTTTCCTTTACGCCGGTCAGAAATCCGGCGCCGGCGAAACTGACACGGCAGGAAATCGAGCAATACAATGAGCTCGGCTATGTGCGACCGATTGACGCCTACTCCAGCGCCGAAGTAGCACGGCTGCGAGCCTATTTCGACAAGTTGATGACGGACATGGGGTCTGACGGCGCCTTCGGCATCAATTGTTACCAGGCGCGATTGGCCGGTATCTGGGATATCGCGACGGACGATCGAATTCTCGACTACGTCGAGGATATCGTTGGACCCAACATCGTTTGTTGGGCAACGGCTGTGCTGTCGAAGCCCGCGGGCAGCGAGAAATACGTGCCCTGGCACCAGGACGCTTCATTCTGGGGCCTACAGCCGGCCCGCACCGTCACTGTGTGGCTGGCAATTGACGACGCCGATACCGAGAACTCGGCCATGCAGTGGATACCCGGCACACATAACAAGGGACACCTGCCGATCGAAGGCACGGAATCAGATTCTGTGTTTCACATGCAGACAGCCGGTGCTGACGCGATGGGTACGCCAGTCTACGATGAGCTGAAGGCCGGCCAGTTTTCGTTGCATGCGGATATGCTGGTCCACGGCTCCGGACCGAATCACAGTGGCCGACGGCGTTGCGGACTGACGCTCCGCTATTGTCCTCCGGAGGTTCGAATCGTGGACGACGAATGGTCAGCGGGCGTCGAGGCGATCATCTGCCGGGGCGAAGACCCGTACGGGCATTGGCAACATCACCCGCGCCCGGACAACGACGACATCAAGCTGACGACCAGCCCGCACGCATACGGCAACAACTAGGCCAACTGAATTCCCTCACCGCGCCGACGCGTTCATTCCTCAGTCATCGAGGTACTCGGTCATTCGCTGATTGCTGCCCGACATGGCGTGTGCCGTTTCCCGCATGACCTGCTGCCGATACTCCCTCGCCGACAGTCCTTTCAGATCCCGGAACAGGCGTGAAAAGCGTGCCGGACTCGAGACCCCAACCTGATAGCCGATTTCTCCGATGGCCAGATCGGGCAGCATTAGAAGTTGGCACGCTCGCTCGATCCGCCGGTGATTGATCTCATCCGAGAGAGAACGGCTGGACCAGGAGCGCCAGCGTCGTCGTAGCGTACGCTCAGACATGCCGCACGCACGCGCCAGCTCCTCGATTCGAAACGACTCGTGCAAACGCGCTTCGATCGCACGCTGCACACGGGACTTCTGCTGTCGGTCACTGTAATCCCCTGCCGACAGTGACGCCGACGAGGTCAGCGCTGACATTACGTGGCGTATGAGCAGAAGCGAGGCATCCCGATAGTTCGCGCTTTGCTCGAACGCATCGTCGCCCGTCGCAATCTCGTACAGGTACTCGAATAACGGAATCACATCCGACTGGTTAGTGAGGTGCGTGCGGTGGCGCGCGAGGAAGCTGGTAATCAATGACTGTGGGGTGAGCGCAGCAGAACGATCTCTATCTTTGGACCGACGAATTGCGATCTGGAACGACACGAAATACAGCTTCAAGTCTCTCGACTTGAGCGAGCGTATTTCGTGGTACACGCCCGGGTCTGCAAGAAACAGATCGCCGGGCCCAAGAGCATAGCGTTCCGCGCCGTGCTCGAAGTCCCCTGCGCCGGAAATGACAATACATGGCTCGAAGTAGGAATGACGATGAATCCGGTTGCGAGCGACGGTATCGAAGGAAACTCGTCGCACTGGGCCATGACTGACGTGATGAATCGGTTGATCGTGCATATAGCAAAACTAGCAGAGTGGCCGAATTCGTCAACTTTTTGACCGGTGCCGGCGTGGCGAAAGACGGTCGCCTGCGCAACACTGTTGTTCATCTATCGGCAGAAGTGAGAGCAGCACCGTGCCTGCAGTAAACAAAAAGCCACAAAACATCGGCGAATTCTTCAACGAGCAGGGCTACTACCTGGCGAAAGGCGTCTTTTCCCCCGATTCTCTTCGCACGCTGGAAAGCGACTTCGATCGAATCGTTCGACAACTTGAAGCGAGCGGCGAGGACATCAATGCGCGATGGGAGGGTGAATTCACCGATGAGCTCGATGGCGGCGCTTCCAGCATCATCCACACCCACAATGTGCAACGCTACTCGGCGACGTGGCTTGCGGCGCTGCAGGATCAACAGTTCCTGGACATCGCAGAAGATCTGCTCGGACCGGATATCATCCTGCATCACACGAAGTTGTTTCAAAAGCCCCCGCGTGAAGGCGCACCGTTCCCGGTTCATCAGGACTGGTCCTACTTTCCGACGCGTCACGACTCGATGATCGCCGCGATCATATTCCTGTCAGACGCAAATGAAGAGTCCGGCGGCCTGTGCGTGTTTCCCGGCTCGCACAAGCTCGGTCGCTTAGACAATTCTGCCGGACGGACGATTGGCGATTCGGACGCATCGGCGCTGAACTCCTCCGCCGACTTGGCAGCGAGATACCCACTGGAGGACGCGCTGGCTATTGACGCGAAACCCGGAGACGTCGTGTTCTTTAGCTACCTGACCCTACATGGATCAACACCGAATCGATCGGACGCTAATCGCAAGACGGTGCTCGTCCAGATGTACGGTGGGCATGACTATGTTCTCGAGGAAGGCGGCGACAATCACGTTAATGAAAGGCTGGTCTTACGAGGCTGGAACCATCAGATGCAGCGCATTGAGGCTGGGTCCTAAGCCGCGAGCGCCCTGCTCCGCATCTTGGGGCCAGATATCGTCTACAGCGGAATCGGAAAGACGCACATGCCGTGCCTGCCGGTGCGGACTTGCTGCGGCGAAGTCCGACCCGCCGCGATAGCAGCGTGAGAGGCGCAGGAAGCATTGCACCTGGCCTCTCCCCGCTACACTGCGGCTCGGACCTGCGACATCAATGCTGCTGGGGCGGCGCGTACTCAGTCAGATCGATACCGTCCACCGCGGCAATGTACTCCTGCACGTTCGGCGTCCTGCCCAGGATGCTCGACAGGACCACGACCGGCGTTGAGGCCAACAGCGATTCACCTTTCTTGTCGTCCGAGTCTTCGACGACGCGACCCTGGAACAGGCGCGTCGACGTGGCCATCACGGTGTCGCCTTTCTCAGCCTTCTCCTGGTTACCCATGCAGAGATTGCAGCCCGGTCGCTCGAGGTACAGCATGTTGTCGTACTTGAGCCGGGCCTCGTTCTTGGGCGCATCGTCGTCGAACTCAAAGCCGGCGTACTTGCTTAAGACTTCCCAGTCGCCCTCTTCCTTCAGCTCGTCGACGATGTTGTAGGTTGGCGGCGCGACCACCAACGGTGCCTTGAACTCGACCGAGCCATCCTCCTTCTCGAGGTTCTGTAGCATCTGCGACAGGATCTTCATGTCGCCCTTGTGGACCATGCAGGAGCCGACGAAGCCTAGGTCGACCTTTTTCGTTCCACCGTAATACGAGATCGGTCGGATCGTGTCGTGGGTGTAGCGCTTGGACACATCGTCGTTGTTGACGTCCGGATCGGCGATCATCGGCTCATCAATCTGGTCCAGGTCGACGACGAATTCCTCGGCGTATTTCGCGTTGTCATCAGGCTTCAACGGTGGCCGCGAGCCGGAGCGGATTTCCTCGATGCGACTGTCCGCCTTGTCGACGAGCCCCTGCAGGACGCCCTGCTCGTTGTCCATGCCTTTGTCGATCATGGTGCGGATGCGACTCTTCGCGATTTCCAGTGACTGGATTAGCGTCTCGTCGTCGGAAATACAGATGGACGCCTTCGCCTTCATCTCGGCGGTCCAGTCCGTGAAGGTAAACGCCTGGTCGGCCAGCAGCGTACCGATGTGCACCTCGATGATGCGCCCCTGGAACACGTTGTCGCCGAATTCCTTCAGCATCTGCGCCTGGGTCGCATGGACCACGTCGCGGAAATCCATGTGCTCCTTCAGCGATCCCTTGAACGTGACCTTCACGGATTCCGGTATCGGCATCGTCGCCTCGCCGGTAGCGAGCGCCAGCGCGACCGTGCCGGAGTCGGCGCCAAACGCGACACCCTTCGACATGCGGGTATGTGAATCGCCGCCGATGATCACGTCCCAGTCATCCACGGTGATGTCGTTCAGCACCTTGTGGATGACGTCGGTCATCGCGTGGTATTCGCCATCCGGGTCGCGTGCGGTGATCAGGCCGAAGTCGTTCATGAACTTCATCAGCTTGGGTATATTCCGCTGTGCCCTGACGTCCCACACCGACGCGGTGTGGCATCCGGACTGGTACGCGCCGTCAACAGTTGGCGAAATAAGCGTCGCCGCCATCATCTCGAGTTCCTGGCACGTCATGAGACCGGTCGTATCCTGCGAACCGACGATATTGACCTTCACACGAACGTCCGACCCGGCGTGCAGTACCGTACCCGGCGCCACGCCGACCGCGTTCTTGTTGAAGATCTTTTCGACTGCCGTGAGGCCCTGCCCTTCGTGAGACACTTCTTTGGATGACGCGTAGACCTGCGGCGCGTCGACACCTAGCGTCGCGACGGCAAAGGACTGCAGCTTCTTGCCGAACACGACGGCGTACGAACCGCCGGCCTTGATGAATTCCAGTTTCTGCGGCGTCAGCGCGGACGAGATATCGCACAGCTCCTTGCTGCCATCTTCGTTGTAGAGCTTCTTTTCCTTGAGGTTAATCGTGAGCACCGTGCCGGAATCGACCGAAAACAGCTGCTCGAGCACCGGCTCGTTGTCCTCGTCCATGACCGGGTTGCCATCGGCATCGAGCTTCTTGACCCAGTTCTTGAGGTCGATGCCGATACCGCCGGTGACGCCGACCGTCGTCAGGAAAATCGGCGAGATGCCGTTTGTGCCACCGACGATGGGAGCGATGTTGATAAATGGGATGTAAGGACTTGCCTTGATACCGGTCCACAGGGCCACGTTGTTAACGCCCGACATACGGGACGAACCAACACCCATGGTGCCCTTCTCCGCGACCAGCATGACGCGCTTATCGGGGTGTTGCTCTTGCAGCGCACGAATTTCCGACTGCTTCGCCTCATCCATCAGGCACTTGCCGTGCAACTCCCGATCCGAACGCGAGTGCGCCTGGTTGCCCGGCGACAGCAGGTCCGTCGATACGTCGCCTACGGCAGCCACACAAGTGACGACCTTGATCTCTTCGTCGACCTCCGGAAGCTCGGTGAAGAACTCTGCATTGGCATAGCTCTTGAGGATGTCCGTCGCTATCTCGTGCCCGTCCTTGAAGGCAGCCTCAAGCCGCTGCGTATCCGCCTCGTAGAGGAAGACCTGGGTCTTGAGCACTTCGGCAGCCTTCTTCGCCGTGTCCTCATCGTCTCCCAGCGCCAGATCGAGCAGTACTTCGACTGACGGGCCGCCTTTCATATGCGACAGCAACTCAAACGCAAAGTCCGCAGGAATCTCGTCGACGTTGTGCTTGCCCTGGATGATGTCTTTCAGGAACCTGGCCTTCTCGCCAGCGGCGCTCGTTGTCCCGGGCAAGGTATTGTAGATGAGGAATTCGAGCGATTCCTTGCGATGCTCGTGACCCGGATTAATGATCTGCTCGATCAGTTCCGCGGCCAACGCCGCATCTTCGACGGGCTTGGGATGCAGTCCTTCACCCTTTCGTTTCTCGATGTCTTGTAGATAGTCTGCGTATGCGCTCATGTCGGCTCTTTCATAGCTTTAAGACCTCAGCTGAAACTGGGTCGGGAATTAGACGAATTCAACTACCGGATTCGGTGGTAGGTCGGGCAGCACTGAACCGGTCAGGCTGCCCGGCCAGATGATAATTCAAAAGCGTTCCGTTATCCCGGCGGCTTCTACTTATGTCTAAGCGGGCGCACGCGCAGGAATCAGCGTCCTTGTACAGGCGGGTCTACTCTCAGGGAAATCTGGCGACCTTCGCAGACCCGCTACCGCAGGCAACCGACCCTTGTGGACCCGGCGTCGGCCGTCTATGAGTCCGCTCAATCTCGTAGCTCGTCGGGAACCAGTTAATTGCCAATATTTTGTTATTCTTCCAGCAGTTATCACTGCGAATCGATAGACCGAGGCAGCGCGTTTCGATGATCTACAAGTTCGGCGATGTGCAGCTCGATACCGAGCTTTTCTCTGTAACGAGAGAAGGGCAGCCCGTTTCCGTTGAGCCGAAAGTCTTCGATCTGCTGGTCTTCCTGATACGTAACCGTGACCGTCTGATAAGCCGTGATCAGCTGTTTGACGAGCTGTGGCCCGATCGCGTGGTGTCCGAGAACGTCCTGAGTAATGACATAAAGCTCGCTCGTGCAGCCATCGGCGACGACGGGCAACAGCAGAGATTTATACGGACGCTTCGGGGCCGCGGTTACCAGTTCGTGGGTGACGTTGAGGAGGTTGTCTCCACGACCGGTCCAACAGCAGACGCTTCGAACGGAACGCCCTCGACGGGGGCTGCGCATGCACTGCCGGGCGAAGGGTCGCGCGGCAAAGGGAACGCCATATCCAATCCACCGCGGAAGTTGGTTGGCGCTGTAGTTCTGATCGCTGCAGTGTTCGCCGTCGTTTGGCTGAATAGCTCCACCGAGCCCGCCATCGAATCCACAGGCGATTCGTCTTCCGGCACGTCGGTCGAGTCGCCGGTCAATCTGAGACCGAAGACCATCGCCATACTGCCCTTCGAAAATCGCAGCAACCTCGAGGAGGATGCCTTTTTCGTCGACGGCTTTCACGACGATCTAATCAGCCAGGTGTCCCGTATCAGGGACCTGACCACGATATCTCGCACCTCGGTAATGACTTACCGCGAAAGCGACAAGAGCATCCGTACCATCGGCGGAGAGTTGGGCTCCGCGATCATCATTGAAGGCGGTGTGCAGCGTGCCGGTGACCAGATTCGCATCAACGTGCAAATGATCGATGTGGCAAAAGATGAGCACCTATGGGCTGAAACCTATACCCGAGCGTTAAGCGCAGAGAGCGTGTTTGCTATTCAAACGGAGATCGCGCTGGAAGTCGCCAGCCAATTGAAAGCTGTCATGTCGCCCCGGGAGCAGCGAGAAATCTCTCGGATGCCTACGCAGAACCTGGCTGCGCTGGAGGCCTATTTGCAGGGCGGACATTTTTTCCATCGTTTTTCCGCCGAAGATATGGACTTTGCGATTGAGTATTTTCGGCGAGCCGTTGAACTGGATCCAGACTTTGCCGAAGCCCACGCAGCACTGGGGGGCGCGTTGCTGCAAAAGATCTACTTTGGCGGATTGCCCCCAGATAGACAGATAGCGATGGCAGAACCGATCATTGCACGGGCACTGGAGTTGGCTCCTGAACTCGGAATGTCGCATTCAGCGCTGGCTGTACTCGAAGAGGCCAGAGGCGATTATGGCGCAACGAATGCAGCCTACGAAAAAGCGGTAGAGCTCAGCCCCAATGATGTCGGCCTTCTCAGAGGTTTCGCCTATTTCAAGAGCGCACGACTCGGCCAGCACCAGCAAGCCCTCGAACTGGTAGACAGGGCCGAACTCCTCGACCCTAAGAGCCCCCAGAATGTGGAGGAGCAGGCACTACGGGGCCATATTCTGGGGCTCTTGGGCCGCTATCAAGAATCGCTGGCGGCCTATCGGGTAGCGATAACCAGCCCGCGACAACGCGCTACTGCCTATTCGGGCCTTGGCCTGCTGCTTCACGAAAAGCTCTACCAGCAAGACCAGGCTGTTAAGGCGCTTCGTCAATTTCGCTTCCTGGATCCCAACGCCACGCAGATTTTTTTGAACCTGGGGACCGCTTATGAAGAACTGGGCCTTGTTGACGAAGCCGCTCGGTCTTACGAGCTTTTCCTCGAGGCTGACCAGGTTGGGCCCCTCGTCAATATTGCACGTATCAGGCTTCACTACGTTCGTGGTGAACAGGATCAGGTCGAGCGTGCTTTTGCAGAATTTGAAGAAGACTACGGCGGCAAGTTCCTCTGGATCGATACCTTACTCAGCGGATTCCATCTGCAGCAGGGCGATCCGTCGCGGGTTATCGATCGTGTCAAAGAACGTTATCCAAGACTCGCTGTGGCCGACCCCGACGTTGTCTCTGATCCAGAAATGTTCAACCTGGCGATGATCTACGCAACCGCTTTGCACCTGATGGGCAAAGAAGAACAAGCAGCGCCGCTAACAGACGTAATCCTCGACATTCTGCCGTCGAAGAGCCGTCACCGCTGGGATGGAATCCAAACTTCGGATACCTGGCTGCATATGGCCATGGGTAACGAAGAACAAGCGATACAAAGTTTGCGCGAGTGGCGCGCTATCGGCGCGCGCGTAGACCTGACAAAACACCGTATGGTGCCGAGTTCCCTGTTCGACCACCCGGAGTTTCAGGTCATCAACAACGAGGTTCTCGAAGAACTTGCCGAGCAACGCGCCAACCTGGCCCGTATGGAAGCCGCCGGGGAGCTGGCGCCGATACCTCAGTAGTCGCGGACAAGTCGAGCCCTGAATGGAGTCCAGGCGTGGACCCGTACCTGCGAGTCAGCGTCGTCCGGAAAGCGCGTAAGGCGCATCGCTCGATCGTGAAATTCCGGCCTTCATGTCATTCCTTACTTGAATCTTTAGTTTCATTGTCTTACGAATACACCAATAAATTATTGAAAAATTTGGTGTATTGATTCCCCCTTGAATGAAATTTTCATTTCATTTAGCATTCGCATATGAAAAATAAGGTAGCAATTAGTCCGGAGACTGACCCGGGCGTGCGCAGCCGGATCGTCGAACACGCGGCATCGCTGTCGCCGCAGCAGCGCAAGATCGCGGACTACTGCGTCGCGCATATGCAGGAGATCCCGTTCCTGTCCGTACCTGAGCTTGCAGAGCGCACGGGGGCCTCTGAGGCCACGGTCGTACGGTTTTGCCAGCGCATTGGATACACGGGTTATAGCGACCTGAAGATGGCACTGGTGGACCTGATACGCGAGGAGATGAATGCGTCCAGCCCGGCTTCTGCGGGTTTCGAATCCGCCGCGCAGGACAAGGATTTCCTGGCCGCCATGGCCAGGCTCGAGCAGCAGAACATCGAGAGAACGCTGGATAGCATAGACCGACAGACGTTCTCGCACGTCGCGGCCTCGCTGTTCAAGGCGGACCACATCTTCACGTTCGGGCTCGGCATTTCCGCATTCCTCGCCGACTACGCCGCTTACCTCTTTACCGAATACGGCATGCGCTCAACGTGCCTGGCCACACGCTATACCTCACCGCGAGAACAGCTTGTTGCTCTGCGGCCAAGTGACCTGGTCTTCGCGTTTTCATTTCCGCCGTATTCACGCCAGACGCTCGAAGTCCTGGAAGAAGTTGGCCGGAAAGGCGTACCGACTGCCGTAATTACCGATAAGCCGACGGCGCCCGCGGCCGCACTGGCCAAAGAAACCCTCGTGGTCTCGAGCCACGGTATGAGCTTTAACAACGCGACATCGGCAGCGAACGTACTGCTGAATGCACTGGTACTCGAAATCGCGTCGCGGCATCAGGGTGAAACAACCGACGCGATCTCGCGTATCAATCAAATCTTGCGTGAACAGACGTACGTCGTCGAAACCTGACGTTCACGTGGACACATCAACGTTAATTGGAAATACAGAAGAGGGACAAAGAGATGGCTAGTCTCCATAGATCCAACAGGGTGAAACAGATCTCAGCGGCTTGTGCGCTGGCTTTTGCGTTCTCAGCGGCAACCGCATTGGCTCAGGATGAGGAAATCGAAGAAATTACGGTAACGGGCTCCCACATTGAGGGACTCGAGCTTGACGGTGCACTACCCGCTGTTGAGATATCCCGTGAGGACATCGACGAATCCGGTGCCGACACGCTGGTCAACCTGCTCGACCAGCTGACGCAGACGGGCGGCGGCAACGGCACGTTTACGACCGAAGGCTCGGGGCCGGGCTCCCAACAGAATCCGGTGGGCTCATCCGCCGTGTCATTGCGTGGTCTGGGCACATCGTCGACGCTGACGTTGGTCAATGGACGCCGCGTGTCTGTCGCGTCGTTCGCGAAGGGCGGCACGGAGTCGTTCGTGGACATCAACTCGATTCCGCTGGCCGCGATCGAGCGGGTTGAGGTTCTGACAAGCGGTGCGTCCGCCACGTATGGAGCCGATGCCGTCGCTGGCGTCGTCAACGTGATTCTGCGCGACGACTACGAAGGCTTTGAAGTCAGCGTGTCCGGCGGTAACTCGACTGCGTCTTCAGACGATGGCAAGTACAACGTCAATATGATCTGGGGCGCCGCAACGGATCGTACTCGAACAATGATTGTGGCCGACTACTTCAAACGTGGCGCGCTCTTTGAGCGAGATCGTTCGATAACGGCGATCTCCGCGGACCCTAGTGCGGACAGTGCATATCTTGCTTTCAATAGCTCTGCGGTCTCCCTGTCTGACGTCATTGACGAAGATAACTGCGCGGCGGTTGCCGGTGATCGGTTTACGCCCGGCGACAGTTCGTTTGGGCGCGCCTGTCTGTACAACGTCAACGACGTGGTCGCGGCCATCGGCGAGTTCGAATCGGTCGGCGTCACGGCCAGCTTTAATGTCGACTTCGATCGCGTCACCTGGTTTAACGAGTTGATGTACCAGACCACCGAATCATTCGGTAACAGGTCGGGTGCAAGCTTTGGCGGCAGCGGCCTCGCTTTGAGTCCCTTTCACCCGGGATGGGCGAATGAGCAGGAACTGATCGACGCACTGGAAGTCTCGTATTCAAATGCAACGTCAGACGACTATACGCCGGTCGGTGGTCTCAGCGCCGTCGATGTTCTGAACTTGATTGAGAACGACAGTTCGACCTTTGGCCGGGATGCTGACGACTACTTTTATACGGTGTTTGGCCGCTTCGACGATCCTCGCGAGACCGAGGTCGAGACAGACAGCTTCCGATTCGTTACCGGTTTGTCGGGCGAAGCCGGCGACTGGTCCTGGGAAGCGGCTGCGAGCATTGGTCGCTCCGAATCGGTGCAGCGTGGCACCCAGGGACTCATCAACCGTGAACGGCTGCAGGCCGGTTTGCTCGGTAACCTGTGCAGCGACGGTTCGACGGTGACGGCTGACTATGAGTACTTTCCGTCAGGCAATGACATTGCCAACAAACGGAATGTCAGCTACTTCCCGGGCGGTGCGACCTGCGAGGACAATGGCCTGACGACGCTGTGGGTGGACCCGTTCAACAATGTCTCCGATCAGTCTGCCGACATCCTCGAGTTACTGCGGGTCGAGGGCGCTCGAAAAGGCGAGTCGGATCTGCTCGCGTTCGATTTCAAGGCGTCGACGCTCGAATTGTTCGACGTTCCGGCCGGGCCCGTGGCAGCCGCGTTCGGACTCGACTGGCGTCGCGAAGAGATTTCGGATGTTCCGGATCGCTCGCTGCTGGCCACCCCTGAAAACTCCGACCCCGTCCTCGCATTTAGCTCGACGGGCGCATTATACGAACGCGATCAGTTTTCGGTCTTCGGCGAGATGTATGTCCCCATTTTCGACGGCTTCGAAGCGCAACTGGCGCTGCGCTATGACGATTACGAGGACTTTGGTGGAGACACCAACGGCAAGATCGGCCTGCGTTATGAAGTGACCGAGAAAGCTATTCTGCGCGCCAACTGGTCACAGTCCTACCGCGCACCCTCGCTCGCACAGGCGGGCCTGACAACGAAGCTCAACAGCTATCGGGCATTCTGCGACAGCTCCGACCAGTTCTCGCAGTTCTTCCTCGACCAGGGTATCTGTGGCGGCTTTGACTCTACGCTCGGCCTGAACACGGAACTGGTTGGCAATCCCGATCTCGAGCCAGAAACGGCCGATACTTATGGGTTCGGTGTTCTGTTCCGCCCGACTGATGACATCGACGTGAACATCGACTGGTGGCGGATCGAGTATCGGAACATCATCGTCGACGAACAGGACGCTTACGTCTTCAACACGCTGCAGGGCAATACGGCGGGCGGCATTTTCACCGACCCGAACGATCTCGTCACCGGACAGCCGGGCTTGTATCTCGACAACGGTGAGCTGCTCGACGTGCACTTCCAGCAGTTCAACGCAGGCCGACAGGACGTCGAGGGCATCGATGTTGCCTACACGCAGTACTTCGAGACCGACGCATACGGCACGTTCACGTTGCTTCTCGACCTGTCCTACCTCGTGGAGTTCGAAGAGCAGCTGCTGGAAACGTCAGCGGTCGAGAATTTCGCCGGCAAGTTCACCTATCCGGAGCTGTTCGCACGTGCGAAGCTCCGCTGGCGCACCGGTGACTGGCGCACATCCCTGAGCCTCAACTACACCGGCAGCTACGAAGACGATCTCTTCACCGATGCGGCTGAAAATGCCGGGCTGGACCCACTTGTCGATTCGGTGGATGTCAGTTCCTGGACGACGGTGGACTTAAGCGCGAGCTACGACTTCACCGATACCTCGTACCTGCAGTTGAACGTCTTGAACGCATTGGACGAGGAGCCCAACCGGGTGTTCGGCAGTGGAGCCAATGTCGACTACACCAATACCAACATCATGGGGCGTTTCGTGACCCTGCGGTATACACACGGTTTCTAAGGCATGCAGCAGCCGGGTGCCCGACGACGGGCGCCCGGCATTACTCCTTGGGATCGACGACTATCTCGACCGGCACGATGTCCAGGCGGATATTCTCTACCGTGTAACGGTCCTCGGAGCCCCCGCCATCGTTCCAGAAACCGCGCGTGTCTTCAGTCTTGCTGAAGCGATACATGAAGCCCTCGCCGGATTCGAGAAAGCTGTAGCGACGAATGACGTCGTTGCGGCTGTTATCAGCCAGCTCGCTCCCCAGCAGTTTGTCGAGGCGCGCGCTGCCTAACGCCATCCCCGCTCCGTGATAGGCCGTGGAGCTGTAGTACTCGTTGTCTGCGGTAGGATCGCCAGCCGTATGCGTCACGACATCGTCGTCAAGCGAGAATCGATCACCGTCTGACAGTATCGATATCTCGACATTGCTGGCCGCGAACGGCGCCTCGTTAAACATCGCTCGCGACGCGTCGACGATCGTGACCGTTCCGGAACCAAGTGCGGTGATTTCCCGGGACTCGAAACTGACCAGCATGGCTGTGTCCTCATCGACAGCGTAGCCTGCGCGGACGTCGGTCTCGGCCAGCGCACGCACGAGGCGACCCAAGCGCGCGCGACGGTCGAAATGCTGATCCGTAATCCCGTAAGGAAAGAAGCCGAGACCATGGTGCAAATAGAGCTGGCCGCGCTCCTGTGTCTCTATCCCTTCATAGTGTTCGGCAGGCTCCTCGACCACCGAAGCAAAACTGTCGCCGGCGCCGATCATTGGCGTGCTCATGATTGCCGCACCAGCACTGGTTCCTCCGATGACAGCTCCACGGCGATGCTGCTCCCGTATCGCGTCCAAGACGGCGGTCGGACGATCCGCCTCGGGCAGCAGGGTATCCGTGATCCGGATCTGGTCGCCGCCGACGAACCAGAAAGCGCCGAATTCACTCATCGCGTCGGCCAGTTCCTCGTTGTGTCCGTTGTGCTGCCATTGACTCTCGTCGATATCCTC
Source organism: Woeseiaceae bacterium (assembly GCA_030066655.1). Taxonomy (GTDB): domain Bacteria; phylum Pseudomonadota; class Gammaproteobacteria; order Steroidobacterales; family Woeseiaceae; genus UBA1847. The sequence continues at coordinate 21,515 of JASJBE010000018.1, read as the reverse complement.
TGTCGACGAGTCGTCCCGGATTGCGATCGGCAGCACGTGAATATCGCCCTCAGCGACGCCGTAGCGGACCAGGTCGCGCTTGAACGCTGCTGCGCTGCTCGACGGTCGCCCCGATGCAGCAGGAATGATCGCGATGGCTGGCCTACCGTCCGGGCGGCTTTCGATAAACGCGCGGTAGATAGATCCCGTTTCACTGCTTAGCGCCCCGCCAACAATGACCAGGTTTCCGGGTGCCGACCCCGCGTCGTCCGCAGCCGCTGCCCCACAACCGAAGATCACAGGAAGCCATACAACAGAGAAGAGGCGCGATTTGATGTCTTTCCGCATAGTTTCGTCTTACCTTCGGTTTGGTCTCACAGCGTCACCGACTTTGCCTGCGCATGATCACCGTGGCCCTACTCGACGACGTCCATTCAAATCGAGATCAGTGCGCTCAGGTCACCGTCGAACGTCAGATCAGGCCATGTCAGAGCCGCCTGCCTGGCCGCGGTCCGTGCATCCTCGTTGTGGCCCTTGGCGGCATACTGGCGAATGAACTGCAGGGCATCTTCGCGGCTGCACTCGTCCAGTCTGTCGTTGATGTTGGTTCCGGTCCTGGTGAACACTTCGGCGGAGACGATCTCGCGGTCAACACCGCCGAGGCTGTACTTGTAGGGTTCGTCTCCAATCGTGAAATCATAGCGCTCGAGCCCGTTGGCGATGGCCCATCGAATGCAGTGCGCCTGCAGCATGAGTCCCACCGACAGATCGCGGACGGCATCATCCCGCCCAGCCACGTGGAACAGCGCCTGCCGTTTGGCCTTATCGATGTAGTTCGCCTGCGCGGCTATCGGTGTTCCATCGCGCCAGAGAATCGCGAGGTAGACCGTGCCATTGGCAAGGCCGAGCATCACCACCTCCTTGAACAGCTCGGCGAGGCGGGCCGCCCGCTTCTGGCCTTTCTGCTCGGCGTGTTTCAGGTACCAGAGCTTGGACAAAATGGTCACGTCTTCCGTGTAGGTCTCAGGCCGGGACTTCCTGATTTTCAGGCTCGGGTCACCGTCGAGCTGGCGCAGCAGACGCCGTAGCTTCTGTCGCGAGTTGGCGCTTAAGCTTGCGAGGTAGTCGGAGAAACTGTCCGGGAGGTCGATGTAGGGGCAGACCAGGTTGTTCGTTTGCCCGTCGTTGATCAGGTGTTCGTTGGCCGTGCTGTCGAAGATCTCTGGATCGAACGCGCCGGTGAAGGCGTCCAGTCGAGTGGCGGGCCCGCTGAAGTAGTTGAGGATGATGCGCGAATGCGCCATCTGCGATACCTCGCCAGCGAACGCACGGCAGACCGGCTCTTCAAACTCCGGATCGCACAATATCCCCGTGTAATCCGCGTCGAATACGTGACCCAGCATGTCCAGCACATTGGTCAGACAGCGTCCGGACTTGCTCCACCGGGTCGTCACAATCAGCGGCAGCAGACCGATGCAGCGATTGTCATCGGACCACGCAGCCAGGATGCGAAATTTTCCAGCCACCCTGATGGCGACAGAACACAGGAAATCGGAGGACAGGTAGAGGTGCGCGTGCGGATCGGACCTGTACAACTCGTCCCAGTCCAGCTCTATCTCGAAGAGCCGCTCGATTGTCTCAATGGTCTCAATGCGCATACTCTTGTCTTGAATATCGAAGCGTCGATTCAGGCGGCCTGCGCATCTGATTGATCGACTGGATCGCCATCCACCGCCGATCGTGCTGTTTGACATAGTCTCGTTGGAACCGGGGGCTTCTCGCCCCGGACCCTGAGGGTGGCGGCGAAACCATCGATACCAGATCGCAGTGTATCTGGAAATGGAGCCTCCTGAAAAAACTAGCCTTAAGACATCACAAAGCGGTTCACGTTCTCAAAGTTATAATATAACATTACGGTTTGCCGACCTGGCAGACAAAGCTTGAGCGCCTTTTGCGCCAAAAAAAAGCACCTTGAGCGCCTTTTGCGCCGAAGAAATCGAGAGTCTTGAGGAATCAAAAATGGACACAACCCGTAAACTGTCGCCCGCCAGCCTGCTATTGCTGGGGACGACAATGGCCGCCGCGCAGGCAAACGAAACGGATACCAACACTGACGACGCAGCCGTCATCGATGAAGTGATCGTCCGCTCATCGCCGCTGCAGTCAAGCATCCGTGAAATTGTGCTCGGCACGACCGTCCTGGGTCGCGACGAAATCATCCGCGAGCTCGACAGCACCATCGGTCAGACCCTGGCGAGCCAACCGGGGGTGAGTTCGACCTTTTTCGGACCCGGCGCGTCCCGACCCATTATTCGTGGCCTGGGAGCAGACCGCATCCGGATGCTGAGCAACGACATTTCTACCTTCGATGTTTCGACCGCGAGTGGTGATCACCTGGTGGCAACCGAGATGGCGACGGCGGAGCAAGTCGAGATTCTTCGAGGCGCCGCAACCCTGCGCTACGGCCAGAATGCTGTCGGTGGTGTCGTGAACGTATTCGACAACCGCATTCCGCGGAGCCGCCCCGAAAACGGCTTCGAGCTCGACGTAAACGCGTCTCACTCGACCGTGGACGACGGCGACTCGATCGGCGGTTCGGCCAATGTCAGCGTTACGGACAACGTGGTGTTCCACATTAGCGGCAACGACCGTGATGCGAACGAATATGAGATTCCCGGATTCGCCAGCGAGGAGGCTGAGGAGGAAGGGGTCGAGGGTATCGTTGAAAACAGCCAGTCTGAAGCAACGTCGGGTACGGCAGGCCTCTCGTGGCTCGGCGAGCAGGGCTACCTCGGATTTTCAGTAGGCTTGCAGGAAGGCCGCTACGGCCTGCCCGGCGGCAAAAAGAAAGAGGAAGAAGAAGGCGAAGAAGATCCGCTCGCTGAAGAGGAAGAGGAAGAAGAAGGTCCGATCAATATCGACTTCGAACAGGTCCGCTTCGATCTCGACGGTGAGTACAACTTCGACGACGGCCTTGTGAAACTCGCTAAGTTCCGCTTTGGCCTGGCTGACTACGAACACACCGAGTTCGCAGGTGACGAGCCGGAGACGAGCTATGACAACGAAGAGTGGGAACTCCGCGCCGAAGCCTTCCTGAACAGCTCTGACTACGGCAGGGGCGCGATCACCGGCATCGTTGGCCTGACCATCGGAGACCGGGAATTCGCAGCTGAAGGCGAAGAGTCCTTTATCCCGCGCAACGATCAGTTCCGCTTGGGCGTATTTGGACTGGGACAGTATTCGTTCGACTCTTATATTTTCGAGGCCAGTGCCCGTATCGACAGGCAGGAAAACGAAACTGACAATCTCGCCTTCGAAGGCACAAGTTTCAGTGACACCCAGACCACGTTTTCCGCCGCGTTCACCGGCATCTATGAGATGAGCGAAGGAACCAGTGTTGGCATTAACCTCGCGCGGTCTGAACGGGCGCCTACACCGGAGGAGTTATTCTCAAACGGGTTCCACGCGGCCACCAGTGCGGTTGAGATCGGTGACGTGAATCTCGATACCGAGGTAGCGAATTCAGTTGAGCTGTCGTTCAAGACGACCACTGGCGCGTTCGGCTTTGGCGCGAACGTCTACTTCATCGACTACAACGATTTTATATTTCAAAGCCCAACGGGCGACCTCTTCGAAGAAGGCGAACCGTTCCCCGCCGACGAGGGGCTCCCGGTTTTTGCCTTCCAACAGGCAGATGCAGAGCTCTATGGTTTCGAACTGGAGGCGGACTATCTCGCGGTAGATTCGGCAGACTTCCGGCTGTCCTTCGACGGCCAGTTCGACCTGGCTCGAGGAGAAACCACGGAGAGCACGACATTCGGAGGCATCGACAACGTGCGCGACGACTTCACGCCGCTGGGAAGCAACGCCGCCACCGTGGCGGCCGGCAATTTGCCGTTCTTCCCGCCGACTCGCTTCCTGGGCGGTGTGAATATCGACTACAAGCCGTGGAATTCGAGCCTGCGCCTGGAGGTACAGCACGCCGGTGACCAGGATCGCGTAGGCGTCGCTCCCGAGGGCAGTGAGGTCGAACTCCCAGGGACCATCCCGACGGACAGCTATACATTCGTCAACGTGTACCTGAGCGTGCAGGTTCCGGGCGCGGAGAACGTTACGCTGTCGCTGCGAGGACGTAACCTGACCGACGAGTTCGCGCGGTCCTCCACATCCTTCCTGACTGAAGCGGCGCCGCTGCCGGGTCGGGACCTGCGGTTCGGCGTAAACGTGCGGTTCTGATCGATCACTTCGCCGATCGCATCGGCAAATAGCTAGAACAAAAAGGCCCCATAACGGGGCCTTTTTTTTGTTCGCCCAAAGAGCCTTGTTGGCGGGCTTGTGTGAGTCGTTCGGCCTCGGCGACAGCCTCGACTAGGAAGCTGATTTCGCCTACAACCAGCCAAGATCCCTCGCGGTCTGAAAGGCCTCGATGCGGTTGCCTGCGCCCAGTTTGCTCATCGCCTCGGCGAGGTAGTTCCTGACGGTGCCGACTGACAGGCAGAGCTCAGCGGCTATTTGCTTGTTGGACATGCCCTCTTCCGCAAGACGGAGCACCTGGCGCTCGCGAGTATTCAGCGGGTCGGGCGTGGTCCAGGCCAGCTCGGCGAGCTCAGCGGGGACATAACGCTCGCCTCCGTGTACCGCACGTATGGCGCCCGCCAGTTCATCGCTGGCCGCATCCTTGAGCACGTAACCGGAGACACCAGCCTGAAGTGCTCGCTGCAGGTAACCCGGCCTCGCGAACGTTGTGACGATCAGCACGCGAGTATCAAGACGCTTGTCGCGAATAGCGGACGCGATTTCGATCCCGGACAGGCCGGGCATCTCGATATCGGTCATCAACACATCGGGTTTGAGTGCCTCGGTCATCCGCATGCCGGCAGTGCCATCCTCAGCAACGCCAATAATCTCTATGTCTTCCTCGAGGTCGAGCAACGTGGCCAGCGCGCCGCGCAGCATCGCCTGATCCTCGGCAATCAGTACGCGTATCATGCTTCACTCCCGGCAGGAAGCTCATCGGCGAAGGGCAGCGAAACGCTGAGCTCGGTGCCGTCACGGCTTGTCAGCTGCATGTCACCGCCGAGTGCGGTGATTCGTTTTCGCACCCCATCGAGCCCGGCTCCACTACCGCTGCCACCGGCGTTACCGACACCGTTATCGCTGATGGTCAGCGTCAACTCGTCGCCGCCGGGACGGAGTTGAATTCGGGCGCTATCGGCCTTCGAATGACGAACGATGTTGGTCACCGCCTCACGAATCGTAAGACCGAGCGCCTTGCCGAGTGGCGGACTCAGTGGTGGCAGGTCGTCGTCCACCGTCAGTGAGATTCCGGCCGCGTCCAGCGCCTGTCGAGCAAGTTCGATCTCGGCTTCGACTGTAGTGACCGTCATGTCGTAAACGGCAGCCCGGATTTCCTTTAGTCCGTCTCGGGCGGAGCCAGCCACTTCGTCGACTTCTCGCTTCGCTCTGTCGAGGTCCTTATCCATCAGCTTCGATGCGAGCTCCGACTTGACCGCAATCATCGTCAGCGTGTGGCCCAGCAGGTCATGCAGATCATGGGCAATGCGTTCGCGTTCAGCCAGCGTGGCCCGCTGGCGCTCGAGTACGCGAGCGCGGTTCAGGTTTCGTTCGCGTTCCAGCGTGTCCGCGTGCGACATGCAGCCGAATCCGGTAATCAGGCCAAACACCAGCGCGAACATCGCATTGAACAGATCCTGCGTCGAAGCGCCCGTCACAATATTGAATGCGATATAGAACAGCGTCAGCCCGATAATGATCTTGGTCGCCGATGACTTGGGGCGCTGGTAACCCGCCTGCGCGCAGGCGTAGATATGGAACACCCCGTGCAGGCCGGAAAACGGCGACAGCGCGATCGCAATGAACTCATACGCGGCAATGTGCAGTGTGTACTTTGGCAGGTGCTTTTCATGCGCGCTTAGGAAGATCGGCACGAACACGGCCAGCGCGATAGCGATGGCAACATAGTCGACGGTACCCGGTGGACGCCACAACCACTCGGGGAAGTAGAATGCGATATAAATCAGGAAGAAGTAGCGCCAGCGATCTTTGACGGTTTTCTCGTCTGCGACAGCCTCAGTCACCGGTCACGGTCTCCAGCAGCGTGACGTTATCGATCAAAAACTGATACTGGCCCGGAGTCATCGGCGTGACGAACGCGAGACCAACAAACTGGTCTCGCTGGCTGCCAGTCAGCCCATCCAGCGGCAGGGTCACGCGTTGCCAGTCGCTTGTCACGCTAAACTCCTCGGTCGGCGGTGCGCCAACCGTCTCGGTTGAGAATAACATCATGCGGTAAGTGGACGGTGTACCGCGAATGTCGAAGCTGATGCCCTGGTAGTCGCCGAGACTGGCGGCGTTCGCCGGGTCATTGCCACCGAAGAACGCGCCAGCCCAGGGAAACGGAAAGCCGGGTTTGATGGTCGCATCCACTACAAGCGCGCCGATCGTACCGTCCGCGCCGCCGCGAATGTGATCGACGCTGGCAGCGGAAGCGCCGCCCATCATCTCATCGCTGGTCGGTTGCCATGTGAACCCCTCAGGTGCCGATATCCCCTCCTCGAAACGCCCCAGCACGGCGGGTAAACCGACACCTTCCGACGCGACAGGCGTCGCAGTATCACGATCCACCCGGTAGCCGTTTCGATAGATCGAGTGAATCCGGCGAGTCTCGTGGATGTCACCCAGCGAATCGCTGCCGACGAGCACTACATCTGCCCGCGAACCCGGGAGCAGATTACCTCGCCCGTCCAGGTTGAAGCTGTCGGCGACCGAGGCCGTTGCGCTTTGCAAAGCCTCTAGAGGCGTCAATCCAGATTCGACCAGCAGCTCCAGTTCCTGGTGCAGCGTGGCGCCGTGTGCGGTACCGGGGTTGGGTGCATCCGAGCCCGCCAGGATGCGCACTCCCGCGGCATGCAACACACCCACGTTGTGCATTGCGTTCTTCAGGACAAAACCGGGTATCGGTCGGCCAAAGCTGCCCGCAAGCCCCGACCTCTGTGACGGCGTCAGATACTCAGAAAGGCGCGGATCGTCGAGCACTGACAGCCCAGGTCCCTTGCCGTCGATCATCGCGATCACCGCGAGCGTCGGAATAACGAAGACATCCCGGTCGATCATCTTCTGCAGAAGATCGTCGCTGATCTCCCGATCGGCAAAAACATGCACGAAGCCGTCGATGCCGGCTTCCACGAGGTCAAAAGCGTCGCTGTGTCGAGCGATGTGTGCAACGACCAGCAGTCCCTGCGCCTTGGCTTCGTCGATAACGGCCGTCGTCGTTGCAAGATCCAGGCTCGGAAACATCGGGTTGCCCGACATGTAGACGAGCTTGATGAAATCCGATCCTTCGGCCTTGCGGTCGGCAACCCACTGTGCGGCATCGGACGGCTTTGCGAGCGTTTCTACCGGCACGCCAAACTGGGTACCGTGGCCGCCTTCGGCGGTGGCCAGAATGCCGGCACTAAAAAGCGCTGCTTCGTTAGTCTCCGCAAAGCCGGCACGGTCATCGCGGTCCTGGAACTGAAGCGGTGACGTAAACATATCCACCATGGTCGTGACGCCAAACCGCAATGCATCGCGTCGCGCCCGGCCATAGGTGTGTGTGTGTGCGTCGATCAGTCCCGGCAATGCGATGAGACCCGTGCCGTCAACAACGACGGCAGTCGACGGTATTGCTGCGTCACTGGCAAGCACCTTGCCGTCACGCATAACGAGGCGTCCTGCCGTCAGGAGCGAAGACCCGTCAAAGATTCGCACATTGTTGACCACGGTCGTCCTGCCGCTCACTGTCTCGACGACCTCCGGTTCCGGCAGAAGGATCACGAGAGCTACGATCAAGGCGACGGACACTGCCAGGGCACCGAGGGCGGTCTTTGCATGCATCTTATGACTCCCGATCAGGTGCGTTGGCGTTGCCATGCAAGGTAAGCGAGACCACCCAGGACAACGGTCATGATAGTGATCATCGCGAGATGGTCCCCGGTGCCCTTGTCAGTCGCGTAGCGTGTGAAGGACAGCGCAACCTCGGCCAGGTGGAACGATGGCAGGCCATACGCGACGCCTTGCATGACGCTCGGGAAGAGCGCGATCGGGAACCACAGACCACCGAGCACCGCGAGCGACAGGAAGCACAAGTTCGACATCGCAATGGCTGCGTTCGCACCGAAGCGGAAACCCAGTGCGAGTCCCAACAGCGAGAATGGGAATACCGCCAGCAAGTGCGTCATCAGCAGTCCGAGCCACGCGCTCTGTTCCAACGCGACGCCGCCTAGCGTGGCGGCGGCGACGTAGATTGGCAGGAGCGCGAACACGGCGAACACCAGCGTCGCAAGCAACTTGGCGCCGATGTAGGACCATGCAGGTGCAGGGGAGACACGCTTGATATCCAGCCATCCTCGCTCTCGCTCGGTGGCGACGCCGGCACCGAAGCCGAATATTGCCGGCCCCATGACGGCGAATACGCCGTAGGTGGCAAGCAACGTCTCGGCGGCGCCGCCGCGCGACAGCATGATGCCGAACAGCAGGTAGAAGCAAACCGGCAGCGCCAGCGTCGGGATGACGAATTCCGGCGCCCGGATCGTCTTCCTCAATTCAGCGCCGGTCTCGGCGAGGAGAATGTCGGTTCCTGTGCTCATTATGCAGCCTCCTGCGTCGTAGTATCGGTCAGGCTGTCGATCGCCTCACTCAAACCCGGTTTCTGGACGGTCAGGTCGGACAGTTGCCGGTCACGATCGAGCAGGTGGCGAAGCGTAAGCGCCGCGTCCTCCGACACGATCGCGAGGCCCCTGCCCTTCTCCTGCACCGAGCGCACGCCGGGGATCGAAATCACCTGGGATTGCAGCAGTGAGGTCTGGCAACTGATCAGGGCACCGCCAACGCGACCGCGGATGTCGTCCGTGGGTCCGTCGGCAACGATGCCGCCTTTTTGCATGACCACGATCCGATCGGCAAGCGCGTCAGCCTCCTCGAGGTAGTGCGTTGTCAGTAGAATCGTCTTGCCGCGGTCGACCATCGCCCGAACGTTGTTCCAGACCGCTCGTGAAGCCGCCTGGTCGAGCCCGGTCGTCGGCTCATCGAGAAACAGGAGGTCAGGGTTGCCCACCAACGCGAGCGCGAACTGCACGCGCCGCTTCTGTCCACCGGAGAGCTTCTTGTAGCGCGTATCGGCGAAGGCCTCGATGCCGGTATCCCCGATCAGGGTTGCGATATCGGCGGGCCGCGAGTAGTAAGTCGCAAACAACGACAGGTGTTCACGCGCCGTCATCAGTTCCGGCAAATCACTGTCCTGCAGCATCGCGCCGATTGCGCCGCGTGCCGAACGCGACCCGGCCGGCTGACCGAGCACCTGAACTCGACCTGCGGTGGGACGCGTGAGGCCCAGCGCACACTGAATGAACGTCGTCTTGCCGGCCCCGTTCTCACCGAGCAACGCGCAAACCTCGCCCTTTTGTATTGACAGATCGACACCCGCAACCGCTCGAGTGGTCCCGAATGTCTTCTCAACGCCCTGGGCGTGCAGGACAGCCGATGTGTTCACATGAAAACCCTCCTGTGGAGACTGCCTTCTATTGTCCGATCCGAGGGCTGTGATTTTCAGGGGCAAAGATCAGGTAATTCGAGTGACATTTGTCATGCCGGCTTGAGAGGTCACGTTGAAGCCAACCAGTCCCGCTACCCTTCTGATTTTTTTGAATTTTCTTCGGTCCTGCTAGTTTGAAGGGCCTGTCTGGCCACAGCGACACGAACCGTTCAACTTTTGACGTCGACATTGCGGAGCGGACGTAAAATCCAGACTACGAAGGTCAACGGTTAGCGGCTACACTCACTAGTCAGGTATCAAGGACTGAATCATGCGCCCCGGCTGGAGAGTTACGAGTGGCTGAAGACCCGCGTTATTTCATCAAGATAAGTTGCAAGAACCAGCCCGGTATCGTGGCCGCGGTATCTAGCTGTATCGCCGCTAACAACGGCGACATACTCGAGGCGGCTCAGTTCGACGACACTGAGACTGGTCAGTTCCTGATGCGAGTGTACTTTGCGACTTCGTCTGTAGAGCGTGTCGAATTCGAGCTCAAGCCCATCGTCGAGCGCTTTTCCATGCGCGTCGAAATGATCCCTGAAAGTCGCGTTGGCCGTGCGCTGATCATGGTATCTAAGGAGGATCACTGCCTACACGACTTGCTCTATCGTTGGCGCAAGCAGAGCCTGAAAATGGAAGTCGTAGGGATTGTGTCAAACCACCGCGATACGGAAGAACTCGCCGAGAGTTACGGTGTACCCTTCCACTACCTGCCGGTAACAAAAGACAGCAAGTCCGAGCAAGAGCGGAAGCTGCTCAAGATCGTTTTGGAGCAACGGGTCGACCTCGTCATCCTTGCTCGCTACATGCAGATACTCTCCGATGATCTGGCGAACAGGCTGTACGGCAAGATCATCAACATTCACCACTCTTTCCTGCCGAGTTTTAAAGGAGCGAAGCCGTACCATCAGGCACACTGCCGGGGCGTGAAGCTGATGGGTGCGACGGCACACTACGTGACACCCGATCTCGACGAAGGGCCCATCATCGAGCAGGAAGTTGCTCGCGTAAAGCACTCGGATACGGTCGAAGACCTCGTACGTCTCGGACAGGACACCGAAGCCCACGTGCTTGCACGCGCGGTACGATGGCACCTCGAACACAGGGTGCTAATGAATGGCAACAAGACCGTCGTCTTCACCTGACACCGCTCAGTTTCGGACAACAGCAACTTGAGAGAAACACTCGCGGATTCGGCACGCCGGAGAGCAATGATCGAACGGCAGCGTTATTGCCTCGCGAGATGCAACCACCGGGCCAATAGACACCTCCCAGACGGCTTGCTAGGCTGCTGCAAGACAAAAGCAGCTGCATAACGGCGGACAGCAGTCGATACAGTACAGCTGCTGTCCGACCCCTTCGTGTTTTGCAGAGCGGGCGCGCCGCGAACTAAATCAACAATTCCAGCGCGACCCGATAATTTGAATAGAAAACGGGAATCAACCATGACGAAATGTTTAGTTGTGTCGCCGTGGTGCAAGCGCATCGGCATCACACTTCTGTCTACGCAGTTCGTGCTAGCGGCACCATTGCTGGCGCAGGATGTCGATTCTGCAGCCGCGGTTCCTGCCGATAAGCTGAAACTAGCGGCGGAGGATGCAGCAAGCTGCCGGGAGTTGCGCGATCCGAACGTGCGCCTGGCCTGTCTCGATGCCGCAGCGGACCGCCTGGCAGAGGCGCTTGATTCGGTGGGCGACAGCTCAGCGGAGCAGCTTTCGATGGATCAGGCCGAGCGCGACGCCGGGGAAGCGCCGACCGCGCCGGATACTCCAGCCGCTCCAGTCGTTGCGGCTGCTGCGGCTGCTGCGGCGGCTCCGGCTGCTCCGGTTGCTATTGATGATGCGCCGAACGCTCCGGCTGCTGTGGAAACCTCGGCCGGGGCGGCAGAGGACCTGCCGGAATGGGCCGCAGCACCCGAGCCTCAGGAACGCGAGGACGAGAAAGCTGAGGATCCGCGACGCTTCGAAGCAACGATTGTTCGAATCACGCGCAATAACGTAGGACGGCATCGTTTCTTCACCGCAGACGGTGCGGTGTGGGAACAGACCCAGCTCGTCGAAGTGCGTGCGCCCAAAAGTCTGCCCGCGAAGGCGGAGTTCAATCGAAAGTTGACCGGAAACCCGACGATTAAGTTGGAAGGCTCCAATCGGTCCTACCGCGTTAGACGGGTCGAGTAGAACGCGTCGACGCTACGCGCGCTAGAGACGGTGCAGTTTCAAAACGAGCCCGCAGGCCGCATCAGCGATCAGCGCGAGCGTCACTCGCGGGACTCAGTTGATACGAAAAAAGGGGCGCCGCTAAACGGCGCCCCTTGCTTGCTTCTCTGCTTCGAGAATTCCGGTCGCTCAGAACCCGCACTTGGTGTCGAAAAACTCGAACAGTTCCGGGAGCCATTGCATGTTCTGCTGATAGAACAACGGGCTGTGCCCCATGTCTGCGATTTCGATGTACTGATAGTCGGCGCCCGCCTCTTCCAGACCTTCGACGAAGCGACGGCTGTGCTCGACCGGCACGATCTGATCGTAGTCGCCATGCACGATCAGCATTGGCACGCTGACCTGATCGGTCAGATCCACGGGCGAAACGCCGGCAATTGTTGGCTTCTGAAAGCGACGAAGGAATCGGCTGCCTGAGAGCCCACCGCGAATCCGCGTCAGGTCGGATACGCCGGCGCCGGACACAACGCAGTTGTACAGGTCGTTATCCCGGGTCGCGGCGACGAACGCCGCATACCCGCCATAGCTCCAACCAAATGTTGCAAGCCTGTCCGGGTCGGCGATACCTTTTTCAATCAAGGCCTTCATGCCGTCTTCGATGTCGTCTTGCTTTTCGTGACCCCACTTGCGGTCGCCGGCCAGCCAGAAGGACTTGCCAAAGTCGGTAGAGCCACGATAGTTCGGCTGGAAAACGGCGTAGCCGCGATTGGCCAGCATTTGCGCCCAGCGGTCGTAACCATAGGTGTCTCTAACCCAGGGGCCGCCGTGCGGCATGGCTATGGTCGGGTGCGGGCCTTCTGCGTTGGCAGGAACGGTCACGTAGCCAGAGATCTCCATTCCGTCTCGCGCCTCGTAAGTAAATACCTCGACAGGGGACAGCGCCTCACTCGAAATTTCGGTGGAAGCCCCGATCACCGGTGCGACCTTGCCGTCCTTGATCAGGTACCACTGACCTGCCACCTGCGGTCCGGAAGTGTAGACGAGGGTCGTATTGCCGTCCTCTGCGACGCGCTCGATGCGTACGTTGCGATCGGGAAATACCTGCTGCAGGCCGCGGTACAACGGGCCATAAAGATCGTCGTTGTAGTAGCGCTGGTAGCCCTTGTGATTCGAATAGGTGTATCCAACAACCCGGGTGCCATCGGCTAGTCGGGGAGAGAGGACTGTGCCTATCGCGTCGTATCCTTCGGTTTTGAAGACCAGCTCGCGTTCGCCATTGCGAATATCCAGAAGATAGATACTGGTGTTGTTACTACCCGCTTCGTCGGACATGATCGTCGCGAGGTGAGGCTGATCAGGGTCGTAGAACCCCAGCAGCGCAAAGCGGTCGCGGCTATCGGCGCGCTGGCGGCCGATTTCCTTCCAGTCGTCCTCCGGCGAAACCCGTGCCATAGACACAATGGCGACATCGCGTTCGTCATACTCGGTCGCCCCGCGCGCGTTGCCTTGCCGGTCCCAGACGTAATCCAGGAAGCGGGTGTTGCCCTTCAGCACCAGGCTGCGCTTGCCGTCCTCGATGTTGACCTTGTAGTAATTCGGCGGCTTGCCCGCTTCCTCGTTGTGCTCGACAAGCACGTAGTCCGGTTCGTCAGGCAGCAGGTTGACGACGCGACCGATGCCGAGCCGGTTCATCAGGTTTTCACCGCTGCGGCGGATATCGGCTTTCCTCGAGGTGCGAATCAATGACGTCCACTCGCCGGTTTTCACGTTGTAGGAAGCGGTTCTCCCAAGACGGACCGGCCTGCCTGCATCCTCGGTTTCGAAGACGAAGTTGACAATCAGTAGGTCGTCGTTGGCCCAGCGAAGCCCGGTCGGGATGAGTCCTTCTGGCTGGATCGCCTGTAACGTGCCCTGGATGTCGGCCGTGTCGAAGACCATCAGATCAGGACGCGCTCCGCGCTCACGACGCATCAGCATGGCTATCCGCTCTGCGTCAGGCGACATGTCGAGATCCCTCACCTGCAACGAGTCGGACCACACTTCCACCGGCACCTGAACCGGCTTTGCCAGCGTCACGAGAGGAAGGCTGCACAGAACCAGCGCAGCAAGAACTGTACGAGTATTCAGCATTCTAAACTCCATTTCTGAACGTTAGATCGGCCCGCTCCACCTGGCTCGCATCGGGCGGGCTTGCGGCACCCGTACGATGATGCGTCGATTCTGCGAGGAGCAGGAAAAAAAAGGTCCGAGCGTAATGCCCGGACCAGTTTTTTAGCTTTCAGGTTCCTGAACGTCCGCGACGGACGCCCGGTTACCTTGGTCGATTACAACCCCGTGGAGACGTTGAGGAATACCGTCCGACCGCGAAGGTCGTAGCCGATACCACCGAGGAGACCCAGGGTGTTGTTATCTGTCAGCGGCGGTGGCTCGTCGAACAGGTTGGTAACACCTAAGCGAACCACCCACGAATCACTGCGCCACGTAGCGGAGACGTCGTGGACGAAGTACTCATCCAGCTTCTCCAGTGACAGGCAGGGCCCATCGCCTGCCTGCACACAGGGGTTGAAGCCCGAGGTCTGCTCGTCCGGCTCGTCGTCGTTATCCTCAATCTGCGTTCCGAGGAAGCGGGTCTGCCACAGGAATGACCAGTCTCCGTAAGTGAAGATGTTGGTCAGGTTTGCGCGCCATTGCGGGTTGCCGTATTCACCGAGGTCGTCATCGAGGAAGATCTCGTCAGCACGGAACTCCTCTTCGGTCTGGGTAAGCGACTCCGTAGCGAACAAGATGACGTTCCAGTTGACCGGGCTCTCGAGATTGAACGCGTTGAAATCCATATTGAAGTCAACGTTGTAGTCGATGCCCTCGGCGACCTGTTTGCCCAGGTTCTGCTGCAGCGCCGAGATAAAGCTGATCTCACCGGATGTGTCATCGGTCGGGACACGCGGATCACGTGTAATGAAACCGCAAGTCGCGTCTACCAGACCAGGCGAGTTGTAGCAACGGCCAGCGATCGTGATTGCCGTCAGCTGATCCACCTCGTCCTCGATCTCGATGTCGAAGTAGTTGGCCGAGAAGCGAAGATCGAACCGGTCGCTCCACGGCTGCTCGAATACGATGCCGAAGGTCGTAGCGGTAGACGTCTCTGCTTTCAGGTTCGGGTTGGAGCCCGAAGCTACCAGCGTCGGAGCGCCGAAGAACACGGGGTTTTGCGTGCCAAGACCACGAATACCCAACTCAAACGGGTCGGTCGCCGGAATGTTGAACGGACCGCCGCCGTTTGCACAGTTGTCGATCACGACCTGTTCACGCGGATCGAGAGACGGGTCGTACAGGCGAATGTCCGGCGTGGCCGGGTCATCGTCATCGTCAACGAACGGTACCGCGACGCCCGGCACGCGGCAGGGATCGTTCGGGGTCTGGAAGCCGGTCACCTGGCCACCGAACTGCTCACCGAGGTTCGGCGCACGGAACGACGTGCCCTGGGTCGCGCGGAAGCGGAACCAGTCGACAGGGGCATACTGACCCTGAACGCGGTAGGTCGTCTCTTCGCCGAAGAATTCCTCGTCGGTGTAGCGAGCGGCTATGTTGAGCGAGAGCTCCTGAACATAGTCACGATCGAGCACCAGCGGCAGGTCGACCTCGGTGAAGATCTCCTGCAGGTAGCGCGTACCGTTCGAACCCGGGTCACTGGAGAAGCCGAAGAAATCGCCGCCGGCAGCGCCAGCGTCGGTATCGGTGCGGATCCTGTCATCACGATACTCGAGGCCAAACACCAGGCTGGCCGGGCCACCCGTCGGGATCTCGAACAGCTCACCCGTGATAAAGCCCTGGAACGTCGTCTGCTCGACAATCGTGTTCGTCAACCGGTTCGGGAACAGGTAGGCGTTGTCGTCGGCATCCGGGAAACGACCGGTCTGGATGAAGGTCGGATCGAAGAAGTTCAGCGGTCGGCAAGAGACGGGCTGAGCTTCACCGGCGATAGTCCGGTTGTCACAAACGAACTCGCCCGTGTCCGTGTCGAAGCGGGTGTTGTTGATCGTCTGCTCGAGACGCGGGAAGAACGGAATGCCGGAGATCCGGTCGTTACCGACGGAGCGTGAGTAGCTGATGTACGTATCGTACTGCCAGTCAGTAACCGATCCGAAGTCAATGAACGGCAGGTCACCCTTCAGACCGCCCGTGACGCGCGTCTGCGACACTTCGGTGTCTCGAATGAAACGGCTCTGGTAGTACAGCGTGCCTGACAGGCCGCCGAAGTTGCCCACCGCGTAGTCGCCAGGGATACGAACACGACCCTGACCCGCGGTGTTTGTCGCCGTCTCGCGAGACGAATAGGAGGCTTCGAAGTACGCCGTCGCATCGCCGTACCAACCCGGTGCATATTCACCGACGGAGAAGACACTCGTACGTTTGAAGTTCGGAGCAAAAGCAGCGTCCAGCTCTTCAGGCCACAGCAGCAGAGCAGCGCCGTTTGCACTGCCCGGCGTCAGCAGGTCGGCCGTAACGGGAATCCGGAAGAAGCCCGGCGGCAGTCCTGCCTCCTGGGTGCCTTCCTCGAAGCCTAAGAAGCCGAAGGCAGATGTGGAGGCCGCGCCGGCGCCGAAGGAGCCGGAGCAAGATTCATACAACAGACCGCTAGCGCCCTGCGTGATGCGGCTCAGGCAGTCGCCAGCGTACGGGCTGTAGAAGCCTGCCAGGTCGCGCTCTGCAAAACCGTCGGTGTAGGCGTATTCGGCGGCGAAGCCGATGAAGCCACGGTCGTCGTTCACGCCCCAGGTTGCGGTGTAGACCTGCTGGTCGGCCGCACTGTCCGGGAGGCTGGTGAAGCTACGAAACGCGTCGAGCTGCAGACCATCGAAGTCGGTCCGCAGTACGACGTTAACAACGCCGGCAACAGCGTCGGAACCGTAGACGGAAGAAGCGCCGTCAAGCAGCACGTCAACGCGCTCGATCAGCGTTCCGGGGACAAGGTTAAGGTCGGGGGCACTCGGTGCGCCACCTACGCCAGCTGGCGCGAGGCGACGTCCGTTAATAAGTACCAGGGTACGGCCAGCATCCAGACCGCGCAGCGAGGCGGTGGAAGAGCCGGGTCCGCTGTCGGTCAGAAGCCCGGCGGACGTTGTCAGGCCGGTGTTGAACTGCTGACCCTGCACCACTGTTGTCTGGCGAAGCAGATCGGCGGTGTCGACAAGACCGAGGTCGCGAGCGACTTCGCCATCGATCACCTGCAGCGGCGAGATTGATGAGAACGTGTCTCTGGCAACACGCGAGCCGGTCACGATGACCTCCTCGACTTGCTCGGCTTCCTCGACCGGCTCCTGATCGGCGTCTTCTTCGACGGTCTGCGCGAGCAATTGCGGCGATACGGCCAGGCTCATCGACAGAGCTATGCCGGCTGCGAGGCGACGCCGCAATGTGCTGTGTTTCTTGCTTGTCATGTGCTTCCCCTTGACTAGTCTTTCCCTTGACTAAACTAGTTGCAGTTAGAACTGCTTCTACTGTTGTGAAAACCAAACACCGTCAGGCGTGTTGAACCTGACGGAAAACTCAGTCTGATGGCGGTGCGTTTGAGCGTACGATCAACGCTGTTGTTTTTCCGCGTCTTCGATCAAACACGCCACGAGCGATAGTCTACTGTTCTGAGCTACAAACTTAATAACAATTTGTTATATCGATTTTTGCTGTCTATTCTCCGAAAAAGTCGCAATCATGCGGCCAGCTGCAAGGCACAGCGCTTCTGACAGGCCCATGAGATGACAGACCTGCCCGGTAAATTTATTGAAGAGTGGCATTCTGCTGTTGAAGAGCGGAGTTTCGACAAGGTCAACGCCCTGTTGGCCGACGATGTGAAGCTGGTGTCGCCCGTGGCCTTCAAGCCGTTCACAGATCGGGCTTATATCTTAAAGGTACTGGAGAACGTCGTACGAACTCTGGAGAGCTTCCGATACACGCGCTCCACGGTGTTGAGCGATGGCGGCGTCCTGATGGTCTTTGAGGGGGAGATCGACGGCAAGACGCTTGAAGGAATCGACCTTTTTGACCTCAACGCCGAAGGCAAGGTTGAGACGCTCAAGGTAATGGTCAGGCCATTCAGGGTCTATGCGAAGTTTGCCTTCACTATGGGGGAGCGTATGGGTATTCGCAATTGGAGGATGTCGGTTCTCAAGTTCTTAATGAGGTGATAATAAGCGCTGTTCTACCTGCTTTTTTGGCGCGCGGCGTTGAACCGGCATGTACTGATCGCCCGTCAGACGCGCCGAGAGCGCGGGCCGGGAGGGGCTTGTCGGCGCACCAGTCTCAGTTTCGCTCGATGCTTGCCGCAAGCTGACAGCGGAAGGTAGGTCCCTCGTGCTAAGAAAGCTAAAGCCAAGAAAATCAATAACTTCGCTTAGCTCGACCGAAATCGAAAGTTAGCCCATCATGCACGTGGATCCGAGCTCTATGCTGCGATGGCGTATCTGCGAGGTATGCGAGCTTGCACGCTCATCGATGTGCCACGAGTACCTTCAGCTCGCTTGCCAGATACGCAGCACGCAGCGCGGAGCTCGTGCTCGACACAGCAACAGCATCATTGAGCGCGCCTTGCATAGTCGCTAATCCACAAGCCTCCAATCGTCTGGAGACGACCTCGGCTTTCGACGCAGTCGAGCCGGAGACTATGCTCACAAGCTCCTCAGAGACGTCGGCGATCATCTGATCGACTGGGTCAGTGCTGCCAGAAACTGCAAGGGGCTGTGCGAGGCTTTCCTTGACCTTCGATATCGCCCTACTGATGCCCCTTTCAAGGGCCCACGCGTCGAAGTCGATGTTGTGTATCGAGGTGCTGTTTCGATGCCGGGTGACTATCGAAACAGGCCTGACAGTCCGCACGTGATTCTCTAGTCGGGCCTCGATGACGATTGCCGAGATCTTCTTGCCCAACTTCCAGATACGCAACGCCGTGTCCTCGTCGTCCGCGTGAATGTTCAACACAAGCGCATCGCCGGAATTGTCGAACAGTTCCCAGTGGTAAGTCTGAGTCATGTCATCGAATCCGATCTGGCCGAATCCGGTTGGCACTATAAATGCCGGGACTGGAACAGGTCGCCGTCGAATACCCTGACCCATTCGCGTCGCCAAATCGGTCCGCAGAGACGTCCAGTTTTTGTGCGCCGCAGGAATTGAGGTGAGCTCGTCAATGCTCAGGGGATCTGTCAGCAACTCGCTTCGGCTCTGGGCCTTGGCGGAGATTGCGCCATCGGCAGATAGGCTGGGCTCCGGCAGCCGAACGCGGCGCCCCATGAGCCCATTAAGCGTTCCAGCACCCCAGACTGGCATGCTGTACGCCTGCAGAACGTCGAACGATGTATCGACACCCGCGCTCCGGCCCTCACTGACAGTCAACCATCTACCGATACCGGAATCCCAAACATAGGCCGTCAGGCCCCTGGCCCCAGTTCTGCTGCGCCAACGGGAAACGCCGAGTGGCCAGACCTCGATCTCATCGCTCCGCTGATAGTCCCGGCGAACTGCGCCAACCAGTTGTGGGTCCGCAGCATTCGATCGCAACGCTTCAAGCAGCGCGTATGCGCGCGCAGCATTCATCAAGAAGGATTCAGGTTCGAAGTCAACACTTCGCTCACTGGCAAGCTGGGCCTGCGTCGCTAGCTCCCTTAGCTCCGCCGACAACCTGGGCAAGGCCTCGCAGCGCGTCGAGATTGCGAGATCGAGGAAAAGATCCCGGGCAAGTACAGACCGACTCGGCAGAGCCGCGGACACCGCGCGTTCAATTGTCTTTTGTGCTTGATCAATGAACTCGGCACTCACGACCCGCACAGCATTCGAAGGAACTGATTCTTTCGGAATGCCCCGACCCTCTCGTTGCCGAACGGCGAGTGCAGCTAACGTAGTCAGAAGTCGCTTTCTCGTCTTGGGGCCTTTGTACGCAGCACCCTTGAGCCCATTACCGGATATGAAGGTGACCGCAGCATTCAGTTCAGCCAATCGAACTGTGATGTTGATGCCCTCATCCTCGAAGGACACGTCCAGCTCGCTTGCCGCAAGTTCGGCCGCTTTCGCCCAGTCCGTGCCGGAGAACTTGATCACCTCTTCGTCTGCCAGTGAGCAGATCTCTGTCACTGAGTTGGACGCTTCTGCCTCAATGCCTGGTTCAGCGACCGCAGAGCCCTGGTTGCGCAAAAGCAAGATCGCGTGGAGCATATGACGACATACACCGTGTGCTTTGCACGTACACGATGATGACGCAGGCCCCTTGGCGTCTAGCTCGACCCTGCAACCTTCGACATTGACAACTGCTTTGTCCTTGTCGACGGTTTCTATTTGACCTTGGTTTTCGCCAAGGACTCGTTTTGCGCGCCGTAGCAACCCCTTGGATGTAAGGGCCTCAAGTGCCGACTCGTCGTGGCTCAGTATCATCGACTCGATAGTCATTGCATGACACCGGCGAGCCACTGTGCGAATCGATCTGGTGTCATTGCACCAATCTTCATACCGAGGTCCGCGAGTCGTCCCGCGATCATTTCGTCGAATACAGGCTCACCAGCATCATCCAGAGCCGCCAGACCGATAAGGTGGACACGTTGCTCTGCTAAGCGAGCCACCGATGCATAGAGTGGCCTCGGTGGTGCGCCCTCACCAAAATCGCTAATCAACGCAAGCACTGTCCTGTCGGGATTCTCGATCAAGCCTTCACAGTAAGTTACCGCTCGACCTATGTCGGTTCCGCCCCCGAGTTGAACCGAAAGCAAGGTCTCAAGAGGATCAGTCAGCCTGTCCGAGACATCAACGACCGACGTATCAAACAGGACCATGCTCACGCTGACACCGGGCAACCCCGACAGAATCGCAGCCATGACCGCAGCATGGATCATGCTGTCGGTCATCGAGCCTGACTGGTCTACGCACAGAATCACGCGCCAAGGAAGGCGGCGGCGCTCCCGTGCATTGAAGAAGACGCGGTCCGCGATGATCCGGTCCCTTTCGGGGTCGTAGTTCTTGAGATTCGCGCGGATCGTTGCCCGCCAATCAAAGTTCGCGGCTGACGCGACATTCGAGCGGCGAAAGCGATTTCTACGCCCCGAAAAAGCGCGCTGCACCTCGGTTCGCAATCGTTCAACGATTTCCTTGATTACCTGATCGGCGATCTGCCGCAGCTTGTCCTTGACTTCGGGCTGAGCGCGCCCGTCGAAGGCTAGAAGCACTTTCAGGAGGTTTTGATTGGGCTCCAATGAATCAAGCGCCTTCGGATCCTTGAGCAGGTCGGATATTCCGTAGCGGTCCAACGCGTGATCCTGCAATACCTCGAAGACAGATTCTGGAAACAGGCTACGAGCTTTGCCGAGCCAGTTGACAGCGTTCATCTGTGTCGGATCCAGACTCCCGGGACCGCGACCGCTCTTTACACCGCGTTTCTCGTATTCACGCGAATACAGGAAGTCGAGAGCACGATCGATCTCCCCGTCACGGCCTCCAACCGAACCCAGGTTGGCACTGGCATACCGTCCGAGAGCGAGGCGCCAACGTCGCTGTGGCTCGCCGGTCACCTGGAATCCTCCAACCATGATTCCAGGCCGTCTGCCGTCAGTGAAGTCTTGAGCTCGCGCTCAAGCGCGAGACCTCGCTCCAGATCCGATTCGGACAGCGACGTGTGTCGCTCCATGAATTCCGAGGCCTGCCCGCCATGAATTCGCGCAAGTGACCCGGCTACTCGATCGGTCTCACGCGGATTGAGTGACGTAAAGGCAAGGCGGATGTGTGGCAGCAATTCAAGAAATCCATCCTCAGTTAAC
>JASJBE010000017.1 GCA_030066655.1 Woeseiaceae bacterium | reverse complement strand
TCCTCTATCGCCGAGATGTCCGTCATGTCCACGAAACTGAATTCGAGGTTGGCCGATCGCTCCCTGACGCCGTGGAACAGCCGCCGGGTACCCCCGTACAGGTCGTCCATCGCGATGACGTGACTGCCCGAGTCGATCAGTTCGAGTATTGTCGCGGTCGCCGCCATGCCGGAGGCAAACGCAAAGCCGTGCGTCGCCGATTCCAGGTCAGCAATGCAGCGTTCCCACGCCATCCTCGTCGGATTCTGTGTCCTCGAGTACTCATAGCCCTGGTGCACGCCGGGACTCGACTGCACGTAGGTCGACGTCGCGTAAATCGGCGGCATGATCGCGCCGGTCGACGGGTCCGGCGACTGACCGGCGTGTATTGTTCGTGTCGCGAAGGCGTTCTTTTTCATGGTCGGCTCTTTTTCAGGGGCTCATCTGGCGCCGCAGGTAGTTCAGGACGTCCGAGCGGGTGATCAGCCCGAGGAATTCATCGCCCTGCATGATCGCGGCGTAGGGCTGCACGCCCAGCATCGCCACGAGGTTATTGATGCTCGTGTCTTTGTCGAGCTTGATGAAAGCACTCTCCATCGCATCCTCGACCGGGCCGTTCATCAACTCCGGCTTGCCGAAGACATACTGGATGATCGCATCCTCGGTGACGACACCGACCAGCCTGCCCTCGTCCATGACCGGCAGCTGCGAGAAGCCGGCGTTGCGCAGTCGATTGTGCGCGGTTGTCAGCGCGTCGGTCGGTCCGACGGTAATCGTCGCGCGCTGATCGTGCAGGCGGCCGATCAGGTCACGCAGGTCACCGAATTGTTCGCGCTCGATGAAGCCCTGGTCCTCCATCCAGAAATCGTTGTACAACTTCGATAAGTACTTGTTGCCGGTATCGCAGGCAAACGCGACGACCTTTTTCGGCTCGGTCTGCTCGTGGCAGTACTTGAGCGCCGCAGCGAGCAGCGTGCCCGATGACGAACCGGCCAGCAGTCCTTCCCGGCGCAACAACGTACGCGCCGCGTCGAACGACTCGGCGTCAGAAATCGAATACGCGCGATCGACCTGGCCGAAGTCGGCGATCGACGGGATGAAGTCTTCACCGATGCCTTCGACAAGCCAGCTGCCACCGGCCTCGTGCAGTTCGCCTTCGTTGATGTAATCGGCGAGTATCGAGCCTTCCGGGTCAGCGAGGATCAGTTTGACGCCGGGCGCGTGAGCCTTCAGGTAGCGGCTCAGGCCGGCCACGGTGCCACTGGAGCCGACACCCAGCACGATGGCGTCGAGGTCTGAGCCCATCTGTTCGATGATCTCGGGCCCGGTCGTCTGTTCATGGGCCAGCGGGTTGTCTGGGTTGCCGAACTGGTTGATGAAGTACGCGCCCTGCTCGTCGGCAATGCTGCGCCCCAGGTCCTGGTAATACTCCGGGTGACCCTTTGCCACGTCGGACCGCGTCAGCACCACCTCGGCGCCCATCGCGCGCAGGTTGAAGATCTTCTCCTGGCTCATCTTGTCGGGCAGCACGAGGATTAGCTGGTAACCCTTGGCGGCGGCAACTAGCGCAAGTCCCAGTCCCGTGTTGCCCGCCGTCGCTTCAACGATCGTATCGCCCGGCTTGATGTCGCCGCGCTTTTCGGCCTCCTCGATCATCGAGATGCCGATCCGATCCTTGATCGAACCACCGGGATTCATCAGCTCCAGTTTCAGGAACAGCTGGCAGGGACCGGTGTCGATCCGGGTCACTTCGAGCATCGGCGTCTTGCCGACCATGTCGAGGATATTGGAATAGATGTGCATGGGGCTTACCATGAATCCCGAGGTCGCGAGTGTACGCGAAGCGAGCTCAACCCCACCACCCCGACCGACAGCCCGTGACGATACAGGACCTGATACAGAGCGCAGCAGCGGCCCTCGAGCCGGTCAGTGACAGCGCGCGCCTCGATGCGGAAGTCCTGCTTGCGCATGCCCTGGGCAAGACTCGGGCTTTCCTTTTCTCGCGCAGCGATGAGCACGTCGCCGACGATGCCCGGCAGGCATTCGACGCTCTGCTCGCGCGCCGAGCCGCCGGCGAACCCATCGCCTATATTGTCGGCGAACGAGAATTCTGGTCGCTGTCGCTGACCGTGACGCGTGACACGCTGATTCCGCGGCCGGACACCGAAAGGCTGGTCGAAATCGCGCTGGATGTCATCGACGCGCACGGTTTTTCCCGCATCGCCGATCTCGGCACCGGATCCGGCGCGATTGCCCTGTCGATCGCGAAAGAGCGGCCCGCATGCTCCGTGACGGCAACCGACATCAACCCGGACACGCTGACGGTTGCCAGGGACAACGCGCAGCGCCTCGGATTATCCAACGTCGAGTTCCTGTTAAGCGACTGGACAGGCGCGCTCTCGGGCCGGCGATTCGATCTCGTCGTGTCCAACCCGCCCTACGTCGCAAGCGGCGACGAGGCGCTGGCAACGCTTGCCTACGAGCCGAGCGGCGCGCTCGAGAGCGGCCCGGAAGGCCTGGATGACATCCGCCGGCTGGCCATTGAAGCTCCCGGTATCCTGGTTGCGGAAGGTAAGCTGCTGCTCGAGCATGGATTCGACCAGGGCGACGCCGTGCAGCAGCTACTCGTGGCTTCCGGCTGGCGGGACGTCAGGACGTGGAGAGATCATTCAGGACAGCCCCGGGTGACGGGCGGCGTCCGCGCATAACATGCAGGACGACGGCGCATGTGTTAAAAAGCGGCGCTTTCCTACACTTAAAGTCAGGCAGCAATGATCACGATCAAGACCAATCACGGCGACATCAAAGTCGAGCTCTTCGACGAAAAAGCACCGATCTCCGCCGAGAACTTCCGCCAGTACATCACCGATGGCTTCTTCAACGGAACCATCTTCCATCGCGTCATCCCGAATTTCATGATCCAGGGCGGCGGTATGGATGCGGACATGCAGTCCAAGAAGACGCGCGGGCCGATCAAGAACGAGGCCGACAACGGCGAAAAGAACCTGCGTGGCACGCTCGCGATGGCGCGGACGGCCGACATCAACAGCGCGACGTCGCAGTTCTTCATCAACCTGAAGGACAACGGCTTCCTCGATCACGGCGGCCGCGACTTCGGCTACGCCGTGTTCGGCAAAGTCACCGACGGTATGGACGTCGTGGATGCGATTGCAGCGGTCCCGACGGGCAGCAGCGGCTTCCACCAGGATGTCCCGACGGAAACCGTCACGATTGTCGAAGTCACGATCGACGAATAATTCAGTCTGACGGCAGTTTAAGCTTCAGAACGATCGGGCCGCTCAGGCCTTCAGGCAGGTTATTTTCCCGGTCGAAACGATTCCAGTGGCTGTTGGCGACGACGTAGAACTCGTCGCCGACCACCTGGCCCAGGTTGGGTTCGTCGAAATCGCGGTGGTTCATCAGCAGGATGCGCGACTCCACGACCGTCAGCCCGTCGCCACCGAGTCGATGCGCCGAGACACGATGTGGCGTGATCCCGTTCTGGACGGCGACAAGCCAGTCGCCGCAGCGATACAAGCCGTCGATGCCATACAGGCTGGCCGCCGCTTCGACTTGTTCCGGCGCCGCGTAGCCGTCAAGGCGTACGCGATAGATACCGCCCCGGTAGTCGGCGACATACAGGTGCTCTCCGGACGCATCCGCCACCAGGCCCTGTGGCGAGACGAACTCACCCTTCTCAACCACGGTGGCCCATTGTTCCTTTGCAGGGTCGTAGACGTAGACCGGGCCATCCGCCTGGTCTGATGCGTAGACGAGCCCGTCGATATCGACAAAGTCGCCGAGCGTCTGCCGGGCATCGCCCCTCGGAGGCAGCTCAGCGCAGACCGGCTCCGGGGAATCCAGTTCGATGCTGCACAGTCGGCTCCCGGTAAACCCGGCATCGCCGGCTAACTGTTCGGTTGCGGTTGTCACGAAGAAAAGGACGTCGTCGTAGAGTCGCATCCCGAATATGCTGCCGACACTGTCCAGGCCTGACTCGAGCACGGTGCGCGAGTCCTCATTGTCGATGCGCACGATGCTTCCGTTTCGGATACTGCCGAGGTAGACCGCGTCGCCATCGACCGCGATGCCCTCGGGCACAAAATGGCCGTCACTCCCTCGCCAGGCAACATCGGCGGAACCCACCGGTTCTCGCAACGTCGCGACAGCGGCGGCCAACGCCTGCCAACCGTCCAGTTCATGGAGTGGCGCAAAAGCGGCATTGCTGTCGATACCCAGGTCGACTTTCAGTGCAGTCACATGTGTCAGCGTCGCGAGTGCGGCCGTCGTGTCACCGTCGAGCGTCTGTGCCAGCGCGAGATTAAAGAGCGCGCCCGGGTAGTCGGGCCGGGCGTCGAGCGATTCGCGAGCCGCTCGTTGCATGGCGGCGAAGTCGCCGGCCTGGTAAGCCTCGACCAGCTTGGCGCGCGCCGTCAGGTAGCCGTCCGCGTGAGCCTGAAAGCTCACCAGCAGGAAAACGCTAAGCAGCGTCAGCCTTATCGGTATTCGGGTCATAGCCCAGGTTCGGAGCAAGCCATCGTTCTGCTTCGACCACGCTCATTGCCTTGCGTTCCGCGTACGACTCGAGTTGCTCACGGTCTATCTTGCCGACAGCGAAATAGCGTGCGTCCGGATGCGAGAAATAGAAGCCACTGACCGCCGCAGTCGGGAACATTGCGAAAGACTCGGTCAGCCTGAGCCCGATGCTGGCTTCGACGTCGAGCAGGGACCAGAGCTTGGCCTTCTCCGTGTGATCCGGGCACGCCGGGTAGCCGGGTGCGGGCCGGATGCCGCTGTATTGCTCGGCGATCAACGCCTCGTTATCGAGCTCCTCATCCGGCACGTAGCCCCAGTGGTCGCGTCGTACCTGCTCGTGCAGATACTCCGCGAAGGCTTCGGCCAGTCGATCGGCCAGTGCCTTCAACAGGATCGCACTGTAGTCATCGTGCTCCGCCTCGAATCGAGCGACGTGCTCGTCGATACCGATGCCGGCCGTTACCGCGAACGCGCCAACGTAGTCCGGCGTGCCGGCGGGGGCGACATAGTCGGACAGGCAGTGCTGCGCGTGACCGTCGGGTTTGGCGCGCTGCTGGCGCAGCTGGCACAGCCGAACCGCAAGCTCACTGCGATCCTCATCCCGGTACAGCAATACGTCGTCGAGCCCGTCAGACTGCGCCGGGAAGAAACCGAACACGCCCCTGGCCTTCAGCCACTGTTCGTCGATCAGGCGATCGAGCATCTTCGTCGCGTCGTCGAACAATGCGCTCGCGGCCTCGCCGACGACGCTGTCGGTCAGGATCGCCGGGTATTTGCCGTGGAACTCCCAGGCGTTGAAGAACGGCATCCAGTCGATGTAGTCGCGCAGGACGTTCAGGTCCAGGTCGTCAATGATGCGCTGGCCCGTAAATTGCGGCGTCGGCGGTGTGTAGCTGGCCCAGTCGATATCGTGGCGCCGGCGTCGCGCCTCGGCGAGACCGATCTGTGGCCCCAGCCGCTGCTTGCCGGCGTGCTGTTCACGTCGGCGTTGATGCTCCAGCCGCGTTTTCTCGACGAAAGCGTCGCGCGTGGATTCCTCGATCAGCGACTGTGCAACGCCGACCGACCGCGACGCGTCCTTGACGTAGACGACCGGGCCCGTATACCTCGGCTCGATCTTGACCGCCGTATGCGCGGGCGACGTGGTGGCGCCGCCGATCAGGAGCGGCAGGTCGAAATCGAGTCGCTGCATCTCGGAGGCAACGTGCACCATCTCATCCAGCGACGGCGTGATCAGCCCCGACAGTCCGATCATCTGCGCATCTTCACGCCGGGCAGCGTCGAGAATCTTCTCGCAGCTGACCATGACGCCGAGATCAACGACTTCGAAGTTGTTGCACTGCAGCACGACGCCAACGATGTTCTTGCCGATGTCGTGAACGTCACCTTTGACGGTGGCCAGGACGATCTTGCCGTTCGAGCTTCGATCGCCTTCCTTTTCCGCTTCGATGAAGGGCACCAGGTGGCCGACCGCCTTCTTCATGACGCGCGCCGATTTTACCACCTGCGGCAGGAACATCTTGCCCGCACCAAACAGGTCACCGACGACATTCATGCCGGCCATCAAGGGACCCTCGATGACGTCGAGCGGACGATTTGTTCCCTGTCGCGCCTCCTCGGTGTCTTCGATAACGAACTCGTCAACACCATTGACCAGCGCATGCTCGAGGCGCCTGTCGACCGGGTATGAACGCCACTCGATGTCGCGCACCTTCGCCTCTCGACTGGACGCGTGGTCGCGATACCGCTCGGCGAGTTCCAGCAGGTTTTCCGTGCCGTCCTCGCGTCGGTTCAGAACGACGTCCTCGACCGCGTCGCGCAACTCTGTCGGCAGGTCTTCGTAGATCGCGAGCTGCCCGGCATTGACGATGCCCATGTCCATGCCGGCACGGATCGCGTGATAGAGGAACACCGAGTGAATGGCCTCACGCACGACATTGTTGCCGCGGAATGAGAACGACACGTTGCTGACGCCACCGGAGACCATCGCGTGCGGCAGCCTGTCCTTGATCTCCCGCGTCGCCTCGATGAAATCGATGCCGTAGGCCGCGTGCTCCTCGATACCGGTCGCAATCGCGAAGATATTCGGGTCGAAGATAATGTCGGCCGGATCCATGCCGACCTGCTCGGTCAGTATTTTGTACGAGCGTTCACAGATCGCGACTTTGCGCTCGACGGTGTCCGCCTGGCCCTGCTCGTCAAACGCCATGACGATAACGGCCGCGCCGTAGTCGCGCACCAGCGTCGCCTGTTCGATGAAGGCTTCCTCGCCCTCCTTTAAGCTGATCGAATTGACGACGGCCTTACCCTGGACACAACGAAGACCGGTCTCGATGACGCTCCATTTGGACGAATCGATCATGATCGGCAGCCTGGCGACGTCGGGCTCGGAGGCGATCAGGTGCATGAAGGTCTGCATCGCCGCCTCTGAGTCGAGCATGCCCTCGTCCATGTTGACGTCGATGATTTGCGCACCGTCTTCGACCTGGGTGCGGGCGACGTCGACGGCCTCGGCGTAGTTATCCGCCTCGATCAGTTTGCGGAACCGGGCAGACCCGGTGACGTTGCAGCGCTCGCCGACGTTCACGAATAGATCGTCGGGCCCGATGTTCAAGGGCTCGAGCCCGGACAGTCTGCAGCGTGTTGGCAGCTCCGGCGTCTTGCGGGTCGCAAGGCCTTCGACCGCGTCTTTCATCGCACGGATGTGCTCGGGCGTGGTCCCGCAACAACCGCCGACGAGGTTGACGAATCCGCTCTCGGCGAATTCGCGGATCACGGTGGCCATCTGTTCGGGCGTCTCGTCGTACTCGCCGAACTCATTAGGTAACCCGGCGTTCGGATGTGCACTGACGCGCGTATCGGCGACGCGTGACAGTTCCGCGACATAGGGCCGCAATTCGGACGCGCCCAGCGCGCAATTAAGCCCGACCATGAAGGGCTCTGCATGACGGACCGAGTTCCAGAAGGCCTCCGTGGTCTGCCCGGACAGCGTACGACCGGACGCGTCGGTGATCGTCCCCGAAATCATGACCGGCAACGTGTTGCCTGACGCCGCCATTACGCGACGCAGGGCGAAGATGGCGGCCTTGGCGTTCAGCGTGTCGAAGATGGTCTCGACCATCAGGAAGTCAGCGCCGCCGTCGATCAAAGCGCTGGCGGCCGCCGAGTAGGTCGCCACGAGCTCGTCGAACGTGATGTTGCGGAATCCGGGATCGTTGACGTCCGGAGAAATAGAGGCGGTCCGATTGGTCGGGCCTAGCACGCCCGCAACGAAACGCGGCACGCCGGAGCTTCTCGTCGCGTCGTCCGCGCACTGGCGCGCGAGACGGGCGGCTTCGAGGTTCAGCTCGGTGACCAGGCTCTCCATGCCGTAGTCGGCCATCGACGGCGCATTCGAGTTGAACGTGTTCGTCTCGATGATGTCCGCACCGGCGTCCAGGAACTGGCTGTGAATATCCCGGATGATGTCGGGTCGCGTCAGCGTCAGCAGGTCGTTGTTGCCCTTGAGATCACTCTCCCAGTCGGCAAAGCGACGGCCACGATAGTCTTCCTCGGTCAGGCCGAATCCCTGGATCATCGTGCCCATGGCACCGTCCAGCATGACGATGCGCTCGGAAAGCGCCTGGAAGAGGCTTTTCTGTCTGTCCTTCATATCCATGCTCAAGCTGCCGCCTCATTGTCGCGAACGCCGAGCGCGTGACAGATCGCGTAGGTCAGCTCGGAACGATTCAGCGTGTAGAAATGAAACTCGTCAACGCCCTCGCGTTGCAGGGCCCGGACCTGCTCGATAGCGACCGAAGCAGCGATCATCCGGGTCGTCTCAGGGTCATCATCGAGCCCGGCGAATCGCTCGCCGAGCCAGTCCGGCAAGGTCGCACCGCAGCTCGCCGCGAATTTCGTTAGCTGCTTGAAACGCGTGATCGGCAGAATGCCGGGCACGATGGACGAGTCGATGCCGGCGGCCGCGCAGCGGTCGCGGAATCGCAGGTACACGTCCGGATCGAAGAAGAACTGCGTGATAGCCCGGCTCGCACCGGCATCCAGCTTGCGCTTCAGGTTGTCCAGGTCGAACTCGGCGCTCGGCGCCTCCGGATGGGTCTCCGGATAGGCTGCGACCGTTATCTCGAAGTCGGCAACCGACTTCAGTCCCTCTACGAGATCGGCCGCATACGCATAGCCATCGGAGACTAGGCCGCCGTCCTCCGGCAGGTCGCCGCGCAAGGCAACGATATGCCGAATACCGAGGTCCCAGTATTCGCGGGCGATGTCTTTGACTTCATCGCGGCTGGCGCCAACGCAGGTCAGGTGTGGCACGGCGACGAGATCCGTCTCCTCGACGATGCGTTGCACGGACGCGTGGGTGCGTTCCCGGGTAGAACCATCGGCGCCGTAGGTCACCGACACGAACCGGGGCCGCAGGCAGGACAGACGTTCGATGGATGCCCACAGACGCTGCTGCATCGCGTCCGATGACGGCGGGAAAAACTCGAAGGAGACTTCGACGTGTCTGTTGGATAGCTGGTTCATGAATGCTCCTGGCTCAACCTGCCTAAGCGGCAGCGTTGGCGTGTTCAGTCCTCGTAGCGACCGCGACAAGCCAGCGCGGCTCGTTGGCCGGTATGACCTTGGGTGACGACAGCCTCAGGCCGGCGCTGGCGCACCAGCGCGGGAGCTGATTGACCAAGTCCGCATCTGACTCGCGGCCGAATCGCGAGACGACGATCAGCCGGCCGCCGTCGTTCAACATCCGCTCCGCCTCGACGATGGCGTCGACCGGGCGTTCAGCATCGGCAAGGACGTCGTCGAGTATCACGGTGTCGAACTCACCGCCCGCCATCGGCAAGTGATACATATCCCCCTGTCTCAGCGTGCAGTTCAGGATGCCGGCGGTGACGAGTTTGGCGCGCGCGCGTCGGCGCGCGTCCGGGTCGATGTCGACGCCGACGACGCGTCGGGCGCGGCTGGCCAGCAGCTTTAGCAGGTCACCTCTCCCGCTGCCGATGTCGAGCAATTCGCCGAGCGGGGCCGATACCGAGAGATCGATCAGGTTGCGATAGAACTCCCTGTCCTCGAGTCCGCCGTCACCCGCCTCCTCCGTCCCTCGCAGGGCCTTCAGCGCCTTCAGGTCGTTCGTCAACGCATCGTCTTCGACGACCATGGCCAGCAGCTGCCGCAGCAAGCTGCCGTCTCGGCCGCGGGAGGCCGTGCGATAGAAAACGAACTGTCCATCCCGGAAGCGGCTCAAGAGACCGGAGTCACACAGAGCCTTCAGATGCTGAGATACGCGAGGCTGGCTCAAGCCCGTGATCTGCGTCAGCTCGGAGACCGCGCACTCGCTGGCGGCGCAGAGTGCTACGAGGCGCAGGCGAACGGGATCGGCCATTGCCTTTAGTTGTGCCAGTAAACGTTGATTGCTCGCATGCATGGTTGCTGCCATCGCTTAAACATTCTATAAAGATATAAATATTTCTTTATATAAAAGAATACACAGCGTAGCACGCCGCAGCGCTTCGAGCTACCGCGTACGTCTGTTCACGGGATGTTGGGGGTATTACTGGACGCTCTTACTGCCGGCGACGACGTTGTCTGCAAACAGCTTCGAGACATCGACCGCGTCGAAACCGCGCTCACGGCCACAGTACTCGCAGGTCACGCGAATGACGCCCTGCGTCTCGACAGCATCGACGGCGTCGTCCTCGCCGAGCATCTTTAAGACTTCCTCGGCCCGTGTCCGGCTGCAGGGGCAGTGGAACGCGACGGGCCGCGGACCGTAGACGCGCACGTCGTCCTCGGCGAACAGCTTGCCGATCAGGTGCATTGGTTCGTCGTCGGTCATCTCTTCGAACGTCAGTGTGTCAAGAATGAACCCCAGCCGTGCCCAGTCGTCGTCGGACAGGCCGGTCTGACCCGGCATCTGCTGCAGCAGGAGGCCGCCGGCCTTGCTGCCGTCGGCGAACAACGCCAGCAGGCTCGGCACCTGGACGGAACGACCGAAGTAATTCTCGAGGCTTGCCACCAGCGACTCGGGCGACACCTCAACTATGCCCTGGTACGGACGCTCACCGTTGTCGACGGTGATCGCGCAATGCGCTTTTTCGAGCAGGCCGGCGAACGTCTGTGCTTCGTGTGTATCGGAGGTCACGGCCATACCGCGCATCTCCAGTTCGCTCGTGCACTGCATGACGAGCATGCGCAACTCGCCGGATGACTGAATCTGCATCGTGACGGAGCCGTCGAATTTCAGGCTGTGCGCGATCAGGCCGGTAGCGGCCGCCGCCTGCCCCAACGTCTCGACGACGACAGGCGCGTAGTCGTGTTCGCCGATCATTCGCTGCCAGGAGCGCTCGAGCTGGATCACAGACCCGCGCACCGGCAGGTTTTCGAAGACGAATGGGACGATCTGATCGGACATGCTGGGTCTCGTTTAAGCAAGGCTAGGATGTAGGTGCGTCGGCACGCACTTCAAGCACTGTCCGCAGCGTGATGAAGAGTCTCAGGCGAGTGCGAGACAAGGCGGCTTTCGGCGAAAAAGCGCAGTGTACACGTCAGTACACGAGCATCTTGAGCCGGAAACCAACGCAGGATCGCGCCGGCTGAGGCTCTTCAGCATGCTGCCGCTAGCCGGACAGCTTTTTCTTCAGTAGCTGGTTGACCTGTCCCGGGTTCGCCTTGCCGCCGGTCTCTTTCATGACCTGGCCGACGAAAAACCCGATCAGCTTCTCCTTGCCCGCCCGGTATTCTTCGGCCTGGCCCGGATTGTCGGCGATGACCTTGTCAACGATAGCCTCGATGGCGCCGGCATCGGTGATCTGTTTGAGTCCTCGCGCGTCGATGATCTCGTCCGCGCTGCCCTCACCCTGCCACATTGCCTCAAACACATCCTTGGCGATCTTGCCCGAGATCGTGTTGTCGTGAATCCGATCGACAAGCGTTGCCAGCGCCTCGGCGCTGACGCGGCTCGCGCTGATATCCAGCCCGTCACGGTTCAGCGCGCCGGACAGCTCGCCCAAGACCCAGTTTGCAACAGTCTGTCCAGGTGCTGACGACGCTTTCGCCGCGGCCTCGAAAAAGTCGGCCAGCTCACGCTGAATCGTCAGGATCGCTGCGTCTTCGGCTTTGACGCCCAGTGATTCCTGGAGCCGTGCCTGCTTGGCGTCCGGGAGCTCGGGCAGCGTCTGCCTGACCGCCTCGACATAGTCGTCGGCAATCTCGACGGGCAGCAGATCCGGATCGGGGAAGTAGCGGTAGTCGTTCGCCTCCTCCTTGCTGCGCATCGAGCGCGTCTCGTCGCGTGCGGAGTCATACAGCCTGGTTTCCTGCACGACATCTCCACCGTCCTCCAGCACATCGATCTGCCGCTCGACCTCGAAGTTGATTGCCCGCTCGACGAAGCGGAATGAATTCAGGTTCTTGATTTCGGCACGCGTCCCGAATGCTTCCTGGCCCTGCGGCCGGACCGAGACGTTGGCATCACAGCGGAACGAGCCCTCCTGCATATTGCCGTCACAGATCCCGAGGTAGCGCACCAGCGTGTGAATCTTGCGCATGTACGCCACCGCGTCTTTCGCCGAGCGCAGGTCGGGCTCAGAGACGATTTCGAGCAGCGGCGTCCCGGCCCGGTTGAGGTCGATGCCGGACATCCGGTCGAATCCTTCGTGCACGGACTTGCCGGCGTCCTCCTCGAGGTGCGCACGCGTCACGCCAATGCGCTTACGCTCGCCGTCGTCGGAGTCGATGATGAGCTCACCGTTGGCCACGATCGGCAGCTCGTACTGGCTGATCTGGTAGCCCTTCGGCAGATCCGGGTAGAAGTAGTTCTTTCGCGCGAACACGGAACGCGGCGCGATCTCGGCGCCGATCGCGAGGCCAAACTTGCAGGCCATGCGCACGACCTCCTCGTTTAAGACCGGCAACACGCCGGGGTAGCCCAGATCGACGAGACAGGCCTGCGTGTTGGGCTCGGCCCCGTACGCCGTCGATGCGCCGGAGAAGATCTTGCTCTTCGTCGCGAGCTGCGCGTGAATCTCCAGCCCGATGACGACCTCCCAGCGGCTCATCGGTAGTCCTCCGGGCAGCGCGTATGCCAATCCGTCTCAAGCTGATACTGGTGACCAACGGCCATCAGGGCACTTTCGGCGAAGTGCGGTGCGACCAGGTGCAGGCCAACAGGCAGGCCATCGGCGAAGCCGCAGGGCACAGACATCGCGGGCAGACCGGCCAGGTTGGCGCCGATCGTGTAGATGTCGTTCAGGTACATCGTGACCGGGTCGTCCGTCTTTTCGCCCAGCCTGAAGGCCGGCGTCGGCGCGGTCGGGCCGGCAATGACGTCGACGTCGGCAAATGCCTTTCTGAAGTCGTCTGCGATCAGCTGGCGAACCTGCTGTGCCTTCAGGTAGTAAGCGTCGTAGTAGCCGGCGGACAGTACGTAGGTGCCGGTGAGGATGCGACGTTTGACCTCGGCGCCGAAGCCCTCGCCTCGCGTGCGGCAGTACAGGTCCAGCAGGTCTTCCGGATCTTTAGCGCGATAACCGAAGCGAATGCCATCGAAGCGGGACAGGTTGGAGGAGCACTCGGCCGGCGCAACGACGTAGTAGGTCGGCACGGACTGGTCGAGATTCGGCAGGTCGACGTCGACAAGCGTCGCGCCGCGAGCCTCGAGCGTCTTCAGCGCGGCCCGGACCTGATCGCCGGTGGCCGCCTCGAGGCCCTCGTCGAAATGCTGGCGCACGATGCCGACCCGGACGCCGTCCAGCGGCGTATCGAGTTCCGCGACGTAGTCCGGCACCGGCTGATCGATACTCGTCGAGTCGCGCTCATCGAAGCCCGCCATGACGCCGAGCACGAGCGCGGCATCCTCGACCGAGCGCGTGATGACGCCGGCCTGGTCGAGGCTGGACGCGAAAGCGATCATGCCGTAGCGAGAGACGCGGCCGTAGGTCGGCTTGATGCCAACGGTGCCGGTCAGCGCAGCCGGCTGGCGTATCGACCCGCCGGTGTCCGTGCCGGTTGCGACCGGCGTCAGGCGTGCGGCGACGGCGGCCGACGAGCCGCCGGAAGACCCGCCCGGCGAACGCTCGAGGTCCCATGGGTTCATGACGTTGCCATAGAAGCTCGTCTCGTTCGACGAGCCCATCGCGAACTCATCCATGTTGGTCTTGCCGAGCATAACCGCGCCGGCAGCGGCCAGTCGTTCGACGACCGTCGCATCGTAGGGCGGTATGAAGGTGTTGAGCATCTTCGATCCGCAGCTCGTGCGCACACCGCGCGTACAGAAAATATCTTTGTGCAGGATCGGCAGGCCCGCCAGCGGGCCAGCGTCGCCGGCTGCCCTTAAGTCATCGGCGGCGGACGCCGCGGCGAGCGCCTCGTCACGGGTGACGGTCAGCACGGCGTTCAGTGCACCGTCCAGGGTCTCAATCCGGTCGAGTAGGGCCGTGGTCAGCTCCACGGACGAAAAGTCCCCGGCGGCGAGGCCCCGCGAGAGCTCGGTCATCGTCCGGTCGTAGATCGGCTTGTCGGAAACGCTCATCTGCCCGCTCACTCGATCACTTTCGGGACGAGGTACATGCCGTCTGCGACCTGGGACGCATTTTGCTGCACGTGGTCACGGTTATTGGGCTCGGTCACGGCATCGGGACGCAGCCGCTGGGTCTGATCGAGCGGGTGCGCCATCGGCACGACACCCGACGTGTCGGCCTGTGAGAGCTGATCGACGAAATCGACGATCCTCGAGAGCTTTTCGCAAGCTTCGGCGATGTCTTCGTCGGCGACTTTCAGGCGGGCCAGCATCGCCATGTGCTGGACCTGATCTTTATCAAGAGACATTGAAATTTCCGGAGTCTGGCCGCCGCCACCGGCGCGCGGCACGAAGCGACGCAATGATACACGTCACCTTGTGCAATGTCGTGGGCGTAATTAGACTACGCGCTTTATCGACGTCCGGGCCCCTCCTCGCATGTTCAAGAACCTCCTGGGTTATTTTTCGAATGACCTGTCTATCGACCTAGGCACCGCAAACACGCTGATCTACTCGCGTGGGCACGGCATTGTTCTGGACGAACCGTCGGTCGTCGCCATTCGCGAAGATTCCGGCCGCGGCGGCCGAGTGGTCGAGGCCGTCGGCGCCGAGGCGAAAAGCATGCTGGGCCGCACGCCGGGGAACATCACGGCGATCCGGCCCCTGAAAGACGGCGTTATCGCCGACTTCACCGTGACCGAGAAAATGCTGCAGCACTTCATTCGCAAGGCTCACGGCAAGCGCTACTTCCAGCCGAGCCCGAGGGTCCTCATTTGCGTGCCCTACGGCTCGACGCAGGTGGAACGTCGCGCCATCCGCGAATCGGCCGAAGGCGCCGGCGCTCGCAAGGTACACCTTATAGATGAGCCCATGGCGGCGGCGATCGGTGCCGGCATGCCCGTGCACGAGGCGCGCGGCTCTATGGTCCTCGATATCGGCGGCGGCACATCCGAGGTGGCCGTCATTTCCTTGAACGGCATCGTCTACGCTTCGTCTGTCAGGATCGGCGGCGATCGCTTCGACGAGGCCATCACGAACTACGTCCGCCGCAACTACGGCATCCTGATCGGCGAGGCGACCGCAGAGCGCATCAAGCACGAGATTGGCTCGGCCTTCCCCGGAGAAGAGGTCCTCGAGATATCCGTCAAGGGCCGCAACCTGTCGGAAGGCGTGCCACGCGCCTTCACGCTGAACTCCAATGAAATCCTCGAGGCGCTGCAGGAGCCGCTGCAGGGCATTGTCGGCGCCGTCAAAGAAGCGCTGGAGCAAACGCCGCCCGAACTGGGCGCCGATGTCGCAGAGCGAGGCATTGTGCTGACCGGCGGCGGCGCCATGCTCAGAGACCTGGACAAATTGCTGATGGAAGAAACCGGGCTGCCCGTCGTCATCGCCGATGAGCCGATGACGTGCGTCGCCCGCGGCGGTGGCAGAGTGATCGAGCTGATCGACGAGCACGGGCCGTCGGTATTCGGGCTCGACTGAAGATAATCCCCAGACCGGAGACATCGTCGTCCCCGGATGCGCCGGACACTGAGCGATTGCGTCCCGCGTTGCTTTATTGGCCGGCTTACCGGGCTACAATACGACCACTGTTCGTTCGGGTTGCCTGATGGCCAGCCAGTCCTCTTCAAATGCAAACGCAGTTCGTATCCCGGCGCTCGGCCTGAGGGTCGCTGCACTGATGCTGCTGAGCATCCTGCTGATGGTCTACGACGACCGCAATCAGCAACTCGATACCGTCCGTCGCGCCATCGGCGCAGCCGTCTACCCGTTGCAGATCGTCGTCGACACGCCGGCCCGGATCTGGGGATGGCTGGTGGACAGCAGCACCTCGAGGAACTCGCTCGAACTCGAGAACACGCGGCTCAAGATCCAGCAGCGACTGACACGCGCCGAACTGCAGCAGCTGACCGCGCTCGAGGCTGAGAATGCGCGCCTGCGGGATCTGCTCGAAGCACGAGACCGCATTACCGGAGACATCCGGGTCGCCGGGATCATGTCGGTAGACACCAACCCGTTCCGGCACAGTATCGTCCTCGACGTCGGAAGCGAGGACCGCGTCTACGACGGCCAGTCCCTCATCGATGCGAACGGCGTCGTCGGTCAGGTCCTGCAAACCGGCCTCAAGACGTCGCAGGCCATTCTTATCAGCGATCCGGACCATGCGCTGCCGGTCGAAGTCAATCGCAACGGCCTGCGGACCATCGCCTTGGGCACGGGGCAGTTCGACCAGCTCGACCTGCCCTACCTGCCCAACAACGCGGATCTCGAGGTTGGTGACGTACTCGTTACGTCCGGACTCGGCGGCGCGTTTCCGCCCGGCTACCCCGTCGCCGTCGTTTCCGACATTCGCCGCGTTCCGCAACAACCGTTCGCGGAGGTCAAGGCGACGCCGTCAGCGGCACTGAACCAGGTTCGCGAAGTCATGCTGATCTGGATGGACCAGCCGGAAGCGTCTTCAAACGAAGCGACGACTGACGGAGAGGTCGTTGAGCAGCCGTAGTTCGATCGGAACCTTCGGCATGCTGATGAGCGTGCTGGCCGCACTGGCGCTAACGATCATGCCGCTGCCCGCGGCCATCGAGTCGTTCCGCCCGGACTGGATCATGATGATGCTGATCTACTGGGCGATCGTAGCGCCGCAAAAATACAGCGTCGGTACCGCATGGCTGGTCGGTATCGTCATGGACGTCGCACAGGGAACGATGCTCGGTCAGCATGCGCTGACCATGTGCCTGATCGTCTTCGTGACGATCAGGTTTCACCTGCAGATGCGGGTGTTTCCACTGACCCAGCTCACGCTGACCGTCATGGCGATGCTCTGCGTCTACCAGTTCCTGCTGTTCTGGATAAACGGTGTCGCAGGCGTGACGGCGCCAGCAATCGTCTACTGGGGCCCGGTGATCACGGGAACCCTGATCTGGCCCGTGCTGTCGATGTTCATGAACGGTTTGAGATTCAGGCGCTAGGGCCTGATAACACCATAGATATGAATGCTGCCGAGTCCATTTTTCCGCCCGTGTCGTTGTCAATACCCAACGGGCAGACCCTCACTTGTTTAGCGGTGCTAAACGGCGCGCCTTCCGCCTTGCCGGGCAAAAAAATGTCTTCCGGCAGGGTGCATCCCCATCGTGTTAACAGGCTCTGGTAATGGCACTGCTTCAGTCGATTAGAGATCACCACTATGAGCGGCGAATCTTCGTCGGTCGCATTGTGCTGTCCATCGTCGTTGCCACGCTGCTGCTCGGCACCGTGGTCAGCCGGCTCGTGCAGTTGCAGGTCGTCAATTACGAGCAGTACGCGGAAAAAGCGCAAGGCAACCGGATCCGGACGCAGCCTGTCTCACCTATCCGCGGCCTGGTCCTCGATCGCAGTGGCAGGGTACTCGCAGAAAACCTGCCCGCCTACCAGCTCGAGCTGATCCCCGAGCAGGTTGAGGACATCCGTGACACGCTTTCGCGACTGGCCGAGCTCGGCCTTATCGAACGCGACGATATCGAGGAGCTGATCGCCGAGTCGCGGGAAACCCAACGCTTCCGACCCGTGACGCTCAACCCCCGACTCGACGACGAGGAGATCTCGCGCTTCGCCGTGCAGCGCGCCCGCTTTCCCGGCGTCGACTTCAAACCGAGGCTGGTCCGTCACTATCCCGATGGCGAGGCGATCGCGCACGCCGTCGGCTATGTCGGCAGAATGACCGTCGAGGATCTGCAGAGAGTCGACACGTCCCGTTATGCCGGTACGACGCAGGCTGGCCAGACCGGCCTCGAAGCCAGTTACGAGTCGCGCCTGCACGGCGATGCCGGCTTCAGGCATATCGTCACGAACGCACGTGGCCGACAGATCACGACCGGTTCGGGCGGCGTCATCGATGCGCTGCCCGAAGACGAGTTGCCGGATCCCGGCGACAACCTGCTGCTGACACTGGATATTGAGCTGCAAACGCTGGCGACCGAGCTGATGAAGGACCGTCGCGGCGCCATCGTGGCGATCGACCCAAACAATGGCGACATACTCGCAATGATCAGCGCCCCGTCGTTCGACCCCAACATGTTCGCCGTCGGCGGCATGAGCCGCGCCCAGTACGCGAGCGTCGCGGAAGATCCGGACCGGCCGCTCTTCAACCGGGCCGTCCGCGGCATCTATCCGCCGGGTTCTACCATCAAGCCGATGCTGGCGCTCGCCGCGCTCGAATCCGGCGCAACCAACCTGACCCGCAAGATCATGTGCCGGGGCTATTTCACGCTGCCGAACTCGACGCATCGCTACCGGGACTGGAAGCCGGAAGGGCATGGGCCAATCGATATCCATCAGGCCGTTTCCCAATCCTGCGACGTCTACTTCTACGAGATCAGCAACGAGATCGGCATCGATCGTATGCACGATTATCTCGTGCAGTTCGGACTCGGATACCAGACCGGCGTCGACATAGGCGGT
Source organism: Woeseiaceae bacterium (assembly GCA_030066655.1). Lineage (GTDB taxonomy): Bacteria > Pseudomonadota > Gammaproteobacteria > Steroidobacterales > Woeseiaceae > UBA1847. The sequence continues at coordinate 40,523 of JASJBE010000017.1, read as the reverse complement.
GAGCGCAGCGGACTGGTTCCGTCGACGACATGGAAGCGCGAGGCGTTCAGGAGCCGGGACGACAAGCGCTGGTACGACGGCGAGACGGTCATTGCGTCGATTGGCCAGGGTTACATGAACGCGACACCGCTGCAGCTGGCAGCGGCCACCGGGGCCCTCGGCACGCGCGGTATGCGCTTTCGACCGAGGCTGGTCGCCGGCTGGCAGGATCCGTTGACCGGGGAAGTCACGGAGCTGGAACCGGCTCAGCTGCCGACCGTCGACATCAAGAACGAGTTCTACTGGGACGACGTCATAGCCTCCATGAACAGCGTCTTGCAGGATCACCGTGGCACGGCCTTCGCGGCCGGCAGGGACCTGCCGTATCGCGTGGCCGGAAAGAGCGGTACGTCACAGGTGTTCTCGGTGGGCCAGGACGAGGAGTACAACGAGGAAGAGATCGAGGAGCGGCTGCGGGACCACGCGCTGTTTATCTCATTCGCCCCGCTGGAGAACCCGGCCATCGCCGTCGCGGTCATCGTCGAAAACGGCAGCAGCGGCAGCACCACCGCCGCGCCCATTGCCATGGCCATCATGGACCATTACCTGGAGCACAAGAATGCGGCTCAGTGAGACGCAGCGCCTGCTCGTCGGCAAGGCACAACCGCTCGGCGACTTCGCGAGGCTACTAAAGCAGCTGCGTATCGATGGGCCGCTCCTTGGTGCGCTGCTGTTGCTCTGCGGTGCAGGCCTGTTCGTCCTGTACAGCGCCGTCGGCGAGAGTTCGCGCATGCTGTTGAGCCAGGTGATCCGCCTTGGCGTCGCATTCGCGGCGATGTTCATACTCGCGCAGATGCCGATCGACTTCCTGAGACGCTGGACGCCGTGGGCCTACATCGGCGGCATCGTCCTGTTGGTCCTCGTACTCGTCACCGGCGACGTCGGCGGGGGCGCGCAGCGGTGGCTGGATATCGGTATTCGCTTCCAGCCGTCGGAAATCATGAAACTGGCCGTGCCGATGATGTGTGCCTGGTACATGCACGATCGGCCGATCCCTCCGCGCTTCAGTGCGCTTGCATTACTGGCGATCATCATTGCAGCGCCCACCGTACTCATCGCGTCACAACCGGACCTCGGTACCGCGCTCCTGACGGCGGCGGCCGGCATTATCGTCGTCATTCTGGCCGGGCTGTCGATAAAACTCATACTGTCACTCGCGGCGCTGTCCGTGCCGGGCGCGGTCCTCATGTGGACCTACTTCATGCAGGACTATCAGAAACAACGTGTGCTGACCCTGCTGAACCCGGACAGTGACCCGCTCGGCGCAGGCTACAACATCATCCAGTCGAAGATCGCGATCGGTTCGGGTGGGCTGTTCGGTAAGGGCTGGACCAACGGCTCGCAATCGCAGCTGGAGTTCCTGCCGGAGCGAAACACCGACTTCATTTTCGCCGTGCTCAGTGAGGAGTTTGGCCTGCTCGGCGTCCTCGTGCTCCTGAGCATCTACATGTTCATTATCGGGCGCGGCCTGTACATCGCGGTCAATGCGCACAATACGTTCAATCGCCTGCTGGCCGGTTCGATCAGCCTGACCTTTTTTGTTTATGTCTTCGTCAATACGGCTATGGTGACCGGCCTCGTTCCCGTTGTTGGCATACCGCTCCCGCTCGTCAGTTTCGGCGGCACCTCGATGGTGACGCTTATGGCCGGTTTCGGTATCCTGATGTCCATCCACTCCAACAGGAAATTACTCCCCCGCTGATGACTCAAAAAACTCTGGCAGTCCTCACACTATTCCTCCTTTCAACGAACATCGCCTCGGCACTGGACATCAGTCGCCCCGACGTCGCTGCGTTCATCGACGAGATGGTGACAGAGCACGATTACGATCGTACAACGCTCGAAAAATACCTGTCCGATGCCGAGATCAGGCAGCCGATCATCGACCTCATGTCGAAGCCGGCCGAGAAGACCCTGTCCTGGGGACAGTATCGAAATCACTTCCTGACCAGCGAGAGGATCGATGCCGGCGCGAAATTCTGGCGTGAGCAGGAAGACATACTGACGAGGATCAGCAGCGAGACCGGCGTTCCCGTCGAGATCCTCGTCGGCATCATCGGCGTTGAAACCTACTACGGCCGGATCACGGGCAATCATCGCGTTCTGGACGCGTTGTCGACACTTGCTTTCGATTACCCAAGGCGATCGAAGTTCTTTCGCAAGGAACTCCGGGAATTCCTGTTACTGGTCAGGGAAGAAGGCCTCGACGCTCGCGAGGCGACGGGATCGTACGCCGGCGCGATGGGCAAGCCGCAGTTCATGCCGTCGAGTTTCAGGGCTTATGCCGTCGACTCCACCGGCGACGGCAAGATCGATATCTGGAACAACTGGGCCGACGTCACCGGCAGCATCGCCAACTACTTCGTGCGCCACGGCTGGAAGACCGGGGAGCAAGTCGTCGCCAGCGCGACGCTGGGCCAGCAGTGGCAAGGACCGGCACCTGAACCGAAGAACACGCTGACGCCGAAAGACACGGTAGGCTCGCTCAGCAAACGGGGCGTCATGTTTTCGACGGAGCTGGACATCGACAGCAAGGGCCAGCTGCTGGCTTACGAGGGCTCGGACGGGCCGGAGTTCTGGATCGGCTTTCATAATTTCTTCGTGATCACCCGATACAACAGGAGCGTCATGTACGCGCTCGCCGTGCATCAGCTGGGCCAGGAGATCGCAGCGACCGTCAATCGCGATGCGACTTAGCCTTCTATTACTGGCGTTCATGCTGCTGTCCGCCTGCGCCGGCAGGCCGGGCATGCTGAAGGACGGACCGCCAACCGGCAGCGTTGCGATTCCGGACCTGCCCGAGGATCCGATTCCACGTCCTGAACCGCGCAGTCGCTACGGGAACATGCCCGAGTACGAGGTGCTCGGTAAGACCTACCGGGTGATGGACTCGAGTCGCGGCTACCGGGAACAGGGCGTTGCATCCTGGTACGGCACAAAATTCCACGGCCGCCTGACCTCGAATCGCGAAACCTATGACATGTTCGCGATGACGGCGGCGCACAAGACGCTGCCCCTGCCGACCTATGTCGAGGTCCGCAACCTGCGCAACAATAAGACGATTATTGTGCGCGTCAACGACCGCGGGCCCTTCGCCCACAACCGGATCATCGACCTGTCCTACGCGGCCGCGATGAAGCTGGATATGGTAGACACGGGCACCGCGCTCGTTGAGGTGCGCGCCATCGACTTCGGGGCGCCTTCGTCTGGCGATCGTCCGACGCGGGCCAGCTCCGAGCCGCCACGCGACTTCTCGGTACCGGACAACCCGGGCCCGGTATACGTCCAGGTCGGCGCCTTCGGCAGCCGCGACAACGCCGAGCGACTCTATCGGCGACTCCAGCGCGCCAACATCGGCAATGTTTTGGTCGTGACCGACTCGCACAAGGAGCTCTTCCGCGTCCGGATCGGACCGGTCAAAAGTGTTCATCAATTCGATATACTGAGCGACGAGCTTGAGGGTCTCGGTATCGAGACACGGTATCTCGTCACGCCCGAGAGCTGACCCGGCGTCTAGGACCCGTCCAGGTTCTTGGAAGCTACAATGACAGGTTTCCAGACTTCTTTTTCACACTTTCAAGGACATCATGAGAGTAAGTGCCCTATTCTGCGCGCTGTTGCTCGTTTCGAGCGCCGCCTACGCTGACATTCGCCCCACACCGGCACCGCCCGTCATCGGTGCGACCAGCTATCTTTTGATCGATGCCGAGACCGGCTACGAACTCGCATCGCTGAAGCCGGATACGCCTGTTCCGCCGGCGAGTATCACCAAACTGATGACCAGCTACGTCGTCTTCCATGCGATTGACAGCGGACAGATCAGTCTCGAGGACGAGGTCACGATCAGCGAAAAGGCATGGCGCATGCCGGGCTCAAGGATGTTCATCGAGGTCGGCACCCGGGTGTCGGTCAGGGACCTGCTGTTCGGCGTTATCGTCAGCTCGGGCAATGACGCCAGCGTCGCGCTGGCCGAGTATGTCGCCGGTTCCGAATCGGTGTTTGCGCAGATGATGAACCAGTACGCGTCGCGACTGGGCATGACGTCGTCAAACTTTATGAACGCCACCGGGTTGCCCGACGACAACCACTACATGACGGCCCGCGATATCGTCATCCTGGCGAGAGCAATCATCAGTGAGTTCCCCGAGTACTACGAGTGGTACTCGACGAGGGAGTTCGAGTGGAACGACATTCGGCAGCCGAACCGAAACCGACTGCTGTACCGCGACGATTCCGTGGACGGCCTGAAGACGGGCCATACGGAAGCCGCGGGATGGTGCCTCGTATCGTCCGCAAAACGTGACGGCATGCGCATCATTTCTGTCGTGGTCGGCACGTCGAGTGACAACGCAAGAATCAACGGCAGCCAGGCGCTGTTGAATTACGGCTTCCGCTTCTTCGAGACCCGGCTGCTGTTCAAAGCGGGTGAGATCATCACGAATTCACGGGTCTGGAAATCGGCACAGGAAACGAGCAACTTAGGCTTAAGCGAGGACCTCTTTGTCACGCTGCCTCGAGGCGCCTACGATGAGCTCGAATCAGTGCAGAATGTCCCGGCGCAGCTCACGGCCCCCGTCGCACAGGGTCAGCCGCTCGGCGAGTTGGTTATAAGCCTCGGCGACGAGCAGCTGGTCTCGGCACCGCTGCGCGCGCTGGAAGACAACCCGGAAGGCAGCTTCTGGCAGCGCAGTGTCGATACGATCAAGCTGATGCTGGAATAACGAACAGGGAGGCAGGAACAATGACCGAAGAATCCATCATGGAGTTTCCCTGCGACTTCCCTATCAAGATCATGGGGGAGGACAACCCGGAATTCCGGCAAACGGTCCGGGAACTGGTGGAAAAACACACGGGCCCGCTGCCCGACAGCGCGATCCAGACGGCGTTGAGCCGGACCGAGCGTTTCGTGTCTTTGACGATCACGGTAAACGCGCAGAGCCGCGAGCAGCTCGACAACATTTACCAGGACCTGACCGATCACGACGACGTAAAGATGGCGCTGTGAGCGAGGGTCTCTGCGTCCGGGACCTCGGACGCCAGGAATACGAGCCGTTGTGGCGAGCGATGCAGTCATTCACCGACACGCGTGATGACGAGCAGCAGGACGAGATCTGGTTCACCGAACACCCGCCCGTATTCACACTCGGCGTCAACGCGGACCGCAGTCACGTCCTCGCTCCGGGAGACATCCCGGTGGTGCAGATCGATCGGGGCGGACAAGTGACCTACCACGGCCCCGGCCAGCTGATGATCTACCCGCTGATCTCGCTGAAGCGCGCCTCGCTGGGTGTACGCGATCTCGTTACGGCGCTCGAACAGAGTGTGGTCGACCTGCTTGAAGACTACGGTGTCAGTGCGGCGGCCAGACCCGATGCGCCCGGTGTCTACGTCGACGGCAGCAAGATCGCGAGCGTCGGGCTGCGTATCCGACGCGGCTGCAGTTTCCACGGCATGGCCTTAAACGTCGACGTCAACCGGGAACATTTCGCGCGGATCAATCCCTGCGGCATGCAGGACTTATCCGTCACCGATCTGAAAGAGCAATGTGAGCTCGAGACGCTGGCAGCCGCGAAGGCGGCGCTGGTGCCGCACTTGCTCAGGCACCTGCGCATGACCGAACGCGAGCTGACGGAATCGGATCAGCTTAGGCCCTAGCCTCTCGCGCGTTCGCCTGCTCGAGGCGTTCCGGCGTTCCCACGTCGGACCAATAACCGGTGTACAGGCTGCCCGAGACCAGGCCCTGCTCGGCCGCCTCCCGAAGCAGCGGCACGACGGAAAACCGCCCCGGCTTGCAGGCAGCGAAGAAGCGCGGATTGTAGATGGCGACGCCGCTGTACGTGTAGCGTCGGTCGTCGTTGGTCACGCGCCCGTCCTTGAGGCCGAAGTCCGCTTCCGACCGGAACTCCGGTTTTGGCACCAGCACCAGGTGTACCTGCGCGTCACCGAGATCGACATCGTCGGGTGGCAGCAGCATGTCGGTGAGCACATCCGCGTTGACGATGAGAAAGGGACGGTCGCCAAGAAACGGCAGCGCCCGCTGAATGCCCCCGCCGGTCTCGAGGATATTCTCACCTTCGTCGCTGTAGACGACGGTGTGGCCATACTTTTCGCCCGAACCGACGCGCTCCGCGATCTGCAGGCCCAGCCAGCCAAGATTGATGACGACCGTGCTGCCCTTCGGTAACCTGTCCAGGTGTCGTTCGATCAGCGATCGCCCGGCGACGTCGACCAGCGCCTTCGGCACGGACTCGGTCAGAGGCCGCAGTCGCTCTCCCTTGCCAGCCGCAAGGAGCATGGTAATCAAATCATCGACTCCAGCTTCGGCAAGACCTGGCCTGAAACGAAACCACCGAGGAACTCGAGTTCCTCGTAAACGTCCGCAAGCTCCGTGATGTACGACAGCGTTCGCGGTATGTCCTTCATGTAGCCGGGTTTTCCATCACGCAGGTTCAGTCGCGCAAAGATGCCCGCCGCCTTCAGGTGTCGCTGCACGCCCATCAAATCGAAAAAGCGCTGGAACTCGGGCCAGTCGAGCGACAGGCCCTGCTGCGCATCGAAGAATCGCTTCGCCTGGGATTCTATGAACGCGTAGGGCCACTTGATGTAGCAGTCCTTCAACAGCGATACGAGATCGTAGGTCAGCGGCCCGTTCATCGCATCCTGGAAATCGAGGATGCCGGGATTGCCGGTCTCCGTGACCATCAGGTTCCTCGAGTGATAGTCGCGATGAACGAATACGCGCGGTTGCGCTAACGCCGCATCGATCAGCAACGAGACGGTTCTCCCCCACTCATGTTCTTCGTCCTCGGAAAATTCCAGGCCCAGGTACTTCTCGCACAGCCAGTCGTGAAACAACGACATCTCGAACGACAGCAGCGCCTCGTCGTACGGTGGCAAGGCATCTCGATACGCGTGGCCCTCGATGCCGATTACGAGCAGCGCATCGATGGCGTCGCGGTAGAGTCGATCCCTTTCCGCGGGCAGGTGATCGAGGTACTGATCGGCGCCGAGGTCCGACAGCAGCAGGAACCCGCGCTCAAGATCGGCCTTCAGGATTCGCGGCGCGTTCAGTCCCATGTTCCGGAGGTAGCCTGCAACCTGCACAAAAGGACGACAGTCTTCAGCCGGCGGCGGCGCGTCCATCGCGATAAGCGATTCGCTGCCCGCGTTTAAGCGGAAGTAACGCCTAAAACTGGCATCCTCCGATGCCGGCCTCAGGTCACTCGTATCGGCATGGCCTTTAAGCCAGTTTTCAAGTTCTTCCAGGCGTCGATCGTCTGCGCTGATGGTCCTGCTCCACGGTTCGGCTGAGGCGCCAAAACACTGGGAAGGTAGCATACCGAACTGTTAACATCTCGACGCCTCTTAAACGGATGTTCCTAGCCTCTCGTGCCCTCCAGATTCCTGATTTTGCTGACTTGCCTGGCCCTGACGACAGCGGCACAGGCACAGGAGCCACTGGCATGCGATACGGGCCTGGGCGTTCGCATCGAGGCCGATGCCCCCGACGCCATCGACTTCTCCGACCCCGACACGATCTTCTTCGAAACCGGACGCTTTGAAGCCAACCTCGACAAGCCACGACAGGCCGACCTCGACGGCGGCATCGTGCTGCGGCGCGGAGACAAGCTCGCCGGCGCCGAGTCGGCGCAGCTACGCGAGAGCGATCGTGCGATCTTCCTCCAGGGCGACGTCCGATTCATGGACCCGGCCACGGAAATTCGCAGCGACTCCGCCGAGTTCGCCTACGACTCCGGCATTATCGACTTTGCAGGGGCGGAGTTTTCGCTCGGCAGCGGCGACGGGCGCGGTGCGGCCGATCGGATCACCATTACTAACGACGGCGTACTGCAACTCGGCGGCGTGGAGTACACAACCTGCCCGCCGGGCTCCGAAAACTGGTTGCTGAAAGCGAAGGACATCCGCTTGGATACCGGCGAAGGCGTCGGAACCGCAAAGGGCGTCAAGCTCAGGTTCAAAGGCGTGCAGATTCTTTACGCGCCCTACCTGTCATTCCCAATCGGCGACGCACGTAAGTCCGGCCTGCTCGCGCCTGAAGTCGGCAGCGCGGGCCGCAGCGGCCAGGAAATTCGCATCCCCTACTACTGGAACATCGCACCCAACTACGACGCGACGCTGACCAGCCGAATCCTTAGCGACCGAGGCTTCCAGGGGCAGGTCGGCTTTCGCTACCTGACCCTGCAGCATTCGGGGACCGTCGATGCACAATTGCTGCCGAACGACGACCTGACCAATGAATCGCGGTATCTGTTCGACTTTGACCACCAGTCGATCCTGCCCAACGGCTGGCGAACGACGGTCGACATCCGTGACGTCTCCGATAGCCAGTACTTCGAGGACCTTGGCGGCAGCCTGAGTGTTTCGAGCCTGACGCACCTGAATCGCAGCGTCGAAATCGACTTCTTCGGCGACACCTGGTCGTTCCTCGGTCGCATCCAGGACTTCCAGACGCTCGATGATGCGATCACTGACTTGAATAAGCCGTACCGCCGCGTACCGCAGTTTCTGGCCAGCGCGAAGTGGCCTCAGCGTGTCATCGGGCTGGACCTCGGCTTCGACAGCGAGCTCGTCAACTTCGACCGCGACGTCGGCACGACGGGCTGGCGCGTCAACCTGCGGCCGGGGCTCGGCCGCCGCTTCGGCGGGCCGGGCTGGTTTGTCGAGCCCGGCGTCACGCTGGATCACACGCGTTACGAGCTCAGCGACACCCTTGGCGACAACAGCCCGAGCAGAACGCTGCCGATCACGAGCTTCGACGCCGGCCTGATTCTCGAGCGGCAGATCGACCGGGACAACGGGTCGGGACTGCTGCAGACGCTCGAGCCACGGATACTGTACGTGCATATTCCGCATCGCGACCAATCCGCGCTGCCGCTCTTCGACACGATCCTGCCAGACCTGAACCTCGTGCAGCTGTTTCGGCGCAACCGCCTGCTCGGCGTCGATCGCTACGTCGATACGGATCAGGTCAGCGTCGGCGTCACGTCGCGCATCCTCGATATCTCGACCGGCCGCGAGCTCGTTACGGCGACCGTCGGCCAGGCCCGCTACCTGAGCGAGAGCGGCGTATCTTTGCCCGGAGAGCCCCTGGCGACGAGCCGCTCGTCCGATTACATCGCCGAGGTCAGCTTCCTGCTGTACGACAACATCAACTTCAATTTCGGACACCAGTGGGGAACCGGTGAAACCGGCACGACGCAGTCCGAAGCGCGGCTGCAGTACCGGCCGGCAACGAACAAGATCCTGAACCTCGCGTATCGCTTCCGTCGCGACTCACTGGAACAGGGCGACCTGTCCTGGTCCTGGCCCGTCAGCCGTCGCTGGAACTTCGTCGGCCGCTACAACTATTCGTTTCGGGATGACGAAGTCCTCGAGCAGTTCTTCGGCCTCGAATACGAGAGCTGCTGCTGGGGCCTGAGACTGGTCTCGAGGCGACATATTTCCACGCGAGACGGAACTCGTGATTCTTCCTTCGGTCTGCAATTGGTACTGAAGGGTTTGAGCAGCGTCGGCAGCCAGTCTGACAAACTGCTTGAACGTGGTATTCTTGGCTATTCAGCTCGACTCCGGTAGTAAATAAGTGTTTAGATTCAGATACCTATGCGCCATTGGCGCGTTGTGTTCCGCGCCGCTGTGCGCCGCCGAAGAGCTCTCCGAGACCGGGGAGTTTCTCGACGGAGTCGCGGCGATCGTTAACGACGGCGTCGTCCTCAAGAGCAAACTGAGGGCTCAGATCGCGAATATCATTGTGCAGGCCGAATCGCAGCCTGAGCCTATTCCCCTGCCGCCGGCCGATGTCCTGCGCGACCAGGTGCTCGAGCGACTCATTGTCAACGAAGTCCAGATGCAGCGTGCGGAGAGAATCGGCTTGCAGATCTCTGACCAGATGGTGAACGAGGCGATTGCGAGAATCGGTGCACAACAGCAGCCCCCGATACCCTTCGAACAAATGCCCCAGCTTCTCGCGGCCGACGGCCTGTCGTGGGCGCAGTTTCGCGAGGATATCCGCGAAGAACTGACGCTCGAACAATTGCGACGCATCGACGTTGGACAACGAATCAACGTATCGCCTCGCGAGATTCAGCAGTGCATCCTCGATCTCGAGTCGAATGTCGTTGCAAACTCTGCCTACAACCTGTCGCACATCGTCGTATCGCTGCCGGAGTCGGCGACGGCCGAACAGACCGCAGAGGTCGAGGCGACGATGCAGGAGATCTACACGCGTATCCAGGACGGTGCGGACTTCCGCCAGTTGGCGATTCGTTACTCGGAAGGCCAGACGGCGCTGGAGGGCGGTTCGCTCGGATGGCTGGAAGGCGAACAGGTTCCGTCGCTTTTTACTGACGTCCTGGTGCCGATGGGTGCGGGCGACGTGTCTGAGCCGTTTCGCTGGTCGAACAGCTTCCATATCGTCAAGGTCAACGACTTGAGAAGCGCCGTGCAGCGCAGCCAGGTCGACCAGGTCCGCGTCCGGCACATCCTTGTCCGGCCAAATGAGATCATCGATGACGCGACGGCTCGCCAGAAACTGACGGATGCGCTCGAGCGCATCAAGAACGGCGAGGATTTTGGCGAAGTCGCGAAACTCGTTTCCGACGATCCCGGCAGCGCGAATGAGGGTGGCGACCTCGGCTGGTCCGGACCCGGAACCTTTGTCGGCGAGTTCCAGGCGACCGTCGAGTCGCTCGAGATCGGCGAGATGAGCGAACCCTTCCAGTCACCGTTCGGCTGGCACGTTGCCGAGGTACTCGACCGTCGCGTATACGACAACACCGAGGAACTCAAGGAGCGCAACTGCGACCTGAGAATCCGAAACAGCAAGATGCAGGACGAGACGCAGCTCTGGATTCGACGGATACGTGATGAGGCGTTTGTCGACAAACGCATCTAGCGGCGCGTTGAACAAACCTCAGCCGGCACGATCCGGCATTGGTTTCCGGCTCAAAATGCTCACGGACTCAACAGTACACTGCGCTTTCACGCCGAAAACCGCCTTGTCTCGCACTCGCCTGAGACTTGTTCAACAGGCTGCTTGTGGGTAGCCAACGCATGACGAACGATCGCCCGATTCTGTTGACGGCCGGCGAACCCGCCGGAATCGGACCGGAGCTCTGCGTGCAGCTCGCAGCCGACGGGCTGAAGCAGGACTGCGTCGTGGTTGGCGATCCCGATGTGCTCGCGGAGCGCGCGGCCGCGCTCGGATACCCGCTCGTCATCAGGAGCGTGTCGGCCGCGGAGACCGGCGCACCGGTGGACGGCGAGCTGCGGGTTGTCCCGTTCCAGTTTCCCGTCAAACCCGTCTGCGGTGAACTCAACGCAAAGAACGCGTCCACGTTGCTTGCCGGTCTGCGCTTTGCAGCGGAGGCCTGCATACGCGGGGAGTTTCGGGCGCTGGTCACGGCTCCGCTGCAGAAGAGCATCATCAACGACGCGGGCATCCCGTTCAGCGGTCACACCGAGTTCCTGGCCGAGGTCACCGGCGCCGATACGCCCGTCATGCTGCTGGTTGCTGAAGAGCTTCGAGTCGCATTAGCCACGACACACTTGCCGCTGCGCGAGGTCCCGGATGCGATCACGGCACCGTTGCTTCGCTCCGTGTTGTCGGTACTGCACACCGACCTGAAGCGGCGTTTTCGACTCGACGATCCGGTGATTGCGGTCTGCGGGCTCAACCCGCACGCCGGAGAGAGCGGTCACTTAGGTCAGGAGGAGCAGGACGTCATCACGCCGGTACTCGATGAACTCCGCGAGTCCGGAATAAGGCTTCGCGGCCCGATGCCGGCTGATACGCTCTTCACGCCGGCCGGCGGGAAAAAAGACGCCGTGTTGGCGATGTATCACGACCAGGGCCTTCCGGTTCTGAAGTACGCGGGCTTTGGCAACGCCGTCAACGTCACGCTGGGCCTGCCGATTATCCGAACGTCGGTCGATCACGGCACGGCGCTGGACATCGCCGGCAAGGGCGAGGCCGACTCTGGCAGTCTGCGGACAGCGCTGGAACTTGCGGCCTCCCTGTCATGAGCACGCACCGGGCGCGCAAGCGATTCGGCCAGCATTTTCTGACCGATCCGGGCGTCATTCACGCCATCGTCGAAGCGATTCGGCCTCAGCCGTCCGATACCATCGTCGAGATCGGCCCGGGTCCGGGCGCTATCACCCGCCCGCTGTCGCGTCGAGCCGGCCACCTGCACCTTGTGGAACTCGACCGCGATCTCGTCGCTTCGCTGAAGATGGAATTTGCCGGGCAGGACAATATCACGGTTCACGAGGGCGACGCCCTGAGCTTCGACTTCCGGGCCCTCGGCGATAATTTGCGTGTCGTCGGCAACCTTCCCTACAACATATCGACGCCTTTGCTCTTCGAGCTGCTCGCGCAGCGGGATGTCATTCAAGACATGCACTTTATGCTGCAAAAGGAAGTCGTAGACCGAATGGCGGCAGAGCCTGGCAGCAAAGCCTACGGACGGCTCGGCGTTATGTTGAGCTGCCACCAGTTCATCGAGCCGCTGTTCGACGTTCCGCCGGAGAGTTTCGACCCACCGCCCGCGGTCATATCCGCGGTCGTCAGGTTAACGCCAAAGCCTAAGGACGCCTGCGTCATTCACGACGAGGAGCACATGAGCCGGATGGTTGCGGCGGCGTTCGGGCAGCGACGCAAAACGCTGAAGAACGCTCTCGCCGAGTTCGCGAACGCGGATCAGCTGCTGGCGGCGGGCATCGACCCGGGACTTCGAGCCGAGCAACTTGACGTTGACGCATTTGTTTCGTTGAGTAACGCACTGGTTTCCAAACCGGCCTGAACAGATAAAATGCACGGTATGAACAGCCAAGCTTTCGAAAGCGAAATCGGGATCAAGGTCGACACGGCCTACGTGGACGATCAGTCGCGGCCGGACGACGACCGCTACGTGTTCGCGTATACGATCACGATTCGCAACAACGGCGAACACGCCGCGACGCTGCGCAGCCGGCACTGGATCATTACCGACGCGAACGGCAAGGTGCAGGAGGTGCACGGTGACGGCGTCGTTGGCGAACAGCCGTTCTTACGGCCTGGCGAGGAGTTCCGATACTCCAGCGGTGCCGTACTGGAGACCCCGGTGGGCGCCATGCAGGGCATGTACACGATGGAGGCGGAAGACGGCGGCAACTTTGACGCGCCCATCGCCCCGTTCACGCTCGCCGTACCGGGCCTGCTGCAGTAGAACACCGTGGCTGTCTACGCGATCGGCGACGTCCAGGGATGCTACGACCCCCTCGTCAACCTGCTTGACGCCATCGACTTCGATCCGGACAGGGACCGGCTCTGGTTCGCCGGCGACCTCGTCAACCGGGGCCCCAAGTCGCTGAAGACGCTGCGCTTCGTCAAGTCGCTCGGCAAATCCGCGATCACGGTGCTCGGCAACCACGACCTGCACCTGCTCGCGCTGGCCCAGGACATCATCCCGAACTCGCGGCGGTTCACGTCCCTGTCGAAGACACTGCAGGCGCCCGACCTCGACGAGTTGGTCGACTGGCTGCGTTCACGACCGCTCGCCCACTACGACGAGGACCTCGACACGCTGCTGGTGCACGCGGGCACGTTGCCGACATGGACGGTGGCGAAGACGCTGAAGCGCGCCGCTGAAGTGGAGAAGCGACTGCAGGCACCCGACTTCGATCGCTTGCTGTACAAGATGTACGGGAATCGTCCGACGCAGTGGTCTGGCAAGCTGCGCGGCTACAATCGCCTGCGTTTTATCGTCAACACGCTCACACGCATGCGCATGCTGACGATGGATGGCCGACTCAGGATGGCGTTTTCCGGTGCGCCGTGGAAAACGCGCGGCAAGCTGAAACCCTGGTACGACTTCGAGGATAATGCGTGGGGTGACACGCGTATCGTGTTTGGTCATTGGTCGCAGCTAGGTCTTATTGTTCTGCCCAAGCTGGTTTCGCTGGATACCGGGTGTGTATGGGGCCGCCAGTTGACCGCCGTTCGACTCGACAAGCCAGCCGTTTACCAGGTACCGGGACAGAAATGAAAAGTCTGAGCGCATTCAACTTCAAGCGGTGGATCGACGATCATCGCGACCAGCTGAAGCCGCCCGTCTGCAACCAGCAGGTATTCGACGAGGACGATTTCATCGTCATGGTCGTTGGCGGTCCCAATTCGCGCGATGACTATCACATCGACGAGGGCCCGGAATTCTTCTACCAGCTCGAAGGCGACATGCTGCTTCGCACGATCCAGGACGGCGCGCGGGTCGACATACCGATTCGCGAAGGAGACATTCTGCTGTTGCCGCCGAATGTGCCCCATTCGCCGCAGCGATTCGAAAACACGATCGGCCTGGTGGTGGAACGCAAGCGCCTGGAGCACGAGCTCGATGGCTTTCAGTGGTACTGTGACAACTGCGATGCACTGCTGTACGAAGAGTTTATCCAGGTAAGCGACATCGTGAAGCAGCTGCCGCCGATCTTTGATCGTTTCTACGCATCGGAACAGAACCGAACCTGCAGGCACTGCGGTACGATCAAGGCCGCTAAAGACTGACGCAATGACGGACAGCTTCCAGGACAATTTGAGCTTCGCCGAGCGTCTCGACGCCGACGACCCGCTGGCGGGCTTCCGGCAGCGGTTCAACTTCCCGTCCTGGCGCAAAGACTTCAGCCCGATCTACCTGTGCGGAAACTCACTGGGACTGCAGTCAGACCTTGCTCGAGCGTATGTCGAGCAGGAGCTGAGTAACTGGGCCGAGTACGCCGTCGATGGGCACTTTCATTCCGAGCGGCCCTGGATGTCGTACCACCGACAGGCGGCGCGTGGGTTCGCGGAGCTGACCGGCGCGAAAGCATCGGAAGTCATCGCGATGAACACGCTGACGGTCAACCTGCACCTGATGATGGCCGGCTTCTACCGCCCGACCGAGAGCCGCTACCGGATCGTTGTCGAGGAGAAGGCCTTTCCGTCCGATCGCTACGCGGCCGCGTCCCAGGTTCGCCTCGCAGGCTTCGACCCGGACGACGGAGTCATCGAGTGGCGTGCTCGCGGCAACGATGGTGAGCTGTACATCGAGGATCTCGAGAGCCTGGTCTTAGAGCACGGCCACAGCATTGCCTTACTGCTGTTGCCCGGCGTCCAGTACTACACCGGGCAGGTCCTCGACATGGAGGCGATCTGCGAGCTCGGCCGCATGCACGGCATCGCCGTTGGGCTGGACCTGGCTCACGCGATCGGCAATGTCGAATTGAACCTGCACGACTGGTCCCCCGACTTTGCCTGCTGGTGCACGTACAAGTACCTGAATGCCGGACCCGGCGCGATTGCGGGGGCGTTCGTACCGGAGCGTCATTCTTCATCCGACCAGGCACTGCACGGATGGTGGGGCAACGCGGAAGAGACGCGCTTCAAAATGGCGCCAGAGTTCGATCCGGCCGAGGGCGCGGAACTCTGGCAGATGAGCAACCCACCCATCCTGTCCCTCGCGCCGGTCATAGCCTCACTGGAGCTGTTCCTGGAAGCCGGGTTCGACAGGCTACGGAGGAAGTCTGCGCAACTGACGGCCTATCTCGAGTGGCTGATCCGGGCGAAGTTTCCGGGCCAGATCGTGTCGATCACGCCGGCCGACTCGCGGGGCTGCCAGTTGTCGCTGAAGGTCATCGACACGGCGCTGGACGCGCGAGCCGTCTTCGATCGCCTGTGCGAAATGAACGTGACGGGTGACTGGCGGGAGCCCGACGTAATCCGCGTCGCGCCCGCGCCGCTCTACAACAGCTTCACCGACGTCTATGAATTCGCCCGTCGCCTCGAGCAGATTCTCAATGAGATGAGCGAGGCCGCTTGACCAGCCGCGGCACAAGCGAGCGCGGTTCCGTCAACGTCATCGGGGCCGGCCAGTGCGGGACGCTGTTGTCCATCATGCTCGCGCGGCAGGGCTTCAGCGTCGATCTCTATGAGCGCTACGAAGACCCTCGCATCCATGACGCAGAAGCCGGCCGGTCGATCAACCTGGCGCTCGCTGCGCGCGGCATCAACGCGCTGAAGCAGGCCGGCATTTTTGAGCTCGTCGAACCGCTGCTGGTGCCGATGCGTGGCCGCGTCGTGCACCAATTGGACGGATCAACCGAATTCCTCGCCTACGGCCAGGCCGAGCACGAGCAGATCTACTCGGTCACGAGGCTCGGCCTGAACAAGGTATTGCTCGACCACGCCGAGAGCATCGACGCGATTCGCATGCACTTCAGACAGGCGGCGATCGGCTACGACGCACCGGATCGAACGGTGCACATGCAAAACCTCGACGACGATTCGCTGTACCAGGTCGAGGCCACACCGCTGTTCGCCGCCGACGGCGCGGGCTCGATCATCCGCCGGTCTTTCGACGGCTCCGATACCTTCGGCGGCATCGAGACGCTGCTCAGGCACGGGTACAAGGAGCTCTGGATTCCGGCGGCGCCGGACGGCTCGTTCCAGATGCGCTCGGACGCACTGCATATCTGGCCACGTGGCGGCTTCATGCTGATCGCCCTGCCGAACCCCGGCGGCGACTTCACGCTGACGTTGTTCCTTGCAAATACCGGCGACCCGAGTTTTGAATCGCTCGACAACAATGACGCCGTCAATCGCTTCTTCAAAGAGCACTTTCCCGACGCCGAAGAACTGATCCCTTACCTGCCGCAACTTTTTCTGAACAACCCGCTCGGTATTCTCGGTACGATCCGATGCCGGCATTGGCATGATCAGGGCAATGTGCTGCTGATCGGCGACGCCGCCCACGCCATCGTGCCTTTCCACGGCCAGGGCATGAACCTGGCGTTCGAGGATGTCGTACTCCTCGAACAGATCATCAGTCGCCATGGCGATGACTGGCCCAACGTCTTCGCCCGCTTCGAGTCCGAGCAGCTTGCCAACGCCAATGCGATCGCCGACATGGCGCTGGACAACTACATCGAGATGCGCGACACGGTCCGCGACCCGAAATTCGCGCTGCGCAAGGAACTGGCTTTCCTGCTGGAGCAGCGCCTGCCGGACGTCTTTATCCCGCGCTATTCAATGGTCATGTTTCATGCCGACATCACCTACCTGATGGCGCAGCAACGTGGCGAGATTCAGCGTGCCCTGCTTGAAGAGTTCACGGCAGACGCCGATACGATAGACGATGTCGATGCCGATGCTGCCGTGCAGGCGGCGCGCGATCGGCTGGATCCGATCGAGGACATCCGGGTCAATCGCGGCACCGGTATGTCCGCGGGCTGACCGCTCGTCCGCTGCGCCTATCCGCCCTGGGGGCGACGTTCGTAGGTCAGAAAATCGAACGCATGTGCGTGAAGCTCATCTGCCGGGTGGTGCGTCGATGACGCCTCGTACCAGAGATCGCTGTCCGGCGAATCGAAAAACACGTCGCCGTCGATCTCCGTGTGCACCCGCGTCAGGTAGATGCGATGGGCGCTGCCGGCGAACTGCTCGTAGATCGTGCCGCCGCCAATCACCATGACCTCGTCGGCATCGCCGGCGTGCTTAAGCGCGTCCTCGGGCGAAGACGCAACATCGCAGCCCGGTGCGTCGAATGCCGGGTCGCGTGTAATGACAATGTTCTGCCGATTCGGCAGCGGCCGGCCAATCGACTCGTACGTCTTGCGGCCCATGATCACGGGTTTGCCCGTTGTGAGCTGCTTGAAATAGCGAAGGTCGTCCGGCAATCGCCACGGCAGGTTGCCATCGACACCGATCACACCATTCTCTGACGCGGCAACGACGATACTGATCATTCTGAATGCCCTTGTCGGCTCAGACGGCAACTTTTGCAGCAATGTGCGGATGCGACTCGTAGTTGAGGATCTCGAAGTCCTCGAAACGGTAGTCGAAGATGCTCGGCGGGCGGCGATTGATGGCCAGCGTCGGCAGCGGCAGCGGCTCCCGCTTGAGCTGCTCGTCCGCCTGCTCGAGATGGTTCAGGTACAGGTGGCAGTCGCCGCCGGTCCAGATGAAGTCGCCGACGTTCAGGTCAGCCTGCTGGGCCAGCATGTGCGTCAGCAGCGCATAGGATGCGATGTTGAACGGCACGCCGAGGAAGATGTCACAGCTGCGCTGGTACAGCTGGCAGGACAGCTTGCCGTCGGCAACGTAGAACTGGAACAGGCAGTGGCAGGGCGGGAGCGCCATGTTGTCGACATCGGCCACGTTCCACGCCGACACGATGATGCGCCGCGAATCGGGCGTCTCCTTCAACTGCCGGACGACCTCGGAGATCTGGTCGATGCTGCGGCCGTCAGGAGTCCCCCAGCTGCGCCACTGCACGCCATAGACCGGCCCGAGGTCGCCGTTCTCATCGGCCCACTCGTCCCAGATGCGAACGCCGTTGTCCTTCAGATAGGCAATGTTCTGGTCACCGCTCAAGAACCACAGCAGTTCATGGATGATCGATCGCGTGTGCAGCTTCTTGGTCGTCACCATTGGAAAGCCTGCCGCCAGGTCGAAGCGCATCTGGTGGCCGAATACGCTCAAGGTTCCCGTGCCCGTTCGGTCTTCTTTCTTTACGCCGGTGTCCCGGACGTGGCGCATCAGGTCGAGGTATTGCTGCATGTCAGGCCTTGGCCTCCGTTGTCGTCGAACGATAGGCGAGGTAGATCAGCGCCCCGCCTCCAATAATCATCGGTGTCGTCAGTACCTGCCCCATCGTCAGCCAGTCGAAGGCCAGGTAGCCGTTGTTCGGCAGGTGCGTGTCCGGCATGCGGAAGAACTCGATGAAAAAGCGGAATACGCCGTACAACAGCAGGAACAGCCCTGAGATGGCCCGATAGGGTCGCGGCTTCGCCGAGTACCACCACAGGATCGCGAACAGGACGAAGCCTTCCAGTAACGACTCATACAGCATGGACGGGTGCAGGGGTGGCGTCATCGCGACATCGGGCGCGAGGCCCAGTTTTCGCTGGCACAGGTCGAAGCGATTGACGATGCCCTCGCAGCGAACCTGCATGGCCCACGGCAGGTTGCCGGCCGGCCCGCCCCATAATTCGCCGTTGATGAAGTTGCCTATGCGACCGAAGCCGAGACCGAGCGGTACCAGCGGCGCAACGAAATCCGTGACGGCCCACATCGGCTGCTTCAGTCGACTGCGTCCGAACCACCACATGGCCAGCATGACGCCGACCAGACCACCGTGAAACGACATGCCGCCTTCCCAGATTCTGACCAGGTACCAGGGGTCTTCGGCGAGCTGCGTCCAGCCATAGAAAAGGATGTAGCCGAGTCGGCCGCCGGCGATCACGCCGATCATGCCGTAGAAGATCAGGTCGTCGACCTGCGCGGGACCGATGATAGAGTCCGGTCGCCGGCAGCGTCGCCTCGCCAGCCACCACGCGAACAGGAAAGCGATGACGTAGGTCAGTCCATACCAGCGTACCTTGGCAGGACCGATCGAAAAAATGACCGGGTCGAAATCCGGGAAAATGAGCATGGACGACAGTCACGAATTAGAAGCGCGTAGTCTACCATCGCGCTGCGCTATAGTGGCCTCCCAAAAACAGCCCGACCATCGCTGACCCAGACAAGGAAACCCAGAATGCCGAACCGTCTTGCCACTGAGACCAGTCCGTACCTGAAGCAACATGCCGACAATCCCGTCGATTGGTATCCATGGGGCGACGAGGCTTTCGAGCTCGCGAAAAGTGAAGGTAAACCCATCCTGCTGTCTGTCGGCTACTCGGCCTGCCACTGGTGTCACGTCATGGCGCACGAGTCGTTCGAGGATGACGACGTCGCCCGGCTGATGAATGAACTGTACGTCAACGTCAAGGTCGATCGGGAAGAGCGGCCGGATGTGGACAAGATCTACCAGACGGCTCATCAACTGATTACGCAGCGACCGGGCGGCTGGCCGCTGACGATGTTCCTGACGGCAGACGATCGGCGACCGTTCTTCGGCGGCACTTACTTTCCGAAGGACGCACGTTACGGCATGCCGGCTTTCGGCGAGCTCTTGCAGAGCGTCGCCCGCTATCACAGCGAACAGCGCGAGGAGATCGATACCCAGGGCGATCGACTGCTCGAAGTCTTCGACAAGCTCGAACCACCGGCAGCACCCGAAGGCTTCGAGTTGAATCGTGAGCCGGTCGACGGCCTGGTTCAGGCGCTCGCACAGACTTTCGATCGCGACTACGGCGGCTTGGGTAAAGAACCCAAGTTCCCGCACCCGGCGACCCTGTCCGGTCTGCTGAGACGGTGGCGCGCGACGGCCAACGACGCCGAACCCGACCTGGACGCACTGTTCATGGCGACGCTGACCTTGTCTCGCATGGCGGACGGTGGCCTGTTCGACCACCTCGGCGGCGGTTTCTGCCGGTATTCGGTGGACCGCTACTGGCAGATTCCTCACTTCGAGAAGATGCTGTACGACAACGGACCGCTGCTGGCAGCTTATGCGGAAGCCTACCTCGCCACCGGCGACATTCACTTCGGCGAGATCGCCGGCCAGGTGGCGGACTGGATGCTGACGGACATGCAGGCACCCGACGGAGGTTTCTATTCGACGCGCGATGCGGATTCCGAGGGCGAAGAAGGCCGTTACTACGTCTGGACGCCGGACGCGGTTCGAGAATTGATCGCGGACCGGGACTACGACCTGTTCGCGGCCAGGTTTGGCCTCGATGAGCCGGCCAACTTCGAGGGCCGGTGGCACTTGAGCGTTCGACGGGACATCGAGTCGCTGGCCAAGGACTTTGGCGTGACAAGAAGCGCCGTGTCAGAAAGCCTCGATCGGTCCCGTGAGGTCCTGCTCGCCGAAAGGGCGAAACGCGTCGCGCCCAGCCGCGACGAGAAGCAGCTGACCAGCTGGAACGCGCTCGCAATTCGCGGCCTCGCGATCGCGGGCCGCGCGTTGCATCGCACAGAACTGGTCGATGCGGCGGCTGACGCCGTCGACTTCATCCAGAACACGCTGTTCGTCGACGGTCGCCTGCTGGCGAGCTACAAGGACAGTCGCGCGCGCTTCGATGCCTACCTGGACGACTATGCGTTCCTGGTTGACGCGGTGCTGGAGTTGCTGCAGGCACGCTGGTCGACATCCAAGCTCGAATTCGCGATCACGCTCGCGGATACGCTGCTGGAACGCTTCGAGGATCGCGAACGTGGCGGTTTCTATTTCACGGCCGACGATCATGAAACCCTGATCCACCGGACGCGGCCGATGGCCGACGAAGCGCTGCCGTCGGGCAACGGCATCGCCATCTTTGCGCTACAGCGACTCGGCTTCCTGCTCGGAGAGACCCGCTACCTGGACGCCGCGGAGCGGGGCCTGAAGGCGGCCTGGAGCGCACTGTCTGAGTATCCGCATGGGCACGTGACGCTGCTCAATGCCTTGGACGAGTACACGGTACACCCCGAGGTTATCGTCATTCGCGGCGAGAAGGACGAGGCACAGCGGTGGAGTGAATCGGCCGCGCGGCTGTATGCCCCGGCTCGCCTGGTCTATGCGATACCGTCAGGTGAACAGGGACTGCCAGGCGCTCTGAACGACCGGGCTGCCCGCGACGGCGAGACACTGGCCTATCGATGCGTCGGGACGCACTGCGAGTTACCCGTCGCTACGTGGGAAGCGCTCGCGTCTGCGATCAGCGGCAGTTAGCTCGGCGGATCACCGGCATTCAGGTACCGATATCGCTGCGCTGCCAGCCCTGCTCGGTCCGGCGGATTTCGTAGGCCGGCCAGTACTGGTTGTCGAGTCGCAGCGTGATGACGTCGATCGAACCGTTCCACGACACGGTCTTGATACGAATCGAATCCTGGTCGCCCTTCTCCGATACGATGTCGACGAAGGCCTCGAGATCCGGAATCGGGGTCTCGTCAATCTCGACGACTCGACGACCGGCCCACAGACCGTAGCGCGTTGCCGGCGAGCCGTAGCTGAAGAAGGCGACGTAGACGCCGTAGGGCACGACGCCGCGCTGCGCAGCCATCGCGCGATGCGGATTCTGCAACAGTGCGCCGGCCC
Organism: Woeseiaceae bacterium; assembly: GCA_030066655.1. Classification (GTDB taxonomy): domain Bacteria; phylum Pseudomonadota; class Gammaproteobacteria; order Steroidobacterales; family Woeseiaceae; genus UBA1847. Next base: position 18,492 of record JASJBE010000017.1, on the reverse strand, counting down.
ATGACACGGCGTGGTCGATGCCGTCTCCACTGAGCTCTGCCGTCTGAATCTCGATGTCCTGCGCACTACCGTCTCGCCAGACGGTCACGTTGACGGACGGTTTCTGCACGGCAGTCTCGAGTTCGCGATACGACGTCACAACCTTGCCGTCGACGGCCAGCAGCATGTCGCCGTTCTTCAACAGGCGAGAGGCATCGCTGCCGGCGACGATCCGGGATATGGACAGCGCGCGGCGCTTGACGGGGTTCGCTTTTTCGAGACGCTCGAGCCACTCTTCGTCGACCCCCATATTCCGCGCAGCGAACAACGGTGCGTAAACGAATTCCGCCTCCAGGGAATAGAACGGGTCGCCGCTTCGTGCCTTGTCGACAAATTCCATGACGAGGTCGGCACCGACGCCGCGACTGAACTGGCCCGCATCGCCGCCCGACGCGACGAAACTCGACCACAGCGCCAATACGCGGCCGCGCTTGTCGACCATGACGCCGTCAAAGTCGTTCGGCGGATTGACGAGCCCGATACCCTCGATGTTCGAATCACGGAAACGCAGCGTCCTCGACAGTGGCAACACCATCGCATCGATGGAGGCGACCTTGCTCTCCTGGTAGACCAGCTGGTGGTCCGGTTTCTTGCCGACGACCAGCAGGTCATCACCGCTCTTGAGCGGCGTCGGGTTAAACGTGGCGGCCTTGACCGGCGTGTCTCCGATACTCGCGGGATCGTAAGAGACGATGGCGAGGTTGTGCAGCGGATGCAGCTGCTCGACCTTGCCCCTCACCTCGAGTGAGCCGGCGAATGTCACGGTAACGTCGCCGATGGCGATCGGCACGGTGTTGCGGTCGACAACCACATAGCCGCGCTCCGTATCGACGACCAGCCCCGTGCCGTAGTAGTGACGATCGGCTACGCCGGACAGCGTGTACGGCAGGTCGAAGGTAACGACGACCAGCGATCTCGAGATCGCGCGAACACGCGGATCGTCATGACGCGTGAACTGTGTGCTGCCCACCGCCTCGGGCTTCGGCGCGGGTCCGTCGGCCAGCGCGCGACAGGGCCAGACGCCGGTCGTGTCATCGCGTGTGCAGTATCGAGACGGAAACCAGGTCCGGTCCATCTCGAACGGGCGCAGAGTACTGTTGTTCGGGTTGTCCATCGTAACGAAACGAACCTGGGCCCGTTCACCGTCCGCAACTCCCGCCAGGGCCGCTTCGAGATCGTCGATATTCCTGATCTCTTCGCTTGCGAACTCGGTGATGACCGCGCCCCGGGGAATCGCCGCCTTCGAAAACAGGTAGCCCGGGTTGGCGACGTAGGCGCCCTCGACCGGCAGGTTGTAATGCCTGGCCTGCTGATACGACAGGTTGTTGACCGTTGCGTCGCCGAACTCGAGGTAGGCCGATGGCGTGATCGCATGCAGATCGTCGACGACGATCTCATGCTCGACCGTCCGGCCACCCCGCTCCACTTCGACGGTGATGGTCTCGCCGACGCGTTCGTCGAGCTTGGCAGCCAGAGGCACGAACTGCGTGATCAGTTCGCCGTCGATTCTTATCAGTATATCGCCCGGTGACAGCTTGCCGGCGGCCGCCGAACCCGGAATCACCTGTCGCACCGTCAGCATGCCGGTCTGCTCCGGAAACGTCGATCGCGCCAGTCGCTCGGACGTATCCTTCAGCCCGAGCCGGGTGAGCTCGTCATAGGGTTTGTTCTCGAAGGTCGTCTGCAGCGTTCCGCGAGTCACCGGCTGTTCCGACTGGATCAGTTTCTTCGCCCTTTCCACACGATCGAGGGGCAGGAAGAAACTGCTGGCCGCCGAGTTGTTCGCGCCGGCGTTCAGCGCGACGACTTCGCCATCGATGTTGACGACGGGAGAGCCCGAGGAGCCGCCCGACGTGCCGCTGGCGGCCTGCAGGTAGAAGGTGTTGAAATCGTTGTACTTGCCGCGTCCATAGTCGGGCGCTTTGCGGTCCAGTCTCGCGATCGTGCCTGCCAGGATCGACAGCTGTTCCCCGGCATCGTTGCCGATGACGCGAATCTCGCGACCGATGCTGGCGCCGTCCGGCGACAGTGGCAGCTCGGCGGGCTCGATGTACTTGAGCGCTTCGGGATCGTAGCGATAGAAGCCGAAGTCATGCACCGGGTCACGGTAGACGGGCGTCAGCCGCACCTCTTCATTGTTGCGAAAAACCGCCTCCGCGACGACCGGGCCGGGCGTCACGACGTGTCGGTTGGTCAGGATGAGTCCCTGCTCGGCATCGACGACGAAGCCGGTCGCCTGGCTGGACGAATTCCACTCGGTGTCGAACGCGCGAGTGGCATCCACGCGGATCGATACGACACCGGAAGAGATGCGCTCGAGCGTCTCCGTCCACGCAGCCTCGTCAGCGCCGGCCGACGAAAACGCGAATACGAGGGCGGCGATGCCCGTCTGGAAGCCTTTTCTCATGGAATATCCTGGAATCCGTTCAGGTACACAGTCTAGTGTATTAGGGACTGGGACGGGCCGCGCTGGTTCCCGGTTTTTGCGTCTCAGGCGGCGTCATCCTCGGGAGCCACGTAACGAACATCCAGTTCGCGTGCCGCTTTGACGTCATCGAGGCGGCGAACCGGCATCGTGTACGGGGCTTCCTTGTACTTGACGCCGTTCTCTCTTGCGTCCCTGGCTATCTCGACCATGGCATCGACGAATCCGTCGAGCGTCTCCTTGCTCTCGGTCTCAGTGGGCTCGATGAGCAGACACTCCGGCACCATCAGCGGGAAGTAGGTCGTCGGCGCATGGTAGTTCTTGTCCAGCAGGGCCTTGGCGACGTCCATTGCCGTCAGTTCAAAGTCTCGCGCCTCGTGCTTCAGCGTGATGATGAACTCGTGGCTGGCACGCCGAGTCGGGAACGCGAGCTCGAAGCCCTCGTCGCGCAGCCTCGCCTGCAGATAGTTCGCGTTGAGTGTCGCGTACTCGGCGATACGACGCATTCCATCGCGGCCGACCATCCGCATATAGATGTAGGCGCGCAGCAGGACGCCGGCATTGCCCATGAAACCCGACAGTCGACCGATGCTCTGCGGGAAGTCTTCTTCCTCCAGCCAGTGGTAGTGAGCCTTGCCCGCCTCCTCTCGTTTGCCGACCACCGGGATCGGCATGAACGGCAGCAGCCGCTCTCCGACACCGATCGCGCCCGAGCCGGGTCCGCCGCCGCCGTGCGGCGTCGAGAACGTCTTGTGCAGGTTCATGTGGATGACGTCAAAACCCATATCGCCGGGCCGCACCTTGCCGAGGATCGCGTTCAGATTTGCGCCGTCGTAATACAGCAGGCCGCCCGCATCGTGGACGATCTTTTCGATCGCCGGGATGTTGTGCTCAAAAACGCCCAGCGTCGACGGGTTGGTCAGCATGATGCCGGCAGTCTGCGGCCCGACGGCCTGCTTCAGCGCATCGATGTCGACGTCGCCCTCGGGTCCTGTCGGCAGCTCCTTGACGATGCAGCCGCACATGTTGGCGGTAGCCGGGTTTGTGCCGTGAGCGGCATCCGGTACCAGCACTTCCCGTCGGTCCGTGTCGCCGCGGGCGTCGTGGTAGGCGCGAATCATGGCGACGCCGGCGAGCTCACCCTGCGCACCGGCCATCGGCGTTAAGGAAACGCCCTGCATACCGGTCACGTCCTTCAGCATGTCCTGCAGCTCGTACATGCACGTCAGGAAGCCCTGGCCGTGGCTCGTTGGCCCGAGCGGATGACGCCCGATGAACTCCGGCAGCATGGCCAGCGTGTTGCAGGCCTTCGGGTTGTACTTCATCGTGCAGGAACCGAGCGGGTAGAAGTGCGTATCGATCGCAAAGTTTTTCTGCGACAGCCGCGTGAAGTGCCGGACGACCTGGAGCTCTGAGGCCTCCGGCAGCAGCGGCCGGTCGGTGCGCAACATCGATTCCGGAAGATCCACCGGCGCCTCGTCGACGGGTGACTGTGCGAATGCCCGTCGGCCGTCGCGAGATTTTTCGAAGATGGTCTGGTCTTTGATGGTCACGATGTTGCTTCCTTAGGTTTCGATATCGATCCCGAGGGCGTTGAACGCTGCCTCGTAGTCGGGCTCGGTTTCTATGTTCTCAATGTGCTCTGCGTGCACGACGGTGTTGTTTTCGTCGAGGACGACGACGGCACGCGAGAACAGGCCGGTCAGGGGGCCTTCGGTGATCAACACGCCGTAGTTGTCGCCGAATCCCGCGTGCCGAAGCGCCGACAGGGACGACACGTTTTTGATGCCTTTATCGTTGAGAAAACGGCTGTGTGCGAACGGCAGGTCGCAGGACACCATCAGCATGGCGATATCGTCGCGCCCTTCAGCCATGACGCTGAACTTGACGACCGACGTAGCGCACACTTCGGTGTCGACGCTGACGAAGATGTTCATGATCTTGCGTTTGCCGGACCAGTTCGACAGCGACACGTTTTGCAGTTCGGTGTTGACGAGCATGATGTCGGGGGCACGCGACCCGACGTTCGGCAAATCGCCCGTCACCGGGTAGGTCTTGCCGTTGTACGAGATACTCGCCACGAATCAGGCGCTTCTGGCGTTGGAACGGCGGAAGATATCGCGCATCGCGTCGACGTAGGCACGGAGGTCTGCGTCCGTCTTGGTCTCCGTCGCGCACACGAGCAGCGTATTGCCCAGTTCGGGATAGATGCCGGACAGGTCGTAGCCCCCGAGGATGCCGACAGACGACAGCGCATCGAGGACTTCGGCAACCGGGCGATCCAGTCGAACGGCGGCCTCGTGGAAGTGCGGAGCCGTAAAGGTCTTCTCGATGCCCGGAATGCTCACGAGGCCGTCGACGAGTTTCTGCGTGTTCGAAAGGGACTGAGCCGCAACGCGCCGCAGGCCGTCGTAGCCGAGCAGGGACATGTAGATCGTCGCCGCCGTCACCATGAGACCCTGGTTCGTGCAGATGTTCGACGTCGCCTTGGTGCGGCGAATGTGTTGCTCGCGCGCCTGCAGCGTCAGCGTGTAGCCCTTGTTCCCGTCGAGATCCGTCGTGCAGCCGACGATGCGGCCCGGCATCTGACGCACGTAGGCCTGCTTGCAGGTCATGTACCCGAAATACGGGCCGCCGGATGACAGCGGCACTCCGAGCGGCTGCCCTTCACCGATGCAGATGTCGGCGCCCTGCTCGCCCCAGTGTCCCGGAGCCTTGAGCAATGCCAGTGAGGTCGGGTTGGCGATGGCGATCACCAGCGCTTTGCGCTCGTGCGCCCAATCGACGAGGCGGTCGACCTCCTCCAGCGTGCCAACGAAGGTCGGCTGCTGAATGACGACGGCGACCGGCGCCGCATCATCGTCCAGCGCGTCAAAATCCAGCGTTCCCTGCTGCTGGTTCATCGGCAGGTAATCGAACGTCAGACCCTGGCTGCCACAGATGGCGGTCGCGACCTTCTGGTAGGTCGGGTTGACGCCCGGCGCGAGCAAGACCTTTCGCGACTTCACCTTGCGATTGGCGCGGACGGCCATCAGCGCGGCCTCCGCGAGACCCGACGCCCCGTCGTACAGCGACGCGTTGCTGACGTCCAGCCCGGTCAGCCCCGTGATCATCGTCTGGTACTCGTAAATCGTCTGCAGCGTGCCCTGGCTGGCCTCGGCCTGGTACGGCGTGTAGGCGCTGTAGAACTCACCGCGCGTCGTCACGGACCAGACGGCTGCCGGGATATGGTGTTCATAGGCTCCGGCGCCGATGAAGCACTGCGGGGTACCGTCCATCCGGGCCCGGTCGTGCATGAGCCGCGTGACTTCCATTTCAGTCAGCGCTTCGGGGACGCCGTCTAAGGACTCGATCTTCAGGTGTTCCGGGATCTCGTCGAACAGATCCTCGATGCTGTCGGCGCCAATCGCCTTGAGCATTTCCGCGGTGTCTTTCGGAGTGTGGGGGTTAAAAGGCATGATCAGCTGTCCAGTTCATCCAACAGGGCCTGGTATTCGTCCGGCGACATCAGGTCACCGTCCTCTCCAGAGGGTTTCAGTCGCACGATCCAGCCGTCGCCGTATGGATCGCTGTTAATTCTCTCGGGGTCGTCGGCCAGTTCTTCGTTGACCTCAACGACGGTGCCGGCAATCGGCGCGTACACGTCCGAAGCCGCCTTTACCGACTCCACCACGGCCATGTCGCCGCCGGCGTCTACTTCCTGTTCCAGTTCCGGAAGCTCGACATAGACGAGGTCGCCAAGGGCAAGCTGTGCGTGATCGGTGATGCCCACCGTGACGCTGCCATCGTCCTCTCTCCTGAGCCATTCGTGGTCATTCGTGTACATCAGGTCGCCGGGCAACTCATTCATTGTTCTTCTCCTGTCGGGCGCTAGACTTCAATTTTCACTTCGCCGTTCCGGACGAACGGCGTCTTCACAATTCTAACTGCTTGCAGCTTGCCGCGGATGTCGACGGCCGCCTCCAGGTAGTCCCCGGCCGGCACGCGGGCGAGTGCTATCGATCGACCGATGGTCGGCGAAAAACCGCCAGACGTAATCTCACCGTCGCCGACACCGTCGACAACCACGCGCTGGTGGCCGCGCAAGACGCCCTTACCCTCGAGCAGCAAGCCGACAAATCGCGGGCGTGACGGATTTTCTCTCTCGGCCTCCAGGGCCTGCCGCCCGGTGAAATCCCGGTCTTCCGGCGTCCAGGCGACGGTCCAGCCCAGCCCGGCCGCAAGCGGCGACACGGTCTCATCCATGTCGTTGCCGTACAGGTTCATGGCCGCCTCGAGCCTGAGTGTGTCGCGAGCGCCAAGACCGGCCGGCATCACGCCGGCGTCGATCAAGGCGTGGAAGAGCCTGGTGATGGCCGGCGCCTCGCCGAGGATTTCCCAGCCATCCTCACCGGTGTAGCCCGTGCGCGCGATAAATAAGTCGCCGAACGGCCGTCCCGTGAACGGCTTCAGCGCCAGTGCGTCGTTGCGGAACGGCGCGTCGATGCAGCTCGCTGCGAGCGCCCGCGCGTCGGGACCCTGCACGGCGATCATGGCCAGCTCCGGCCGCTCGGTGACGGCTGCGTCGAAGGCCTGCGACCGCTCGTTGATCCAGGCGAGGTCCTTTTCACGGGTGGCCGCGTTGACTATCAGCCGGTAGTCGTCGCCGCCCAGCCAGTAGACAATCAGGTCGTCGATGACGCCGCCGTCCTCATTCAGCATGCAGCTGTACAGCGCCCGGCCCTCGGTCGTAAGTTTCGCGACGTCGTTGGCGAGCAGCTTTCTCAGGAAGTCGGTCGCGCCGCTGCCCGCGACGTCGACAACAGTCATGTGCGAGACGTCGAAAACGCCCGCGTGCTGGCGCACGGCGTGGTGTTCGTCTTTTTGCGATCCGTAGTGCAGCGGCATATCCCAGCCGCCGAAGTCGACGATCCTGGCGCCGGCGTTGACGTGTGCGTCGTAGAGAGGCGTTCTCTGTCCCATCTGGACTCCTGGCACGAAAAAAGGCGGCAGACACAGTCGTCTGCCGCCCCTCTGTCCTCGAGTACCTGAGAGATCAATGGTTTACACCACGTTCACCTTCGGTGGGCCATCTAAGGCCGCTCTCCAGAGCCGATCACCGTCCGCAGTCCTTTTGCCTGAGCGTTTCCGGGCGTGTTGCGCCTTCGGCGATCCGCTCTCGGCGGATTCTCTTCTGCGAACGCTATCAATCGAGGGGCGATGATAGCCAATGGTCGAGCGTGTTGCCAGCCCGGGTTGTCAGCGCGATGCCCTGCGGCCACAATCCGAGCCTTAATTTACGGGAGCGAAAGTGTCGAGAGTCCTGGTCATAATTGGGCTGGTCTTGTGCGCCGATGCGACACTGGCGGACACGGTAGCCGATTTCGATACCCTTCTCGTGGATCACTGGGAATGGACGCTCCGAAACAGCCCGGCATTCGCGTCGCGACTCGGCGATCGGCGTTACAACCGGCTGTGGCGCGACCTTAGCCGCGAGGCAGCGTCGACTCGACAGGCTGAACGGCGCGCGCTGCTCGCACGCGTGTACGCGCTGCCAAAGACCGAGCTTTCTGACGATAAGCGCCTGACTCTGGAGTTTTTGCGCCGAAAACTCCAGCAGGATGCCGACGAGTTTCGGTTCGGCGGCCACCTGATGCCGTTTAGCCACCGCGGCGGCGTTCAAAACCTCGATAGCATCGCCAGGGCCGTTCCCTTTGAGTCGATCAGCGATGTCGAAGACTGGCTCGCCCGAATGGCGGCGATCGACAGCCTTATCGAACAGACGATAGAAACCGCCGATGTCGGCCGTCGCCGGGGCCTGATGCCGCCCGCGGTCCTGATGCAGCGCCTCCCCGACCAGGTCTCGGCCCAGCTGGTAGAAGACGGTCGGGACAGTCCGTTCTTTGAAGCCTTTCAAACCTTGCCGGCGTCGATCGATGAAAACGTTGCCGAGGACCTGCGGTCACGCGCCATCGAGATCATCGAGGGCGAGATCATTCCTGCGTACCGACGTCTGCAGACGTTCCTCACAGACACCTACCTGCCCGACGCACGGCAGAGCATCGGACTGGCGTCACTGGAGAACGGTGCGGACTGGTATGAGCAACTTGCGATCCGCTACACGACGACGCGCATGACGCCGGACGAGATCCACCGACTCGGTCTCGACGAAGTCAAACGCATTCGCGACGAGATGCTGGCCGTGATCGATGAACTCGAATTCGACGGCGACTTCCAGGCGCTTGTCGAGTTTCTTCAGTCCGACCCGCAGTTTTTCTTTGAAGATCCCGAAGCCTTACTGGCCGCGTATCGAGGCGCCGCGAAGCGTATCGATCCCGAGCTCGTGCGACTGTTCGGCACGCTGCCCAGGATGCCCTACGGCATCGAGCCGATACCGGATGCGATCGCGACCGATACGACGACCGCCTATTACACGCGGCCGGCCTCGGACGGGCGCCGCGCGGGTATCGTCTGGGTCAACCTGAATCGCCCCGACCTTCGGCCAAGGTATGAGATTGAATTGCTGACCTTGCGCCAGGCCGCGCCGGGGCACCACCTGCAGATCGCTCTGCAGCAGGAGCTCGACGACCTGCCGGCATTACGCCGCTACTCAGGTTTTGCGGCGTTTAGCGAGGGCTGGCGACTGTACAGCGAAGCGCTGGGTTATGAACTCGGCCTGTTCGCGGACCCTTACTCGCGGTTCGGCCAGCTGAATTCTGACATGTGGCACGCCCTGCGACTCGTCATCGATACCGGCATTCACTACAAGGGCTGGACGCGACAGCAGGCAATCGACTTTTTGAAAGACCATGCAGCAAAGTCAGAGCTCGACATCACCCAAGCGGTCGATCGCTGCATCGACAACCCCGGCCACGCACTCGCGTCCAAGGTAGGGCAGCTCAAGATGCTGGCGCTAAGGCGTGACGCGGAGGCTGCGCTTCGCAACCGCTTTGATCTGAGAGACTTCCATGACAGACTGCTCGGCGGCGGCGCGTTGCCGTTGGATCTGTTGGAGCAACGATTCAACCGCTGGCTGGAGGCAGAGCTCGCGGCAACGGTGCCGGCGCCGTAACGAGGCAGGGAAGCAGGCCTCTCGTAGACAAGGAGAAACCAGTGAACGAAAGTCTGAAGCCGCAAGGCAAAAACAACGTCATCAAGGAACGCGGGTTTTTCGCATCACTCCTGATCGGGCTGGTACGCGACCTGTTCAAATTCGTTATCGCATTCGCCGTGGGTACCGGCGCCAGCGCAATCGCCTGCTGGTACTACGGGCTCCCGTTGATACTGTCGCTCGTGGGCGGATTTATCGTTTTGGCCCTGGCGCTCGCGTTGACGACGGACAGTATCTTTTCCTGAAACGACCGACCCATCGGCGTGACCGAGTGCGGCCAAATCTTCCCCACGCGATCGACTCGCGAACAACAGGCAAGCAGGTTCAGACTGCGAACTCCTCTTGCGCGATCCGGGCGCGCGTCGCGGGAGCGTCGCCCGAATTGTAGATCTCGTCGATACGCTTGAGCCGCTTTCTGAGCCCGGTGTTATTGGCAATCTGGATGTTCAGGCCCGGCCGCGCATTCATCTCGAGGATCAGCGGGCCGAGGTCCCTGTCGATGACGATGTCGACACCGAGATAACCGAGCTCGGTCACTTCGTGAGCACGGGCAGACGACTCGAGGATCTGTTCCCAACCCGGAATCTGGAGATCGGCGATCAGCGCACCGGTGTCGGGATGCTCATCGACAACCTCATTGCCCAGCACGCCGATTAAGGTCTTGCCAACCCCCATGTCGACACCGGCGCCAACGGCCCCCTGGTGCAGGTTCGCCTTGCCATCCGACGCGCGGGTCGGCAATCGGACCATCGACATGGCCGGGTAGCCGCGATAGACGATCACCCGAACGTCCGGCACCCCCTGGTAGCTGACCTCGGCGAAGACAGGATCGAATCGCACGCAGTACTCGATCAGCGCCTTGTCCGGGTTGCCGCTCAGGCTGTACTGGCCGCCGACGATGTTCGACAGGTGATGCAGGATCTCGTCGGTGGATATCAGCAAACCACTGGCCAGGCGAAAACAATCCCGTTTGCGGCTGCTGCGCCCGGTCACGACGAGGATGCCATCGCCGCCACTGCCCGCCGCGGGCTTGACGACGAAGCTCTCCAGATTTTCGACAATCTCCGGGAATGTCCGCACGTCACCCTGGTGGTCGATGACGCCGAATAACTCTGGCACGGCCATACCGGCCGCCAGCGAGATCTTTTTTGTCAGCACCTTGTCGTCGACCCGCGGGTAGTACCGCCGCTTGTTCAGCCGCATGATGTAGTCGGCATTGCGCTCGTTCAGCCCGAGCACACCGGAGTCACGCAGTGCTTTCGCCGCCCCGAACATCAGCCGCCCTTCAGTGCCTTGAAGCGCGTCAGTTCGAGGAGCCGGTATCCGGTGTACCGCCCGGCCAGGATGACCAGCGCGAGGACCGTCAGCAGCAGCTCCGGGAATGTGAAAATCAGGTGCTCCAGCCATGCGATGCCCATCGCGACATAGGCGGCGACCGCGATAACCAGGCTGCCAAACCCGGCGCGAACGGCGTCCGTCGCGCCGCGTTCCTCCCAGACGACGGACATGCGCTCGATGGTCATCGCAATGATCACCATTGGGAACAGGGCCACGGACAGCCCGGTATCGACGCCGAGGGTATGTGAGATGAGGCTGATCAGGAGCATCAGCATGACGACGACGATCAGTACGGCGGTGAGCCGCGGTACCAGCAGTAGCCGAAGCCGCTCGAGCAGGAATCGAATACTCAGTCCGAGAGACACGAGCAGCAGGAACATGATGACACCCCACAACAGCCGGGTCTCACGGAATGCCAGCGCAATCAGCACCGGCATGAATGTGCCGAAGGCATCGATGCCGACGAAGTTTCGCATGACGACCATGACCAGGGCGCCGATCGGAATCATCAGCAGGACGCTGTAAACCGCCTGCGTCTGGATCGGCAGGCTGTACAGCGAGAAGTCGACCAGTCCGCCACCCGCTTGCGCCGCCTGGGTTTCCGCAATTGTCACGGTATCGAGGTAATTCTCCTGGACTGCGAAACGCGTCTGCACGTTGGTCGCACCCTGCACGTCGACCAGTGTTTCGCTGCCTCGCCACCAGATGAAGAAGCGCTTCGGCAGGTTCTCTTCACCGGTAACGGGATTGAAATAGCGCCAGCTGTCACCGTCGTGAATTTCCAGCCACGAAATCAGGTCGGCGCTGCGCTGCCGACCCTCGAGTTCGAGGCCGCGGATTACGCGTGCCGGGATCCGCGCAGCCGCGAGCAGCGTCGTCAGAGTCTGTACAAAGTCCTTGTCCGAGCCCACCTCGCTGAGCAGAAGCTCGACGTTTGGCCCCGGCGAAGGATCCCTGAGCGTCCGTATCAGCGCGGAGACGAATGACGCCGTGTCGGCGGACTGCGCGCGTACATCTTCAACGATCACTTCGACCGCTGTCCTGAACGGCTCGTCAATCGATGGCGGCGGTGGAAACGGCGGCGTCGTATCTTCCTGCCGGCTACCGGGATCCTCGTACACCGATATACGGTAGTAAACCGTCTGCGTGCCATTCGCCCTGCGAATGGCCCAGCGCGCGACGCGACCGCCGCTGCTGTAGTCGAGGTTGAATCCAAAGCCCCGCGACACCGAGTTCTGGTTCAGCGTCCTGAACCCCGGCGTCAGGGTCGGTATGTGCAGGTCGACTTTGATCGATCCGGGCCCTGCCTCGAAGGTCACAGACGTTTCAATTGTCCATACCGGCGTCTCCCGATTCGCGGTGAGCGGGAAACCAAGCGCGAGCCATTTGTAGGCGAACAACAGGATGCCAACGATCGCGAGTATTGCTGCGAGTATGTAGACGTAACGCTGGCTCATAGCCTGGACTACCTCATGGGTTTGCCGCCCAGTGCCCGTTCGACGACTCGTTCTCGCAGGGGTCCGGATACATTGAACAGCTGCATCCCGGTTCGTCGCAGCTCGCTGGAGAAAGGCAGGTTGCTGGCGAACAGCCGGTTCAGCGCTGTCAGGGCGTGCACCATCGTAGCATTCTCACCCTTTCGCGCACGCTCGTAACGCCTGAGCACGCGTCGTTCGCCAGGGTGCACACCGCCAGAGACCGCTTCCGCCAGCGTATGCGCAAGCATAGCGGCGTCCTGCAATCCGAGATTGGCGCCCTGGCCGGCCAGCGGATGAACGGCGTGCGCGGCGTCGCCGACTAAGGCGACGTTCTCGGTGACGTAGTTTTTCGCATGGTGCGCATTGAGCGGGAAACTGCCGCGAGGCCCGTCAACGATGAGCTCACCCAGCACGGCAGCGCTCGCCTCGGTCAACAGCCGTCCGAGCGCTTCGTCATCGGCGGCCAGCGCGGCATCGGGCTCGTTCGTCGACCAGACGGTGGAGACGCGACCGTCCGCCAGCGGCAATAGTGCAATCGGGCCGGTCGGCAAGAAACGCTGCCACGCGGTCGCCTCATGATCGCGCTCCGGTCGCAGATGAGTGACGATCGCGGTCTGCTGATAGTCAATGCGCGTCACGTCGATGCCGACGCAGTCACGGACGCGCGAACGCATCCCGTCGGCGCCGATCAGCAGGTCTGCGCTGATCGTGTCGCCATCGTCGAGGCTTACGACGATCCTGGGCTCTCTCCGCTCGATCGAGTCGATGCCGGCGCCGTATCGAACGTTCACGCCGAGCACGTTCAGCCTGTGCAGCAGCGCTCGCTGTATCGCCGAATTCTCGACGATATAGCCGAGGTAAGGCAGGCCGAAGTCGTCGGCATCGAACCGCAGTGCGGACGCGCTGTCAGGCGCGTCGGCAGAATCCCAAACCCGCATATGTTCATAGGCACAACGGCGCTCCGAGTCGATTCGGTCCCACGCGCCCAGCTTGTCCAGGATGTCGATCGAGCCATTCGCGATTGCGGAGACCCGCAAGTCGAGTTCGGAGGTTTCTCGAGGCGGCCTGGTGCTTGCGTCGACGACGGTGATCTTCAATCGGCGCGACGCATCGGCCAGCAGTCCGGCTGTCGCCAGACCGACGACACCGCCACCGACGACTACGACGTCATACTGATCCCTCATCGAAGCGGAACGCCCCGCGACAGCCTCGGCAACTTGCCGTTCAAGCCCATCATCTGCTTCGCAAACGCCTTTCGCACACCCGGTATCAGGTCAAAACCCAACATGCCGACACTGCGCGCAAATCGGGTGGCCGGGCGGGTTGAGCCGAAGACTTCCACGATACTGTCGGTGATTCGCACCAACGTTCCCTGGTCGCGCCGTCTCCAGTCGGCGTAACGCTCCAGCGTCACCGCCATCGAGTCGCCGTTGCGCCTGGAGTCGCTTATGCAGTCGCACAGCGCGGCGACGTCTCGCATTCCAAGATTGAAGCCCTGCGCCGCAACGGGGTGCAGGCCGTGCGCGGCGTTGCCGACGAGCACGCTGCGCGTTGCCGTCATTCGCGTGGCCTTGCTGAGACTCAGCGGGTAGGCGCTGCGCTTGCCGATTTTCGAGAAGCGTCCGAGCCGCGTGCCGAAGGCCGCGTACAGCCTGTCGGTAAACGACTCATCATCAAGTGCCAGCAACGCGTCGGCGTCGGCCGTTTCTGCCACCCAGACAAAAGCGGTCCGGCCACCGGACATCGGCAGGAACGCGATCGGACCGCCGGCGGTGAATCGCTCATAGGCAACACCGTCGGGGCGCTTCTCTGAAAGAAGGTTGCCGATGATCGCCGTCTGTCCATAGCGCTTGATGTCGGCGCCGATACGCAGCAGGTCGCGGAGTTGCGAACGCGCGCCGTCGGCGGCAACCAGCAGATCGGCGGTTAGCACTTCTCCGCTGTCCAGGGTTACCGCTGCCCTTTCGTCACTCACGTCCACGGCCTCGATCCTGGCCGGACAGAACTGGGTGACGGTCTCGGTCTGCGCCAATTCATCCTGCAGGACCTCGCCGAGCACGCGGTTGATGACCACGTGACCGAGGGCCTCGACGCCCTGCTCCTCCGCATCGATTCTCGAGAAGCCGAAGCGACCGGCGTCAGACACATGAATGTGGCGGATCGGTGTCGACGCGGCCATGACGTCGGGCCAGAGCCCCATGGCGTCGAACATGCGTTGCGTACTCCTGGACAGCGCCGTTGTCCGTTCGTCAAAGCTCGGTTGCTGCGGCTCGCCGCGAGGAACGGGTTCGACAATTGCAACCTGCATTCCGAGGGGCCGCAACGCGAGCGCCAGGCTGGTGCCGATCATGCCGCCACCGCCGATAATGATGTCGAAATGCTTGCTCATCCGCTCTGCATCAGTGCCTCGATGGCATCCGGCTCCTTGACCAGGCCCTTGCTGAGTACGTCCGGCCCTTTGGCCGTAATCGCGACGTCGTCCTCGATTCGAATGCCGATGCCACGAAACTTCGCCGGATACTTGCGAGTGTTCGGGATGTAGATGCCCGGCTCAACGGTCGTCACCATGCCACTTTCGAGCAGACGCCACTCGTCGCCGACCTTGTAGTCGCCGACGTCGTGGACGTCCATACCGAGCCAGTGTCCCGTCTTGTGCATGAAGAACTGACGATAAGCCCCTTCCTTGATGAGCTTCGGCAGTGTGCCTTCGAGCAGGCCGAGCTTCTTCAGCCCGCGAGTAATGACCCGAACTGCGGCGGCGTGCGGCTCGTCCCAGTGATTGCCTTTAGCCGTCTTGTCGATCGCGGCGAGCTGCGCCTCGAGCACAATCTCGTAGACGGCACGCTGCTCCGGACTGAATCGTCCGTTGACCGGGAAAGTCCGGGTGATGTCCGACGCGTAGAAATCGAGCTCGCAGCCGGCATCGATCAGGACGAGATCGCCATCCTTGAGCTCATCCCGATTGGTGACGTAGTGCAGCGTACACGCGTTCGCACCGCCGCCAACAATCGGGCTGTACGAGGTCCACGCGTCGTGACGTCGAAATTCATACAGGAATTCTGCCTCGAGCTCATACTCGTACATGCCCGGCCGCGTCGCCTTCATCGCGCGCTCGTGTGCTGCAACGGCGACCTTGGCTGCCCGCCGCATCGCACTGATCTCCGGGCGACTCTTGTACAGGCGCATGTCATGCAACAGGTGATCGAGTGCGACAAATTCCTGCGGCACGTGCACGCCACGTGAGCCTCCGCTTCTTAAAGAGTTCACCCAGTCCGCGACGTGGCCGTCGAATTCAGCGTTGAGCCCCATCGCATAGTAAACGCGCGAGCAGGACTCCATGATGCCGGGCAGGATTTCGTCAATATCGTCGATCGGGAATGCATCGTCGGCACCAAAGTCCTGCACCACACCCTCCGGGCCAGAGCGGTGACCGTCCCAGAGTTCTTTCTCGGCATTCTTCTCACGGCAGAACAACAGGAACTCGCCGTTTTTCCGGCCGGGCACCAGTACAGCGACGGCCTCTGGCTCATCGAAACCCGTCAGGTAATAGAAGTCACTGTCCTGGCGGTAACGATGTTCGACGTCCCGGCTGCGCGGCTGCTGGGGGGCTGCCGGCAAAATCGCGATGCCACCATGGCCCATCATCCGCATGAGCTGGCGGCGTCTCCTGGCGAATTCTTTTTGATTCATGAGCGGGTTTGACTCAGTGAACGACGTCATTGTCGGTTTTCGGTGACCTCAGGTCGGCCAGTTCTTCATACACGAGTTGCGCAGCGACCCTCAGGTACTCGACGAGCTCGGCGTATGCATCCTCATTGTCTTCTTCGTCGCCGTCTCCGCTGGTTGCTCGAGTAATCTCCAGCATGTCCTTAATGATGTCAGCGATAGGGTCGGCAGAAAGTCTGTCCTTCATCTCCCCTTCGTGGCCGCCGGTGACGAGCCCGTGCAGGTAGCCTTCGCACCACCGGCCCATCGCTTCGGCGCGCGTCTGGGCAGCATCGGCATCGTCCGGCAACAGCGGCGAGAACGCCGACATGCGCTCCGACAACTGTCGCCCGGCCATCTCGAACAGGTCGGACAACATGACCTCGCATTCGGCCCGCAGCGCGTTATTCGGGTCGGTCCCCTCGAGCACCGTCTGCAGCCAGTCGAATCCAGCACCGGTTCCGGCGACGGCGAGCCTGCTGGACAGCAGGCCGTGCGCCTGAGCCGCGTCGTATGTTGATCCGCAACGGCGCAATGCGCCGTCGAGATCGTCGTATTCGATTTCTGCTGTCACGGTAACGGAGCCTGATTGCCTCTTAGACGAATGATCCCACGGTTACGCCCGGCTCGACAAACCGGCGCTCGCAGCCTCACCGTCATTGATTCTGTCAGTTAGCAACACTATATTGGATCCATGAGTGACGATATCAATGCGACATTCGAAGGCGAATTAAAACGGCTGGAACAGCGCGTTGATGCGCTCGTCAGAGTGTGCGACCAGCTTCAGGACGAGAATCGATCCCTGAAGCAGAGGCAGGACGTGTTGACCGCGGAGCGTGCAACCTTACTGCAAAAAAACGAACAGGTCCGCGCACGTGTCGAGGCCATGATTGGTCGGTTGAAGGCGATGGAACAGGGGTCTTGAAACGATGACCGAACCCTATGCACAAGTCAGCATTCGCATCCTGGATAAGGAGTACCAGGTAGCCTGCCCCGCCAGCGAGCGGACGGACCTGCTGGACTCAGCCGAGATACTGAACGCCAAGATGCGGGAAGTCCGGGACGGCTCCGGGGTCGTAGGCCTGGACCGTATCGCGGTGATGGCGGCACTCAACATGGCGAACGACCTGTTGCACGCTCAGGCGCGCGACAAGGCGATCGAAGGAGATTTCAGCACGCGATTGAAATTGATTTCCGATCGCGTCGAGTCGGCACTGGGAAATTCCCAGCAGCTCGATCTCTGAACAACTCGGTATGGCGCTCCCTGCGGTGTTCGATACAGACCTGGATACCTTTCGACCCTAACTTTTAGTACCGGGGTCGTGAACTGTCGGTGACATTTGAGCAGGGCCGATTCGTCGGTAAGCCTGTTGTCATCACGGCTGACCCCACCTGTTGCTCCGGTTCGAGAGCGACGGTCGGTAACGGCACAGGCGGGGAGCGCTTCTTCCTCTTAAAAAATCTCATCGTGAAGAACTCGCACGCAGGTCAAAACCAGCAGCGCCAATACGGCCTGGACGCCAGGCGATCGATGTCGTCAGAAGAGCGAGCGAACGCTTCCGAGGTCATCTGCAGAAAATTCCTGCGATCGAGGTTTTTCTTCTCTGCAGAACGCATCGGGATCTATCTGTCGACCTGGGACGAAGTCGATACAGACGAAATCATTTTGCGCGCTTGGCGCGCGAAAAAAGAAATTTTCGCGCCGGTGATCGATGATCGTGATCACCTTCAGTTCTGCTCACTGCGACCTGACAGCCGAATCGAGACCCGGTCCTTCGGCATTTTCGAACCGGTAAATGAGTCACGGATCGACGCGAGACAACTCGACGTCGTCGTTACTCCACTCACTGCGTTCGACAGCAATCGACATCGTGTTGGTATGGGCAGCGGTTACTACGACCGCTGCTTTCATTTCCAGAATCGATTTACTGGCTGGAAAAAACCTAAACTCGTTGGCTTGTCTTTTTCATGCCAACAGGTTGAAGAGATCGCGCTAAACCGTTGGGATATACCGCTTTACACGGTATTCACAGAGTAAAAACGCATCGCAGCTGCGCCGGCATACACTCGATATTGCCGGACTTAGAACCATCACTCGTTGTTTCAAGAACTTGTAAGTCATCGCAAGATTCGCTCGCGAAGAAGCCTTGCACAGTGTCACCAGGCACATCGTTTTCGCCGCTTAGAATTCGCGCGGAACGATCGTTTTTCGACGCAAAAAAACTGCCGTCGAAATTACGCTGGCCGAGAACGAAATCACACTTTGTTTGCGACGGTTTTCAAAGCTGTCTTATGCATCAGTAGGTTGCTGGATTTTTTACTTGTTATGTATATACTCAACGCCGGGTACCCGACACGGAGAAAATTTATGGCTACCAAGAAGAAGTCACGCAAGAAGGCTTCGAAGCGCAAAGTCG
>JASJBE010000102.1 GCA_030066655.1 Woeseiaceae bacterium | reverse complement strand
CATGCGTCTTAGCAAAATCAAGCTCGCCGGCTTCAAGTCGTTCGTAGACCCCACAACCATTACCTTTCCCTCGAGCCTCGTCGGCGTCGTTGGGCCCAACGGGTGTGGCAAATCGAACGTGATCGATGCTGTCCGCTGGGTCATGGGTGAGAGCTCCGCGAGCCGCCTGCGCGGCGACTCGATCACGGACGTCATTTTCAATGGCTCGAGCGCCCGCAAGCCCGTCGGCACGGCCTCGGTCGAGCTCCTGTTCGATAACAGCGAGACGACGCTGGAGGGCCAGTACGCGAAATACGCCGAGATCTCGATCCGCCGCGAAGTGACCCGCGACGGCATTTCGACCTACTTCCTGAACGGCACGCGCTGCCGGCGCAAGGACATCACGGGCGTATTCTTAGGCACCGGCCTGGGCCCGAGGAGCTACTCGATCATCGAGCAGGGCATGATCTCGCGCCTGATCGAGGCGAAGCCGGAAGAAATGCGTGTCTTCCTCGAAGAAGCGGCCGGGATCTCCAAATACAAGGAGCGGCGCCGGGAGACGTCGAACCGGATCAAGCACACGAAAGAAAACCTCGACCGATTGCAGGATGTCTTGGAGGAAGTCGAGAAACAGCTTAAGCATCTCGACCGGCAGGCGAAGACCGCCGAACGCTACGGCAAGTACAAGGAGCAAGAACGTCGTACGGCTGCCGAGCTGCTCGCACTGAAGACGAGCGATCTCGATGAGAAGGCCAGTGCCGCAAAGGCAAAGCTGTCCGAAAGAAAGACCCGGCTCGAATCCGCGATAGCGGACCAGCGCAGGCTGGAGGCGCAGATCGAGGAAACCCGCGACCAGCTCAGCGAAAAGAACGACGCATTCAACGAGGTCCAGGGCCAGTTTTACAAGGTGGGCTCCGAGATTGCCCGACTTGAACAATCGATCGAGCATGCCGAGGAATTACGAGAGCGCCAGGAGCTGGATCTTGAGCAGGCCAAGGCTGGCGCTGCCGAAATCGAAGAACACATCAACAAGGACCAGTCTGAGATTGCTCAGCTCGACCTGACGCTGAACGAACTGGTTCCGGGCCTGGAGCAGGCGAAGGCGCAACACGAGTCGTCGCAGGCCTCGCTCGAAAAGGCCGAAGCGGCATTAGCGGAATGGCAGGCCCGCTGGGATGAGTACTCAGCAGATCTGAACCGGCAGCAACAGCTGGCTAACGTCGAATCGACGCGCGCCGAGCAGATCCAGTCGAGGCTCGATAGCCTGGGCGAGCGCAGCCAGAAGATCGTCGAGGCGCAGGCCGATACCCAGCGAGAGTCGCTGACAGAGAACTACGACGGACTCGTGGTTCGCGAGCAGAAGCAGCGGCAGGCTCGCGAGGAGTTCGAAAGGCACCTCGCCGACACGGCCGAAAGCATCCGCAAGCTGCGCGATCAGGACAAGAAGCTGACCCACCTCGCCGAGGAGCGTCGTGTTTCGCTGCAGGGAGCGCAGGGCAAGTATGCGTCCTTGGAAGCGCTGCAAAAAGCGGCGCTCGGCGAGGGTGACGAATCGGTTCAGGAGTGGCTGGACAGCGCGGAGCTGTCGGACGGCCGCCGTGTTGCACAGGCACTCAATGTTGAGGATGGCTGGGAGAGGGCGGTCGAAACGGTACTGGGTGAATACCTGCAGGCCGTTTGTGTCACGAGCCTCGAGCCGGCAACGAACAGCATCAGTGCGCTGAGAAGCGGGCGTCTGACGCTGCTTCAGGAAAGCGATTCGTCGACATTTAAGCCGGGCGAGATCGGCACGCTGGCGGTCAAGGTCAGCAGTGCACCGGGCATGATCCCGAGCCTGCTCGGCAAGGTACGCACGGCTGAAAACCTGAACGACGCGATCTCCATACGCGATTCGCTCGGAGACGGAGAGTCCGTTGTCACGCGCGATGGCATCTGGCTGGCTGAGGGCTGGCTGCGCGTCTCCCGTGATCGTGATGCCCAGGCCGGCATCCTGTCGCGCGAGCACGACATGCGACGTCTCAAAGAAGAGATTCGTGAGCTCACCGCCCGCCTGGAGAGTGCAACCAAGCTGCAGCGAGATGGTCGGAATCGACTCGCACAGCTCGAGGAACGGCGCGAGGCGATGCAGAAAGATGCCGGCGCGTTGCTAAACGAGTACTCAGAGACCAAGTCGGCGCTCGATTCGGCGAAGTACCAGCTGGACCAGGCACAAGCCCGCCGTGTGGCCCTGAAAGAGGAGGCGAAACAGCTGGAGGACGAGCGGATTACCGCCGAGGACCAGCTGCGCGAGTCCCAGAGTAACTTCAGCCAGGCCAAAGACGCCCTTGAGGAACTGGGCGAGCAACGCGCCGCAATGGAAACGTCGCGCGAGCAACTCCGATCGGAGCTTCGGCGTGTGCGGGAGCAGGCGAACGAGGATCAGCAGGCTGTCCAGACGATTACGATCCAGTTTGAGAGCCGACGCTCCAGTAAGGAGTCAGCGGCTCAGAACCTCGCGCGCATGCAGTCGCAGCTGAGACAGTTCTCCGAGCGTCGCGAGCAGATTCGACACCAGCTTGAAAGCAGTGCAGCCCCGCTGGAAGCCAACAAGGGCCGACTTGCAGAGCATCTCGAGAAGCGGGTGGCCGTGGAGCAAACACTGGCGGAGGCCCGGCGCCGGGTTGAGAACGTGGAAACCGAACTGCGCGGCCATGAGCAAAACAGGATGGAGATTGAGCAGACGGTCGAGGGCGCTCGTTCTGCCGTCACCGAGGCTGAGATGTCTCTGCAGGAGATCCGGGTTCGACGAGAAGGCGTTGCGGATCAGTTGGCGCAAACGAGCTTTGAGCTCGAAGCGCTGATGAGAGAGATGGACGAGACGGCGTCTATCGCCGACTGGGAAGAAAATCTCGAGAAAATTCGTCGCCGTATTGATCGCCTCGGTCCGATCAACCTTGCGGCGATCGATGAGTTCAAAGAGCAGTCCGAACGAAAAGAGTACCTCGACTCGCAGCTGACCGACCTGATGGACGCGCTGGAGACGCTCGAGAATGCGATCCGGAAAATCGACAGGGAAACGCGCTCACGTTTCCGCGAGACGTATACGAACGTCGACGCCGGCTTCAAGCGACTGTTCCCGAAATTGTTCGGCGGCGGGCATGCCTATCTGGAGATGACCGGAGACGATCCGTTGTCAGCGGGCGTCACCGTGATGGCGCGACCGCCGGGCAAACGCAACAGCACGATCCACCTGTTGTCCGGTGGTGAGAAAGCGCTGACTGCCGTCGCGCTGGTGTTTGCGATCTTCGAGCTGAACCCGGCTCCGTTCTGTCTGCTCGATGAGGTCGATGCGCCGCTCGACGACGCCAACGTCGGCCGCTTCTGCGACATCGTCAGTTCGATGTCGGACAAAGTGCAGTTCATTTTCATCACGCATAACAAGGTGACGATGGAGCTGGCCCGGCAGTTGACAGGCGTCACGATGCAGGAGCCGGGTGTGTCACGGCTCGTGTCGGTGGATATCGACGAGGCTGTCAAAATGGCGGCCAGCTGAGCGCTCGCTACGTCGTAAAGAGAGACACCTGAATGGATGGTCTTCGCTGGTTGTTGTTGATATCGGGGATCGTAGTCGTCGTCGGTATCTACTTCTATGGCCGTATGAAGGCCTCCGGTCCGTCCGTCGATACGGGAGGCAGTCGAGTAGAACCTCAACTGTCCGCGGACGACGACGTCGAATCGTTCACTGACAGTGCGCCGGCGGAAACCGAAGACTTTGTCGAGATCGAAGAAGAGCCGATGCTGGTCGACGATGACGACGAACCGGCGGCAGAACCGTCTCCGCAGAAGATCGTAACGCTCAGGATCGTAGCTCGGGAACGAGGTTCATTTCGCGGTGACGACCTGATCCTGAGCCTGCGCGGAATCGGCATGCGCCACGGCAAGTTCGGCATCTTTCATCGCATCGATGGCGACGACGACGAAGCGACGATCTTCAGCGCAGCCAGTCTGGTTGAACCCGGCAGTTTCGACCTGGAGAACATCAAGGAGCAGTCGATTCCGGGCATCAGTCTGTTCCTCGTACTGCCGGGTCCGCTGGAGGGCGCCGAAGCCTTCGACATGATGATTGAGTCCGCGCGAACGATAACGCAGGCACTGAATGGCGAACTGCTGGATGAATCAGGCAGCACACTCAGTATCCAGCGAGAGCGGTACATGCGCGAGGAAGTCATCCAGTTCGAACACGACAATCACGCCGCCTGACGCGCAGCGTCATCGCTGATGAGCAGTGTGCAGGAAAGACTGGAGGCGTTAAGGGAGCAGCTGCGTCATCACAGCTATCTCTATCATGTGCTCGATGATCCGGAGATTCCCGACATCGAGTACGACCGCTTGATGCGCGAACTGCAGAGCCTGGAAGCTGATCACCCCGAACTCATCACTTCCGATTCGCCGTCCCAGCGAGTTGGCGACAAACCCATCGCCGGCTTCAGCACGGTGACACACAGGCTGCCGATGTTGTCGCTGGACAACGCGTTTTCCGAAGAGGAACTCCGCGACTTCGACCAGCGTGTCCGAAAGCGGCTCGACCTGGCCGACGGCGAGATCGAATACGCCGCGGAACCAAAGCTCGATGGCGCTGCGATCAGCCTCATGTACGTCAATGGCGTGCTCGAGGTCGCCGCGACACGCGGTGACGGGACTACCGGTGAGGACGTCACGCATAACGCGCGGACGATCGAGTCGATTCCATTGAGAATTCGAGGGGATGATTTTCCCGACGTACTCGAGGTTCGCGGTGAGGTATTCATGCCGCGCGCCGGATTCGAGGCCTACAACGCGGCGGCGCGGGAAAGCGGGGAGAAGACCTTCGTCAATCCACGTAACGCTGCGGCCGGAAGTCTGCGCCAGCTCGACCCTAAACTGACAGCGTCCCGGCCGCTGGATATTTATGTGTACTCGACGGGATTTGTCGAAAACGGCGAGATGCCCGAGACGCACAGCGAGGTGCTGCTGCAGTTGCAAGACTGGGGCTTCAAGGTCTGCCCTGAGAGAAAACGGGTGAGTGGCGTCGAGGGTTGCCTGGACTTTTATAAGGACATCGGCGATCGAAGGGACGCGTTGAGCTACGACATCGACGGAGTCGTGTACAAAGTCGACAACTTCGCGCTGCAGCGCGAGTTGGGTTTCGTGTCTAGGGCGCCGCGTTGGGCGATCGCGCACAAGTTTCCGGCGCAGGAAGAGCTGACGGTCGTCAAGGCGGTTGAGTTCCAGGTCGGCCGCACCGGCGCCCTGACACCCGTCGCACGTCTCGAGCCGGTATTCGTTGGAGGCGTCACCGTCAGCAATGCGACGCTGCACAACATCGATGAACTGCACAGAAAGGATGTGCGCGTCGGCGACACCGTCGTCGTGAGGCGAGCGGGGGATGTCATTCCTGAAGTGGCCTCGGTCATTACGAGCAAGCGACCGGACGGCGCCGAGACGGTAAGTTTGCCGGAACGCTGCCCGGTCTGTGACTCCGCTGTTGTAAGAGAAGACGGAGAGGCTGTTGCTCGGTGCACCGGCGGCCTCATCTGCGAGGCACAGAGGACAGAGGCGCTGAAGCACTTCGTCTCGCGCAAAGCGATGGATATTGAAGGTCTAGGTGCAAAGCTCATTGAGCAACTGGTCGCACAGGAAATGCTGCATACACCGGCCGAGATCTATTCGCTGGATCTCGAGACGCTGTCGGGGCTCGAACGTATGGGCGAGAAGTCTGCCGCGAATGTAATCGCCGCCATCGATAAGAGCAGGGCAACAACGCTCGAGCGCTTTCTATTTGCGTTGGGAATTCGCGAGGTCGGAGAATCGACGGCGCGATCACTTGCGAATCACTTCGGCACGCTAGAAGGGATTGTCGACGCACCGGAAGAGGAGCTTCAGAACGTCCCCGACGTCGGGCCGATCGTCGCAATGCGCATCCGGCATTTCCTGGACGAGCCACATAACCTTGAGGTTATTCGCGGGCTGCGCGAACGCGGTGTTGCATGGCCCGACAGGGAGCCGCAACAGGCTCCGGCAGACGGTCCGTTCTCCGGCAAGACGGTTGTGGTAACCGGCACGTTACCGGATATGACTCGTGACGAAGCGAAGGCGCTAATCATGCAGCTCGGCGGAAAAGTATCGGGTAGTGTTTCCGGAAAAACCGACTATCTTGTTTATGGTGAGAAGGCCGGTTCAAAGCTTTCGAAGGCCGAGTCGCTCGGCGTTGAAACGCTCGATGCGGAGCAGTTCGCGAAGATAGTCTCGGGAAACTAGCTGCCAGAAACGAAGCCAAAGCGCAGCTGTTCTCCAAACCCGAACGTTAGAGTTAAATTTCCCTTTCTAGTGGTTCCGGAGGGTTATCCACATAGTGCCGTAAATGAAAATATGGTTACGCTTGGGCGATTTTTCCCATTACGCTTTTATGGTTGGATAATTTTTCCCAGTGAAACTATATTGCCGCTCCATGCAAGACGAGATTAACCGGCAAATCCTCAGCGCCTTCCTGGTTGTTTTAAGGCCGATTGCGCGAATTTTACTTCGCTTCGGTGTTGGTTACCGGGAGTTCGCTGAAGTTTCCAAGATGGCGTTCGTTGACGTTGCTAGCTCAGACTTTGGGCTTCGGGGCCGGCCGACAAATATTTCGCGTGTAGCGGTGATGACTGGTCTGACTCGAAAGGAAGTGCGCCGGATCAGGGACAATATCGAGAAAGGCGATACTGAGTTTTCCGTCAAAGCTACACCCCTATGGGATGTTCTCCACCATTGGCATGCAGATCCAGAATTTACAGATGACGCTGGGGCGCCGCGGGACTTGAGTTTCTCCGAGGATAATCAAAGCTTCTCGAGGCTCGTCAAGAAATACGGTGGTGATGTTCCTCCCGGCGCGATGAGAACGGAGCTGAAGAGATTCGGAGCTATCTCTGAACTGCCGAATGGTAGACTCAAAGTCGAGAAAAGAACATTCGCGGCGGACGAGGATCATGACAGCCTGATAACGTCCCTGATTCATGCTGTCTATCCATTGCTGACAACTGTCGAGCACAATTCGAATTTAGAGAATGCTGATGGCTGGAGGCAACGGGTTGCTTACACTCAATCCGTCAGAAAGTCTGATGTTCCAAGATTGAAACGGATTGCCGGCGACAGAATAGTAGACTTCGCTGAATCGATCGATGATCTCTTTATGGCTTATGAAACGTTGTATGAAGATGATCCTAATCACGACGAAACTAGCACCTTGGCTGTCGGCGTTTTCTATTTCGAAGACTTAGGGAAAGATAAGGACTTCAAGTGGTAAAATTGGCGTCTTGACGATTGCCGCTCCCTTCCTGTCAGATTTCCATCCTCCGAGCCAGCCTAATTCCTCGCATATCTTCTTCACATAAGAAGATAATACCGGTGCCGGGTCCACATTCTGCGAGTTTCCGTAGTTATAAAAATCCGCAAAAACAATAAGTTTAACAATATTCCAAGAAACGCAGTTAGGTAGCGCTCTCAACTCACTGTCCAGATGTTGCCGCAAACGCTTTCATCGTAAACAATCGCGCGTAATTTATTGTTGCAACAGGCAAGCCTCCGATGTACTTTACATATTGCCTATTAATGGGTTCTTAATGAGTCAGTCAGTCAAAGAAAGCCTATCTAGGGCTATTGCACTGATGTTAAAGCCGCTCATTCGGCTGCTGATGGCACAGGGAATTACGCACGCGGATTTTTCGGAGGTAGCAAAGGAGGTTTACGTAGAGACCGCGATAAGGCATTTCGAAGAGTCCGGTACGATTAACAAATCTCGAATTGCCATACTGACGGGACTAACAAGAAAAGAAGTAAAAAGTGTTATTGATCGGACTCTTGAGGCTAGTCCAACACGGAAGCGGACCTCAAGGCCTGAAAGAGTTCTAACTGGTTGGTACTCGGACCCGAAATACACAGGACCATATGGGATTCCTCTCGAATTGCCCTACGAGGGAGTGGAGTCAGACGGAAAGACTTTTGTAAATCTGGTCAGGGAATACAGCGGGGATATGGCACCCAGGCAAATGCTAAATGAGCTAATGACCTCAGGTGCCGTTATCGAAGTGGAAGGTAGATATAAAGCAGTCCGACGGGATTACAACTTTTCTGCTCTGTCGCCGGAGTTCATTACTAGATTAGGGGAAGTCGGATATCGTGTCTTCTCCACCGCTGCAAAGAATATTGACAAAGAAATGGAGGGCAGTGGTTACTTTGACCGGATGGTTTTCGCCGATGATGGCTGTACCGATGACGTAATCAAGAGATTTGACGCTTACATAAAAGTAAAAGGGCAGGCTTTGTTGGAAGAAATCGACGTCTGGTTTTCAACGAACAGTGTTCCCGATGACACAGCTGAGATCAAAGACACCGGTGTCTACATGGTTCACTACGTCGAAACTGCAGACGAGCGGAAATCACTACGAGATGTTTTGGAAGACAGATTAGGTACCTCGAAGCGCTGAGTGTGATCAGCCGAAATAGGGGTTGCTATTTAAGGGGACGAAAAAGAATATAGGAAAGGGCCTGAGGCTGTATTCAGGCTAGAGCGAGAGAAAGCGAATATTCCATTGGAGAGGAAGGATTCACTTTCTGTTTGTTGGTTGGAGCCAACTTTTAGGAGCGAAAAATGGGAACCGCAAGAGGCGCTAGAGGGCTTTGCACTCTAGGAGCGACGCTAACTGCAATACTATTACCCCACGTCGTCATGTCTGATGTTGAGACTAGTGTCGTCGCAGGAATAAATTCCGGGGATACTTTGGGAATTAATTCTGGCGACACGCTGGGGATAAACTCTGGCGATACGCTGGGCATCAATTCTGGCGACACGCTGGGGATAAACTCTGGCGATACGCTGGGAATC
>JASJBE010000101.1 GCA_030066655.1 Woeseiaceae bacterium | reverse complement strand
GCGCATGGCTTTGTTACCATGCGCGCCCATGCGCATAGACGACTTCGACTATCACCTGCCCGATTCGCTGATCGCGAAGTTCCCGCCGGCTGAGCGACGCGACAGCCGGCTGCTGGACCTGGGCGACGGCATCGTCGACCGGCACTTCTTCGATTTGCCGAAGGTCCTGAACCCCGGTGACCTGCTGGTGTTCAACGACACGCGCGTGATCCCGGCCCGGCTGTACGGGCGCAAGGCCACAGGCGGGCGCATCGAACTGCTGGTCGAGCGTATCGAAGAGGAGAACACGGCGCTCGCGCACATCCGCGCAAGCAAGTCGCCCAAACCCGGCTCGATGCTGGAGTTTGACCACGGCCTCAGCGCCACGGTCGACGGACGGCAGGGATCCTTGTACGCGCTGACGTTCTCTGAATCGTTACTCCCTTTTCTCGACAAGCACGGCGAGGTGCCACTGCCGCCATACCTCGAACGAGAAGCCGACGAGTCAGATCGGGATCGCTACCAGACCGTGTACGCGAACGATCCGGGTGCCGTCGCGGCGCCGACCGCCGGACTGCATTTCGACGAAGCGCTGATGCAGGAGACACTCGACGCCGGGATCGAGCATGCGTACGTTACGCTGCACGTCGGGGCCGGTACGTTCCAGTCATTGCGTCACGAAGACATCGAGGCCAATCGCCTGCACAGTGAGCGGGTGGTCGTCAGCGAGGAATGCGCCGACGCCGTGCGCCGGACGCGGGAAAGGGGCGGTCGGGTGGTCGCCATCGGCACGACGGCGGTACGCTCGCTCGAGGCGGCCTCTGCCAGCGGCACTATCGCGCCATATTCCGATGAGACCGAGTTGTTCATCATGCCGGGCTACGATTTCAAGAGCGTGGACGCGATGGTCACAAACTTCCATTTGCCAAAGTCGTCTCTGTTGATGCTCGTCTCTGCGTTTGCCGGTCGAGAGCGCATCCTCGCGGGCTATCGACATGCTGTCGAAGAGGCGTATCGTTTTTTCAGCTACGGCGACGCGATGTTCCTAACACGGGGCGACGATCGATGAAGCTGGAACTGCTGGCAAAAGACGGCAATGCGAGGCGCGGCCGGTTGCATTTTCGGCGCGGCAGCGTTGAGACGCCGGCGTTCATGCCGGTCGGCACCTACGGCACCGTCAAGAGCGTGACGCCGGAGGAGGTCGCGGAGGCGGGTGCCGACATCATCCTCGGAAACACCTTCCACCTGATGCTGCGACCAGGCACCGAGATCATCCGCAAGCACGGCGGCCTGCACGAGTTCATGAATTGGCACGGACCGATACTGACGGACTCCGGGGGCTTCCAGGTGTTCTCGCTCGCCGACATGCGCAAGCTCACAGAGGACGGTGTGGAATTCCAGTCACCCGTCAACGGCGACCGGATCCTGCTGACCCCCGAGCGTTCGATGGAGGTTCAGCACGAGCTGAACGCCGATGTAACGATGATCTTCGACGAGTGCACGCCGTATCCCGCCAGCGAGGCCGAGGCTCGTTCGTCGATGGAGCTGTCGTTGCGCTGGGCCGATCGCAGCCGCAAACGCTTCGATGCGTTGAAGTCTGACGAGCCGGGACGCGGCGAGGCGCTATTCGGCATCGTGCAGGGCGGGATCTACGAACCCCTGCGGCGGGCGTCTGCCGAAGGGCTGATGCGCCTCGACTTCGACGGTTACGCGATCGGCGGGCTCGCGGTCGGCGAGCCCGAGCATGAACGCAACGAGGTATTGGACTTCACGGCGCCGTTGCTGCCGGCGGACAAACCCCGCTACCTCATGGGTGTCGGATTTCCTTTAGACATTGTCGAGGCCGTCATGCGCGGTGTGGACATGTTCGATTGCGTGATCCCGACGCGCCATGCCCGCAATGGCCAACTGTTCACATCACGCGGTGTCGTCAAGATTCGCCATTCCCGTTACGCCGACGACACGTCCCCGCCGGACCCGGACTGCGGCTGCTATACCTGCCAGAATTACAGCCTCGCGTACCTGAGACATCTCGAGAAATGCGGTGAGATCCTGGGTCCGCGCCTCGCGACCTTGCACAATCTCTATTATTATCAGCAGCTTATGCTTAAGATCCGGGCCGCCATCGAAGACGGCAGCCTGTCTTCGCTGTACGAAGAGGTTCGCGAAACCTTCGCCTGAGGCCCGGCAAGCTTGGCTTTGCCAAAAGCGCCCATAGCTCTGGCCCTCTGTGCCATAATTGCGCGCTGATTTTTTCGGGCGACCGTCGCCCGCCACAAGTACGCTCAAACAGAAGAAACAGACTCATGGACTTTTTCATTTCGAACGCCTACGCGCAGGCGGCTCCGCAAGCCGATCCGTTTGGTTTCCTGCTCCCGATGATCGTCATCTTCGGTGCCTTCTACTTCCTTCTGATTCGTCCTCAGCAGAAAAAGCAGAAGGCGCACACAGAACTCGTATCTGCACTTAAGGTTGGCGACGAGATCATGACCGCCGGCGGTATTCTCGGCAAGATCACCGGCGTCAGCGAGCACTACGCCGTCGTACAGATCGCAGACAACACCGAGATCAAGATCCAGAAGGCCAGCGTGTCCCAGGTCGTTCCGAAAGGCACGATGGAAGAAGCCTGAGCGCGATGAACAAGTACCCGGCCTGGCTCAACGCGCTTGTCCTGACGATACTCGTCGCGGGCATCATCCTCGCACTGCCGAATATTTACGGCAGTGCGCCGGCCGTGCAGCTGGCCCAGCGAGACGGTGCTGACGTCACGTCTTCGCAGCTTGAAGAGTATGTCCGCGTCGTCGAGAACGCCGGTATCGCGCCCGAGGCGGCCTATATCGCCGACGGTCGCGCGGTCATTCGTTTCGAAGAAAAGGAGCCGCAGCGTGTCGCCGGTGATCTGTTGCGCGACAACTACCGGCGCACGACCAACGTCGCCCTGACGCTGGCGCCGAAGCTGCCGGACTGGATCCGGCTGCTGGGTCTCAATCCGATGAGCCTCGGCCTCGACCTGCGCGGCGGCGTCTACGTCCTGCTCGAAGTCGACATGCAGTCCGCCATCGAGTCACGGCTTGCGGCCTACGAGCGAGACATCGACGAGCGCATGCGCGACGCGCGCATCCGCGCGCGGGCCGAGCTCGACAACCAGGTGATTCGAGTAAGGCTGGCGAATGCCGACAATCTCGACGCGGCGGCCAGCGCCATTCGGGAGGCGGACCAGGACCTGATCATCAGTGAGGCCACCGACGGCCGCTCGATCACGGTTCGCATGACCGAAGAGCAGATCAAGGCGCGCCAGGACCTGTCGATCGAACAGAACATCACGACGCTCAGGAATCGCGTCAACGAACTCGGCGTCGCCGAGCCCCTCGTGCAGCGCCAGGGCTCGGACCGCATCGTCGTGCAGCTGCCCGGCGTGCAGGATCCGACACAGCTCGACAAGATCCTGACGGCCACGGCGACGCTGGAATTCCGGCTCGTCGACCTGTCGGGTAACGAGCGCGGCTCGAGAACCTATCCGGGTCGCGGCACGGAGCCGTCGCAGGTCCTGAAGCGCGAGGTCATTGCGTCCGGCGACCAGATCATCGACGCCGAGTCCGGCTTCTCCGAAGGCCAGGCGGCCGTGTTTATCACGCTCGACGCCGCCGGCGGCGATAGAATGTTCAAGACGACGCAGGAAAACCTGAAGAAGCCGATGTCGACGTTGTTCATCGAGACGAGCCGGGAGACGATCATGGTCGACGGTGTCGCCGAGCAGCGCACCGTCAAGACCGAAGAGATCATCAACACGGCGACGATCAACGGCATCTTCAAGGATCGTTTCCAGATCACCGGCCTGAATGCGTTAGAGGCGCGTGACCTCGCGCTGCTGCTCAGGGCGGGTGCGCTCGCCGCGCCGGTGTACAAGATCGACGAGAGAACCATCGGCCCGAGCCTCGGTCAGGACAACATCGAGCGAGGCTTCAATGCCATCCAGATCGGCTTCCTCGCCGTCGTCGTGTTCATGGCGTTCTACTATCGGTGGTTCGGCATGGTCGCGAACGTTGCGCTGTTTTCGAATCTCGTCTTTATCGTCGCTGTGCTGTCGATGCTGGGCGCGTCGCTCACTCTGCCCGGCATTGCCGGCATCGTCCTGACCGTCGGTATGGCGGTTGACGCGAACGTGCTGATCTTCGAACGAATACGCGAGGAGTTATCGGCAGGCAACACGGCACAAGGCGCGATCCATTCCGGCTATGAGAAGGCGCTGTCATCGATCGCTGACGCCAACATCACGACGCTGATCGCTGCGATCGTGCTGTTCGCCTTCGGTACCGGTCCGATCAAGGGCTTTGCCATCACGCTGACCATCGGCATCGTGACGTCCATGTTCACGTCGATCATTGGCACGCGCGCGATCGTTAACCTCGCGTTTGGCGGACGCCGGCTCAAGACACTGCCGGTGTAGGAATCGAAACCATGCGGCTAATCAAAGAAAAAACCTCCATCGATTTTCTCGGCAAGTCACGTCGTAGCATCGCGTGGGTGATTTCGGCCATCGTCGTCGTTGCGTCAATCGTGTCGCTGTCGACGCGCGGCCTGGATTTCGGCATCGACTTCACGGGTGGCATCCTGCTCGAGGTCGGCTACGAAGACGCGGCGGATCTCGATGCGATTCGAGGCAACCTGCTGACGGCGGGCTTCGAGGATGCCCAGGTCCAGCTGTTTGGCGCAGACAATGACGTGCTG
Organism: Woeseiaceae bacterium; assembly: GCA_030066655.1. GTDB lineage: Bacteria > Pseudomonadota > Gammaproteobacteria > Steroidobacterales > Woeseiaceae > UBA1847. Next base: position 14,928 of record JASJBE010000101.1, on the reverse strand, counting down.
GTACGTCTGCCGCCGCAGCCGGAGACGGATCAGAGCGAAATCCGGGCCGAGCTGCAGCAGGCGCTGGAGGTGGGCGGCAAGTCAGTCGACCTGCGTCGTGTGGAGTCCGTCAGCCCGCAGGTCGGCAGCGAGCTCGCGAACCAGGGCGGTCTCGCGATGATCTTCGCGCTGATGATGATCTTTGCTTACGTCATGTTCCGCTTCCAGTGGAAGTTCGCTGCCGGCGCGGTCGCTGCGCTGACGCATGACGTCATCATTACGATCGGCTTCTTCTCGATCTTCCAGTTACCGTTCGACCTGACCGTCGTGGCCGCCGTGCTGGCGGTCATCGGTTACTCGTTGAACGATACCGTCGTCGCCTTCGACAGGATTCGCGAAAACTTCTTCAAGTACCGCGGCATGCCGGCGGAGGAGTCGATGAACATCTCGATCAACGAGATGCTGGCTCGAACCATCATCACGGGCCTGACGACACTGCTCGTGTTGTTCGCGTTGCTGCTGCTCGGTGGCGAGTCCATCGGCCCGTTCTCGACGGCGTTGATTGTCGGCATCATCGTGGGTACGTATTCGTCGATTTATACGGCCAGCGCGACGGCCTTGTTGCTTGGGGTCAGTGCTCAGGATCTGGCAGAGCCGGTAAAAGACCCAGAACTAGTAGACGATCTTCCCTAGAAAGCGCTGAGCTGCTTCGATGCGGCGTTGAAGAACGCCGCAAAATGCTCACGTACTTGCGTGTACGCTCCGCTTTCGCATCTACACGGGAAAGTCCTGAGGCGGCCCAAGGCCGCGTTGAAGCTCGCCCCGAAATGCTCACGTACTCGCGTGTACGCTCCGCTCTCGCGGCGAACTTCGCCTTGCCTTGAACCACCTCAGGACTTTCTTGAGATTTGTGGTATCCAGTCGACGCCTCGTCGATTCCAAAGGATTGCGCCAGCGACTGGCTTATTTGGCTGTGAGGGTTCGGATTTCGTTGGCGCAGGTTCTGGCCAGTGCCGAGTAGATCTTCGGGGAGCCGGTCAGGACGTGGCCCGTCTCCATGTAGTCTTCGCTGCCGTCCAGGCCGCTGATGATGCCGCCGGCTTCGCGGATGATCAGGCTGCCGGCTGCGAGGTCCCACGGTGCGAGGCCGGTTTCCCAGAATCCGTCCAGCCTGCCGCAGGCGACGTAGCAGAGGTCGAGCGCGGCGGCACCCGGACGGCGGATACCCGATGAATGCTTGAGGATTTTCTTCAGCATGTCGAGATAGGGGTCCATCTCGGATTCGGCCTGCCGGAACGGGAAGCCGGTGCCGATCAGTGCCTGCTTCAGGTCAGCCCGTCCGCTGACGCGAATCTTGCGGCCGTCGAGGGTTGCGCCGGAGCCGCGGGAGGCTGCGAAGATTTCCTGTCGGCTGGGGTCGTAAACGACAGCATGCTCGATGCGACCCTTGACCTGGACGCCGATCGATACGCAAAAGACCGGGAAGCCGTGCAGGAAATTGGTGGTGCCATCCAGCGGGTCGATGATCCAGACCGTGTCTGACTCGCCGATGCTGCCTGACTCCTCGCCGAGGATGGCGTGATCCGGATAATGCTTGTGGATGACGTCGATCACGATCTCTTCGGCCTTGCGGTCGGCCTCGCTGACGTAATCGTTATGCCCCTTGACCTCAACCTTGAGCTTCTCGAGGTTGACCTGATATCTCATCAGCGCGTTGCCGGCGCGCCGCGCCGCCATCACCGCGACGTTTAGCAGTGCATGCATAATCCGGTACTTTGTATAAAGAACTCATGCGGCCAATCGCCGCGGCGGTAGAATACCGGACTTGCCTCGTACCTTTCCAGATATGTTCCCTCACCAGATATGTCGATACGAATCGTTCTAGTTGGAACCACGCACCCGGGAAATATCGGTGCCGTCGCCAGGGCCATGAAAAACATGGGCCTGTCCGAGCTGGCGCTCGTCAATCCGCGTCACTTCCCGCATGAGGACGCCACGGCTCGCGCCTCCGGCGCCGATGACGTGCTCGAGAATGCGACGGTACATACGACCCTGGCCGATGCGCTGACGGATTGCGTCTACGTCGCCGCGGCCAGCGCCCGGTCCCGGGCGCTTCGCTGGCCCACGATGTACCCACGCGAATGCGCCGTGAGGCTCCTGCAGGAGTCGGAGCGTGGCAAGGTCGCCGCTGTTTTCGGGCCGGAGAAGTCCGGCCTGTCGAACGACGACCTCGACCACTGCGATGTGCTGCTCAATATCCCGACCAACCCGGACTTCAGCTCCTTGAACCTGGCCATGGCCGTGCAGGTTCTGACCTACGAAATTCGCGCGACACTGGCCGAGCCGGTACCGGAGTTTGAGAGTGAGGCGGAGCCGGCTACCGGCGAAGAACTGGAGCATTTCTACACGCATCTCGAGAGCGTGCTGCGCGACGTGAACTTCCTGGACCCGGACAACCCGCGCCACCTGATGCGCAGGCTGCGACGGTTGTTCATCCGCGCGCGACCGGACAAGAATGAACTGAACATCCTGCGCGGCGTGTTGACGGCGATCGACAGGACGCGAGCCCGCTAGTCATGAGCGAGTCTCCGATCTACCTCGACTATGCGGCGACGACGCCGATTGATCCCGGCGTCGCGCAAGCGCTGTCGGAGGCGCTGTGCGACGAGACCGCAATCGCCAATCCGTCGTCGGTGCACCGGGCGGGCCGACTCAGCGCCGCGCGCGTGGCGACCGCGGCCGAGCAGGTTGCATCGCTGTTGGGTTGCGAGCCCGGTCAACTCATCTGGACGTCGGGAGCGACCGAGGCCGACAACCTCGCGATCGCCGGCGCGGCCCGCTACCGGGCCGATCGCGGGCGCCACCTCGTGACAATGCCCACCGAGCACAAGGCGGTCACCGACATGTTCCAGGCGCTCGAGAAAGAGGGTTTCGACGTCACTTGGCTGGCCCCCGGTCCCGATGGACTGCTCGACATCGATCTGCTCGAACAGGCGCTGACTGAAAAAACGCAGTTAGTGTCGATCATGCACGTGAACAACGAGACCGGCGTCGTCCAGGACATCGAGGCCATCGGCGAGCTGTGCCGATCGCGCGACGTCCTGTATCACGTTGATGCCGCGCAGTCGGCCGGAAAGCTGCCGATCGACCTTCGCCGTATGCCCATCGACCTGCTGTCGCTGACGGCCCACAAGTTCTATGGGCCGAAAGGTATCGGCGCGCTGTACGTCGCGGACCGGCCGGGTTGCCATGTCGAGCCGCTGCTCTTCGGCGGTGGCCAGCAGCGCAGCCTCCGCCCCGGCACGTTACCCGTGCCGTTGATCATTGCGTTAGGCAAGGCGGCCGAGATTGCGCGTGAGAGGCAGGCCAGCGACCTCGAGCACGCGACGCGATTGCGGGCAGCGTTATGGGACGGCATCAAGGGGGTCGAAGGCCTGCTGCTCAATGGCCATCCGACCGCGCACTATCCCGGGATCGTGAATGTGTCGGTGGGCGACGTTGACGGCGAAAGCCTGCTGCTCGATCTCGAACCGCTGTGTGTCGCGACCGGCTCGGCCTGCAACTCGAAAAACCAGGAGCCGTCCTATGTGTTGCGCTCGATGGGCCGTTCGGACGACGAGGCCGAGGGTGCCATTCGCGTAAGTTTCGGCCGGATGTCGACGATTGAGGACGTCGAGCAGGCGGCGAGCATTTACGTCGACGCGGTAAGCCGCCTGAGACAGCTGGCGCCGGCCGCATGACCGGCGATCCATACTCAAGCGAGGTGCGGAGTCTCTTCAAAGCGCCCGCCCATGCCGGCAGCACGACGGGGCCGAGCGCCCGGATCGACGCGCAGGGTGTCAGCGTCGAACTCTCCGCCGAGGCACACGATTGTCGGCTCGAGACGGTGCGCTTCCGGGTACGGGGCTGTCCGCACCTGATCGCGGCTGCCGAGGTGCTGTGCTCAGACCTCGAGGGGCAGCCCGTGACGACGCTCGAAAGCCCTTTCGGGGCCGACATAATGCGACGCCTGTCCGTGCCGGTCGAGAAAACGGGTCGTATACTGGTTCTTGAAGATACGGCAACGCTGCTCGCGCGTAAACTGTGAGCGCGAACGCTTGAAATTGCGTTTCCGAGCCCTGAAACTTAGGTGAGTAGAAAGCACAATCAAATCGGACTTATGGCCATCTCACTGACAGAAAACGCGGCAACCCGCGTCAGGAACTACCTCGATTCGCGTGGCAAGGGCATCGGGCTCAGGCTCGGGATCACGAAGACCGGCTGTTCCGGGTATTCCTATGTCGTCAATTACGCCGACGAGCTTGACGAGGCAGACATCGTCTTCGAGGACAAAGGCGTCAAGGTCGTGGTCGATGCCGACGTACTGCCGCTGGTCGACGGCACCGAGGTGGACTTCGTCAAGAACGGGCTGAACGAGGCCTTCAGCTTCCGTAACCCGAATATCGCCGGCGAATGCGGCTGCGGGGAGAGCTTTACCGTCTGACCCTGCGGGTGTTGCGCCCCGAAACTGGCCGGATCTCGCATTGCCCAGACCCGCCCGGGCACGTAAAATTACCGATTAAACCAAAAACCCGGGTGACCGGGTTTTTGTCTTTCTACTCATTTAGCACTTTCAAAACTCTTCGAATAAGGAAACTCGCATGGCCGTTGAGCAGACGCTCTCCATCATTAAGCCTGATGGCGTTCAAAAGAACCTGATTGGTGAAATTTACAGCCGCTTCGAGAAAGCGGGTCTCGAAATCGTTGCTGCGCGCATGATGCACCTGTCCAAAGAGCAGGCAGAGGGCTTTTACGCCGTTCACAAAGAGCGCCCGTTCTTCAACGACCTCGTCAGCTACATGACGTCAGGCCCTGTCGTCGTACAGGCGCTGCAGGGCGAGGGCGCCATCGCAAAGAACCGCGAGATCATGGGTGCCACGAACCCGGCCGATGCCGATCCGGGCACGATCCGCGCAGACTTTGCCGACAGCATCGAGGAGAACATCGTTCACGGTTCGGACGCCGCCGAGACGGCCGCTGTCGAGATCGCCTTTTTCTTTGGCGACGACGGTGTCTGCCCGCGCACGCGCTAGCCGACGACCGATATGACTGACGGGACCGCAAAGACCGAGTTGCTGGGCTTGCCGCAGGGCGAGCTCGAGCGCTTCTTTGCGGATCTCGGCGAAAAGCCGTTTCGCGCCCGCCAGCTGATGCAGTGGATCTACCAGCGCGGCGTCCGGGACTTCGATGAAATGACCGACCTGTCGAAGGCATTGCGGGACAAGCTCAAGCAGTCGGCGGGTATTGCGTCACCGGAGATCATCTCCCGTCACGACTCGTCGGACGGCACGGTCAAATGGCTGTTCGAGAGTGGCTTCGGCCAGGCGGTCGAGACCGTGTTCATCCCGGAATCGACGCGCGGCACGCTGTGCATCTCATCGCAGGTCGGGTGTGCGCTGGACTGCGCTTTCTGTGCGACAGGGGCCCAGGGCTTCAATCGCAACCTGTCGGCGGCCGAGATCATCAACCAGGTCTGTCACGCGGTGGCGTCGTTGCCGCGCCGTCCGAACGGCGAGCCGGCCGTCAGCAACGTCGTCTTCATGGGTATGGGCGAGCCGCTGGCAAACTACCGTGCGGTTGTGCCGGTGCTGGAGCTGCTGATCTCCGACTGGGCGTTCGGCCTGTCTCGCAGGCGCGTGACGGTCAGCACGTCCGGGATCGTGCCGAACATGGACAAGCTAGGCGACGAATGTAATGTCTCGCTCGCGGTCAGCCTGCACGCGCCCAACAACCCGCTCAGGGACCGCATCGTGCCGATCAACAAGATGCACCCGATCGAAGAGTTGCTGGAGGCCTGCTGGCGATACGCCGGTAAACACTCGAATCGCTTCATCACCTTCGAGTACGTGATGCTGAAGGGCGTCAACGACTCGCGTGAGCATGCGGACGAGCTATTCCGGCTCTTAGACGGCAATCCGGCGAAGCTCAACCTGATTCCGTTCAACCCGTTCCCGGGCACCGAATTCGAGTGTTCGTCCGCGGAGACGATTCGGCGATTCCAGGGCCGGCTCCGGGATCGCGGCCTGGTTGTGACCACGAGAAAGACGCGCGGTGACGATATAGATGCCGCATGCGGGCAATTGGCTGGTAAAGTCAGCGATCGGGTCAAAGTGAAGCTGCGAGAAAAAGGGGTAGCCACGGCGTGAAAAGACTAAGCTTTTTCCTTGGTGTCATCGTTATCCTGTCCGGCTGCGTTTCGACCACGAGCGGACCGCCCGAGCCTCAGGCGGACAAAGACGATGCGGCCGAATTCAACTATCAGCTCGGTGCCCGCTACTACAGGAACGGCAACTTCGAGCTGGCGCGCGATCGTCTGCTCCTGTCCATCGAGTTCGATCCGCGGCGCCCGGTCACGTGGACGACGCTCGGCCTGACCTATGAGGCGCTCGAGAATCAGCGCCTGGCTGAGGATGCGTATGACCAGGCCGTCAAAGTCGACCCTCGCAGCTTCAAGGCACTGGATGCCTATGCTGTCTACCTTTGTCGACAAGAGAAGTACGGCTCGGCGGCGCGTTACTTCGAGCGGGCGGCCAACATCGTCGAGAACGACAACTCGGAGATCACGCTGACGAACGCCGGCGTCTGCATGGCTCAGAAGCCGGACCTGGTCCAGGCCGAGGCCTTTTTCCGCGAGGCGCTCGAAGCACGCAGCAATCACCCCGAAGCGCTGCTACAGCTGACGTTGCTGAAATTCCGCACGGCCGACTATATGAGCGCTCGTGCATTCCTGCAGCGCTATCTCAATCGCAGCGTTCCGTCACCGGCCGTCCTGTATCTCGGTGTGCAGATCGAGGACAAGCTGGGAGACGAGAGGGCGAAGACCGATTTCGAAGATCGCCTGATTCGCGAGTTCCCTACGTCGGCGGAGGCACGCAGCGTCCTCGCAGCGGATTGACGGCGTGAGCGACGAGCAGGACAGCCAGTCGGAAGAAGGAGCGGGGCCGCGTTGCGGCGAACGTCTCGCCGCTGCCCGTGAAGAGCTTCAGATCAGCCTGGTCGAGATCGCCAAGGAGCTGCATCTCGACGAGCAAAAGGTCCAGGCGCTCGAAGCCAACGACTTTGCGCCGCTCGGCGCGCCCGTGTTCGCGAAGGGGCATTTGAAGAAGTACGCGCAGCTGGTCAAGGTCGATATCGACGACATCCTGATGGACTATCACCAGTTGACGCGTTCCGAAGGATTGCCCCCGGTCGTTTCCGACCGCAAGGCGCCGAAGGTTGCCGCGTCGCCGACGCCCTGGATCGCTGCAGGCGTCGTCGTCCTGATCGTTGCCGCGATTGCCGCCTGGTTCTTCCTGCTGCGGCCGGCTTCCGACGATGTCGAATCCGAGCCCCCGGCTCAGGCGGAGCCCGCGATCGTCGATGAGTCTGCGGCGGCCAATGTACCGACGGCTACCCGCCTTGATGACGGGGCGGACGCCATCGAGCCGCGGTCGCAGGCAGCGGAACCGGAGCGCGAGGCAACGGAACCGGTCGCGGAGCCAGCTGCCGCCGTGACGGCTGCGGCTGAGACGGCTGCGCCATCGGATGCAGCGGCGTCCGTCGAGCCGGGACAGCTGGCACTCGACCTGAACTTCATCGGCGATTGTTGGACAGAGATAACTGACGGCAACGGTCGGCGCCTGTTCTTCGATCTTGGCAGGGCGGGGCGTACGGTCAGCGTCGCCGGTGCGGCTCCGTTGTCGGTGCTGCTGGGCAACGCAGACAACGTGCGCCTCGAGCTGAACGGGATCGACTACCTGATCAGCGACGCCGATCGTCGTGGCGAGACGGCGAGATTTACGCTCTCTGCACCGTAGAACCTTCGCCGCACATGCGGCCAGTGAGACCCCTCCGTGAAACCAAAAGCCATACGTGGAATGAACGACATCCTGCCGGAGCAGACGGCAACGTGGCGCTACCTCGAATCCGTGCTGATCGATATCGCCACAAGTTACGGCTATGACGAGATCCGCCTGCCGCTCCTCGAGTACACGGAGCTCTTCGCGCGATCGATCGGCGAGGTGACGGACATCGTCGAGAAGGAGATGTACACGTTCCTCGACCGCAACGATGAGAGCCTGACGCTCAGGCCCGAGGCGACTGCGGGTATGGTTCGAGCCGGCATCACCAACGGACTGTTACATAACCAGAAGCAGAAGCTGTGGACGACCGGCCCGATGTTCCGTTACGAGAAGCCGCAAAAGGGCCGCTACCGGCAGTTTCACCAGTTCGATGTTGAGGCGCTCGGCTTTGACGGCCCGGACATCGATGCCGAGCTGATCATCATGAGTGCGAGGATCTGGGAGCGCCTCGGGATTTCCCGGCTCACGCTCGAGATCAACTCGCTCGGTATGCCCGAGTCGCGAAAGCGCTATCGGGAGAGCCTCGTTGACTACTTTTCCGGCGTGAAAAGTGAGCTGGATCAGGATAGTATTCGCCGCCTTGAGCAAAATCCGCTGCGGATTCTCGACAGCAAAAACCCTGAAATGCAAGGGATTATCGAGTCCGCACCGGTCATGATCGACTACCTCGACGACGCGTCGGCCGAGCATTTCGATCGGCTCAAGACGCTTTTGTCAGCCGCGAACATCGAGTTCACGCTGAATCCGCGGCTCGTCAGGGGTCTCGACTACTACAACCGAACGGTTTTCGAGTGGGTGACGGACGCGTTGGGCTCGCAGGGCGCTGTTTGCTCGGGTGGCCGCTACGACGGACTCGTCGAGAAGCTCGGCGGACGGACGACACCGGCGATAGGCTGGGCGATGGGCATCGAACGTTTCGTCGCGTTGTACGAGGTGTGCGGTGGCGAAACGCCGTCGGCGGCCGCCGATTTTTACATCGTCGCGGTTGGCGACGCGGCTGAGCAGAAGGCTTTCGGCATAGCCGAGCAGCTGCGAAACGAGCTGCCGGGCACCCGGGTAGAGTTGAACCTGGGCGGTGGCAGCTTCAAGTCGCAGATGAAGCGCGCTGACAAGAGTGGGGCGGCGTTTGCGTTGCTGCTGGGCGAGCAGGAACTGGCTGCTGGTGAGGTGGGCGTCAAGCCGCTCAGAAGCGGCGACGAACAGACAAGCGTCGCGATGGGTGAGCTCATCGCAACGCTTACAGAGAAACTAACGTCGGCATGAGTCGCCGATTGGATTATTGAAAGGCAGTATCCGTGGACGAACTGAAGACTGAAGAAGAGCAGCTAGAGGCGTTTCGAGCCTGGTGGAAGGAATACGGCAACTACGTCATCGGCGGCGTTGTGCTGGGCGGGCTTGTGCTGTTCGGCATCAACTACCAGGGTAATACACGCCTCGAGGCGCAGCAGGCAGCGTCGGCGTTGTACGACCAGCTTACCGACGAGGTCGTGGACGGCGATCTCGATGCCGCCGAAGCGCTTGCCGCCCAGATCGCAAACGACTACTCGAATACCGCGTATGTCGTCCAGTCCAAGCTCGCGATGGCCCGACTGTACATGGACGAGAACCGCGACGAGGATGCGGCCAATACGCTGCGTGAACTGATCGCGCTGAAGGGCGTAGATGAAATCAGGGAGATCGCGCGGCTGCGACTGGCGAAAGTGTTGATCTACCAGGAGAAGGCGGAAGAGGCGCTGGAGACCGTCAGTGAAGCCGCGACCGGAGCCTTTGCAGCGCGCTTCGCCGAAGTCCGTGGCGACGCGCACGTCCAGCTCGAGAACTTTGAAGAGGCTCGGGCGGCCTATGACGAGGCGCTGCAGCAACCGAATTCACAGCAGACGCTCGACGTCGGTTACGTGCGGCTCAAGCTGCTGGACCTGCCGCCGCCGGCTATCGCTGCGGCGGGTACCGCCGAGGTCGAAAGCGAAATTGCGGACGCAGCACAGGATGCCAGTGAAGCCGAAGAGGCGGTCGAGGAAGCGAGTGACGTCGCTGAAGCGGCGGACGAGGCAGATGACGCCAATGAGACGACGGAAGAGGCGAGTGAATGAACGCCGCGCTGAGACATGCGTGTTTGCTGTTGATCGCAGCGTCGCTGTCTGCCTGCGGGCTCTTCGGTGGTGGCGATGACGAGGAGTCCGAACCGGTCGAGCTCACTCGAATCGAGACGACGCTCGACGTAAAACGCAGCTGGTCGAAGAAGATCGGCAAGGACGCGGAGTTCCTGCGTGTTGCGCTGCGACCTGCCGGTGACGGCAATCGGATCTATGCAGCGAGCTTCGACGGCAACGTGGTTGCGCTGCAGCCCGACAACGGCCGCGAAATCTGGGAGACGCGGCTCGACGAGGCCATCTCGGCGGGCCCCGGCGTCGGCGACGACCGTTTGGCCGTCATCACGAAGGATGGCAACCTCGTCGTGCTCAACGCCGAAACCGGCGACGAGACCTGGCGCACCTTCATCGGTGGCGAGTCGCTCGCCCGGCCGTTGATCCGCAACGGCAATGTCGTCGTCCAGACCGTCGACAATCGACTCCGCGCCTACGGCTTGCTGGACGGCGGAGAGCGCTGGACGCTGGAAGAATCGACGCCGGCGTTGACCGTTCGAGGCAACGCATCGCCCGTCGCGGTCAGCGGTACGGTCGTCGCCGGTTTCGACAACGGCCGCGTCATGGCGGTGGACCTGATATCAGGCGACGTCGAGTGGCAGCAGATGCTGTCGCCGCCGTCGGGTCGCTCTGACCTGGACCGACTGTCCGATGTCGATGGTCACATCGCCGTCGTCGGCCAGGATGTCTACGCCGCCGGCTACCAGGGCCGCATCTTCGCGCTGGCGGCCGAATCGGGCCAGGCGCTCTGGGCACGGGAATTCTCGACCGTCGCCGGCGTCCACGCCGATTTTGCGAATGTGTACACCGTCTTGGGCGGCGGTGAGATCATCGCCATGTCGCGCCGCACCGGCGCGGAGCTTTGGCGACAGGATTCGCTGCTGCGCCGCGAGGGCACGCTGCCCGTACCGTTCCAGTCGACCGTCGTCGTTGGAGACCTCGAGGGCTACCTGCACTTCTTCTCGAAGGAGACGGGCGAGCCCGTCGCGCGACTGCGCCCCGGGGGCGAGGCCATCAGCAACCCGCCGATTGTCGTCGCCAATACGCTGTACGTGCAGAACGATAACGGTGCGGTCTTCGCGTACCGGATCAAAGAGTCACGACCGGCTCAAGACGCGCCTGACATCGCGAACGACGACTGACGACCATGTCGACGCTGCCCGTCGTCGCTCTGATCGGTCGGCCCAACGTCGGCAAATCAACACTGTTTAACCGACTGACGCGGTCGCGCGACGCGCTCGTCGCCGACTATCCGGGCCTGACGCGCGATCGTCAGTACGGCTACGGCAAACTCGGCCCCGTTCCCTATCTCGTCATAGACACCGGCGGCGTCGCCGGCGGTGAGACCGGCATCGATGAGCGCATGGTCGAGCAGTCGGTCCGCGCGCTCGAAGAGGCGGACGTCGCAATCGTTATGGTCGACGGCCGCGAAGGCCGGACGGCGGCTGACGAGCATGTCGCGAAGCTTGCGCGAAAGAACGCCAAGCGCGTGTTCCTCGTCGCGAACAAGGCCGAGGGGCTCGATGTCGCGATGGCGACCGGCGAGTTCCATCGTCTCGGCCTTGGCGAACCGCTGGCGGTATCCGCCGCGCACGGCGATCGCATCAGTGCATTGATGGATGCCGTCCTCGAAGGTTTCGAGGTCAGCGAGGAGGACGAAGACGCCGACGAGCGCCTGCGGATCGCCGTCGTCGGCCGTCCGAACGTCGGCAAGTCGACGTTGTCGAATCGACTGCTCGGCGAGGAGCGGCTCGTGGTCTACGACCAGCCGGGTACGACCCGCGACAGCGTCGCCGTCCCCTTCGAACGCGACGACCGGCAATACCTGTTGATCGATACGGCCGGCATCCGGCGTCGTTCACGCGTCAACGAAGCCATCGAGAAATTCAGCATCATCAAGGCGCTGCAGGCGATCGAGCGCGCGCAGGTCGTTATCGCGGTACTGGATGGCCAGGAAGGCGTGACCGAGCAGGACGTCAGCCTGCTCGGCCTGATTGTCGAGCGAGGCCGAGCGCTCGTCGTCGTCACGAATAAATGGGACGGACTGGCGCCAGAGAAACGCAAGCACATTCGTGACGAACTGGACCGTCGGCTGCCGTTCCTCGACTTCGCCGAGCGCATGACCATCTCGGCGCTGCACGGCACGGCCGTGGGTGACCTGCTGCCCGCCGTCGAGCGGGCGTATGCCGCGGCGATGCGCGACATGTCGACGACCGATCTCAACCGGGAACTCGAGAGTGCGGTCACGGCGCACCCGCCGCCGCTGGTCCGGGGGCGACGCATTCGATTGCGCTACGCCCACCAGGGTGGCCGTAACCCGCCGGTGATCGTCATTCACGGCAACCAGACCGATCGCGTGCCGGAGTCTTACCGGCGATTTCTGATCAATCGATTCAGGAAGGCCTTCAAGCTGAAGGGAACCCCCGTGCGCCTCGTGTTCAAAACAGGTGATAATCCCTACAAGGGACGACGCAACAAGCTGACGCCGCGGCAGGAAAGAAAGCGCAAGCGGATGATGAAGCACGTCCGCAAGTAGCTGGCCGATAGTCGGGCCGAGACAGAAGCAGGAACAGGCTTATGACGACAGCGAGGAAGTTCGTAACGCTCGAAGGGCGTTTCAACATGCACCGGGGCGGCCACCTCGAGTCGCCGACGCTGGCGTACGAGACCTGGGGCGAGCTCAACGAGAAGCGAGACAACGCGATCCTGATCTTCAGCGGCCTGTCGCCGTCTGCGCATGCCGCATCGTCGGAGGAAGACGTCTCTGCCGGTTGGTGGGAGGACATGATTGGTCCCGGGTTTCCCCTGGATTCCGAACACTTCTTTATTATCTGCGTGAATTCGCTGGGTAGCTGTTTCGGATCCACCGGTGCGGCCTCGATCAACCCGGAGACCGGAGAAACCTATCGACTGCACTTCCCGGTGCTGACGCTGGAGGATGTTGCGGAGGCGGCCTACGGCGTCGTGTCGCACCTGGGCATTGAGACGCTGCATACGGTGATCGGCTGTTCGATGGGTGGCATGAGCGGCCTCGCATACTGTGTTCGGCACCCGGAGGCGGTTAACAACTTCATTTCAATCTCATCGGCGGCACGCGCTCTGCCGTTTTCCATCGCTGTGCGTTCTCTGCAGCGCGAGATGATCCGCTCAGACCCGAAATGGAAGCTGGGTGAGTACGACACCGACGACCCGCCGCTGATTGGCCAGCGCCTGGCGCGCAAACTCGGCATGATCACGTATCGTTCGGCCGAGGAATGGGACCAGCGTTTCGGTCGTGAGCGCACGACGGAGGAGCGCGCGCCAGGCGATCCGTTCTCCATCGAATTCTCCGTCGAATCCTATCTCGAGCATCACGCCAATCGCTTTACCGGCGCGTTCGATCCCAACTGTTACCTATACCTGTCACGGGCGTCCGACCTGTTCGACCTCGCCGAGCACGGTGGTTCGATCGCTTCCGGACTGAAACGAATGCAACTCAATCGGGCGATGGTCGTCGGCGTCAGGACCGACATCCTGTTTCCGGTTCACCAGCAGCGTGAACTGGCCGAGGGTTTCGCGGAGGTCTGCCCGGACACGAAGTTTGTTGAGCTCGACTGCATTCGGGGCCATGACTCATTCCTTGTTGAAATGGACGCGTTTCGCCCGGTCATTTGTGAGTTCTTCGAGAGCTGTTCCTAGGGCAGGTTCCGGATCAGGTCATCACGTCGACTGAAATTCCGTTACCATCCGCCGTTCGTTTATCCGCACGACGCCAAATAGAAAAGGATCCTCATGGAAAACCTCGTCAACACGCTAAACGCGGTCATCTGGAGTCCGGTACTCGTCTACCTGTGTCTCGGCGCCGGACTGTTCTTCTCCATAGCCACGAAGTTCGTGCAGCTGAGGCAGTTCAGGGAGATGATCCGGCTGTTGTTTGCGAGCAAGAGTTCGGACGAGGGCATCTCATCCTTCCAGGCGCTTGCGGTTTCGCTGTCGGGTCGTGTCGGCACCGGTAACATCGCCGGCGTGGCGGCTGCCATTGGCTTCGGCGGTCCCGGCGCAGTGTTCTGGATGTGGATCGTGGCGCTGCTCGGCGCATCGACCGCCTATGTGGAATCGGCGCTCGGCCAGATCTACAAGGAAGAAGACGAAGGCGAGTATCGCGGCGGCCCGGCCTACTACATCGAGAAGGCAATGGGCCAGACATGGTACGCGTGGATCTTCGCGCTCGTGACCATATTCGCCTGCGGCGTCATGTTGCCCGGCGTGCAGTCAAACGCGATCAGCTCGGCAGCCGAGGTGGCGCTGGGATCTGGCGCGATGATCCAGACGGATTTCGGTGAGATTGGAGAGACCAAGCTGGTCACGGCCATCGCCGTAGTCACGGTTCTCGGCTTTATCATCTTCGGCGGTGTGAAGCGTATCGCCAACTTCACACAGGTGGTCGTCCCGTTCATGGCGCTGGCCTACATCATCATGGCCTGCGCGGTTGTCGCACTGAACATCTCGCAGCTGCCGGGCATTATCTCGTTGATCGTCTCTGACGCGTTTTCGCCCATGGCGGGCGTTGGTGCGGCGATCGGCTGGGGCGTCAAGCGCGGAATCTATTCCAACGAGGCGGGGCAGGGTACGGGTCCGCACGCGGCGTCGGCCGCCGAGGTCGCGCACCCGGCGCAGCAGGGTCTCGTGCAGGCGTTTTCGGTTTACATCGATACACTGTTCGTATGCACCGCGACCGCGTTCATGATCCTGATCACGGGGGCCTACAACGTGCATGGCGGTGACGGTGGCTTCCTCGTGCAGAACCTGCCGGCGACGGTGGAGACCAGCGGGCCGGCCTTCACGCAGTACGCGCTGGATTCTGTCCTCCCGGGCATCGGCAAGCCGTTCGTTGCTGTGGCGCTGTTCTTCTTCGCGTTCACGACGCTGCTGGCTTACTACTACAT
>JASJBE010000100.1 GCA_030066655.1 Woeseiaceae bacterium | reverse complement strand
CGTCGCTGCCTACGAGTCATCCGGTCTCTTCATCAGCTCCCAGCTGCTGGAGCTTGCAGACCTGGTGAATGACAACAGAAGGGCTCGGCGATGATCCATTATCTCGGGAATCTGCCGCTTACGCGCAAAGTGCAGGTCATCATCATGTCCGCGGCCGCCGTGGCGTTGCTGGCTTCGTCGCTGTTCCTGCTCGTCGGACAGGGCTTCCAGGCTCGCGATGCTCTTCGCGCGCAGCTCTCCGTGCTTGCCGATGTCGTCGGCAAAAACAGCACAGGCGCACTGACGTTCGATGATGCCGAACAGGCCAATCGCGTGCTCTCATCATTGGAAGCGCAATCCAGTGTCGAGGTCGCCGCGCTGTTCTCGGCAACAGGAGAAGAGCTGGGAACACTGGCGCTATCCGACACCGAACATCTGCCGCAGGCCTGGATAGCGGAACACCAGAACAGCAACGAGAGCCAGTCTCGGACGACCGGCGTCAAAACCTTGGAGATCATCCAGCCGGTTCGCTTCGAGGGCGAGACGATTGGTACGATCTACGTTCGGTCCAGCCTGTTGCCCGTCTTCAACAGTATCTACACGTCGATGGCGCTGACTGCCCTCGCGCTGGGGATCGGCACGGTCATTTCGTTGGTCCTGTCGTCGCTGCTGACACCGGCCATCGTTGGACCGATCCAGAAACTGTCAGGGCTGGCGCAGTCTGTGTCCGCGGATGAAGACTTCTCGCTCCGTGCAGAGGTCGACGGACAGGACGAGATAGCATCGCTCGCCAGCGCGATCAACGACATGCTGAAGAAACTGGAGGTTCGTGATCGTCGACTCGAAGCGCATCGCGAACAGCTACAAGCAGAGGTTGACGAACGCACACGCAGCCTCGCTGAGGCCAACAACCGCCTCGAGGACTTTGTCGAGGAGCTGCGTGATGCGCGCGACAAGGCCGAGGCCGCCAGCAATGCCAAGAGTGAGTTCCTGGCTCGGATGAGTCATGAGATTCGCACGCCCATGAATGGCGTACTCGGTATGACCGAGCTGATGCTTGCCTCCGGTGATATCGACCAACGTCAGCGACGGTACGCAGAGAACATCAATCATTCCGCCGAGTCCCTGCTCGGCATCATCAACGACATTCTCGACTTTTCCAAGATCGAGGCCGGCAAGCTCGAACTCGACTGCGCGCCGTTCGACTTCCGAGACACCGTCGAGGAAGTCGCCGAGTTGCTCGCCGAGCAGGCAAGCCGTAAGGGCCTCGAGCTGCTTTGCGATGTCGATCCGTTTCTGGAGGCGAACCGCATCGGTGACGGCCTCCGGATTCGCCAGATCTTGTTGAATCTGCTCGGAAACGCCGTCAAGTTCACCGAGTCCGGAGAGATTCTGCTCCGCGTCACGCGCCCCGCGAAGCACGCCGACGACAATGACGACCTCGTCAGGATAGAAGTCAAAGACACTGGCATCGGCATCGACCCGGAGAATATCGCCAGGGTGTTCGACTCATTCTCGCAGGAGGATGGATCAGTGACACGTCGCTTCGGCGGCACCGGCCTGGGCCTCGCGATTTCCAGGCAGCTGGTCGATCTGATGGGCGGGGACATCCAGGTAGAAAGCTCGCAGGGGCAAGGCACGACATTCTGGTTCGAGATTGCCCTCGATCAACAGCGCAAGCCGGGGCAGTCGATTGACGAATCGCTGGAGGGCGTATCGACACTCGTGGTAGACGACAACCAGACCAACCGGGACATTCTGCACGCGCAGCTCTCGAGCTGGGGCGTCGATGTCAGATTGGCCGGGTCCGGCCAGCAGGCGCTGCAGCACCTTCGTGACGGCTTCTGCCCGGACATCGTACTACTCGATCTCCACATGCCGGAGATGAACGGCCTGGACACGGCGGCCGAGATTCAAAAGCTGGACGCCTGTTCCGACGCGAAAATCGTGCTGCTGAGCTCGCTGTCGCGACAAGTCACCAAGGCGGAACGTGAGAATCTGCAGATCACATCCACGCTGACCAAACCGATTCGACAACGCCTGCTGAAGGCCTGTATGACCGGCCTCGTCAACAGCGTGGACACCGTCACCGCGGCTGTTGTAACGCAACCGGAGTCCGAGGCGCAGGAACCAGCGGGACTGCTCGAAGCAAACGTACTCCTCGTCGAGGACAACCTCGTCAACCAGGAAGTCGCTTCAGCCATGTTGAAAATGCTGGGTTGCAGGATCACAAGCGCGATGAACGGCAAAGAGGCGGTCGAGCTGCTCATAGACCAGGACCAGAGTTTCGATATTGTGCTGATGGACTGCCAGATGCCGGAAATGGACGGGTTCTCGGCAACGCGGGCGGTTCGCGAGCACGAGCGCAATACCGGCAAGACGACACAGTCGATCGTCGCTCTGACCGCAAACGCGTTGACAGGCGACCGCGAGCGCTGCCTGGAGGCCGGTATGAACGACTACCTGTCGAAGCCCTTCACGATGCCTGCGCTGCGCGAAATCATCGCCAGGCAGCTCGGTATGGCCTCGAATGACGACCGGTCCGTCGACGCGTCCGACGATGCGGCCTGAAGTCGTCGCAGGCCGTCGTCAACAAAATTGGCGTCAATTCGAAACAATTTTGTAGTCAGCATGAGCTACAGTTGAGGCCTCTGGGCCATCCACGCAGCTCTGAAATGGATTATTCGGTAAAAGAAGAGATCTTCCACGCGGTCAGTCACGGCGCCGGCGTGCTGTTGAGTGTCGCGGGACTCTCCTGGATGCTCTACATCTCAATCGTTGCGGCTGACCCCTGGCGGATTTCCGCGAGCATCGTGTACGGCATCTGCCTGCTGCTGCTCTTCCTCGCGTCGACGGTGTATCACGCGCTGCACGCCTCCGAACACAAGCACATTTACAAGTTGCTCGACCACTGCGCCATCTACCTGATGATCGCAGGCACATACACGCCCTTTATCCTGGTCTCGATGCGCAACCCGACCGGCTGGTGGCTGTTCGGGGCGATCTGGACGCTGGCGGCATTCGGCATCGTGTCGAAAATCTGGCTGCGGCACCGATTTCCGAAATTCGCGATGGCCAGCTACCTCGTCATGGGCTGGCTGGTCGTCATCGCCGCGCCCCAGTTAGCCGAGGCCGTTGGCAGCGGCGGCATTGCCTGGCTGGTCGCCGGCGGTATCGCCTACACGGTGGGCGCGATGTTCTATTCCATCCGGTCGCTGCGATTCAACCACGCGATCTGGCACGTCTTCGTACTGATCGGCGGCATCTGCCATTTCCTCGCGGTCGCACTGCACGTGCTGCCCGTGACCGGTTCGATCGGTATAGCGTGAGAAGCGGTCTGCCTTCATCGCACACAGTCTGAGGGGGCGCCATGACGTCGTCGGTCCAGATCACACACGAGGCTACCGAATCGGGCGGCCTGTACGAGGCGCACGTCGACGACAGCGATGCGACCGGCATTCTGTCCTATGTACAGAAAGACGCCGACACGATTATCGCCGACCATACGCTTGTCCCGGATGCGCTCCGCGGCCGTGGAATCGCCTCGGCACTCGTCAAGCAACTCATGGCCGATGCCGCGGTACAGGGCTTCCGGATCGTCCCGCAATGCTCCTTTGTCCGCGCGAGCTTTGAGCGGCATCCCGAGTGGGCGGAATTTCGCGCCGACTGAGCCTTATACATCATACGGCTAGTCGTCGCTGCAGATGATCTCCGGATAGCGTGGCTTCCAGCGAAACGCGTTGATCGCCGCCTCGAGCTCGTCGTCGCTCTGTGCCGGCGCCCTGCCCTCGACTACGGCCTGCCTGGCCACGGCAAGGGCTACCTGGCCACAGACATCCCACAGTCGTGACACGCTGGGGACCAGTCGCCCCGCGGCAAGCTCCGCCTCGGTCAGGCTGTCCGCCATGCCCGTCGCGGCCTCAGCGATCATCGTGTCGCTGATCGACGTGGCGCCCGCCGCGATTGTCCCGAGCCCGATGCCCGGGAAGACAAACACGTTATTCGCCTGGCCAATCGGTATTTCCCCATTCGGCGTCCTGACCGGCGCGAAAGGACTACCGGTCGCAATCAGCGCACGACCGTTCGTCCAGTCGAGCAGCTGGCTGGGGACGGCCTCACTGATCGATGTCGGGTTGGACATCGGCAGTATGATTGGCCGCTCGGCTGTCTCCAGCATGGCCTCGACCGTATCGACGTCGAAGGAACCGCCCTGCCCTGACGCTCCGACGAGGATGTTGGCGCCGTAGGCCCGCGTTACCGCTGCCAGGTCACTCAGCTGCTCGCCGTCGAGACCGAGCTCCGCGGCGACCATGGCAGCCGGCCAGGCCATCTCTTCCTTGTACACGTCGAGGCCCTTGCGCTCATCCGAGATCACGCCCCGGCTGTCCATGACCAGCACGGCTCGCGCCAGCGCCTCGCCGCGCAGCCCGGCATTGCTCAGCCTGTTCTTGACCTGCCGGCTGATACCAAGACCGGCAGCGCCGGCGCCGTAGATCAGGATACGTACGTCGGACAGATGGATGTTCGCGATACGCGAGCCTGCGGTAATGCAGGCCGTCGCTACGGCACCGGTGCCCTGGATATCGTCATTGAAGGACGGCACCTGGTCCTGGTAGCGGTCCAGGATCTTCAGTGCATTGTCCTTGCGAAAGTCTTCCCACTGGATCAGCGCGCCGGGGAAGACGGTCTTGCAGGCCTCGACAAACTCGTCGACGAGCGTTAAGTATTCGTCGCCGCGAAGGCGGTGGTGGCGGTAGCCGAGGTACAGCGGATCCTCCAGCAGATCCTCGTTGTCCGTGCCGACATCGAGGCTGACCGGCAACGTGTAGTACGGATGTATGCCGGCGCCGGCGCAGTACAGCGCCAGCTTGCCGTTGCTGATTGCCATGCCACCCGCCCCCTGGTCACCGATGCCAAGAATCGACTCGTTGTCGGTGACGACCATGAGCCGGATGTCCTTGATCGGGATCGCAGACCTCAAGATATGCTCGATGCGCCCGCGGTGGTCAGGCGTGATGAACAGCCCCCGCGCGCGCCGATAGTGAGTCGAATAGTGTTGCGAGGCCAGGCCAACGGTCGGCGTGTAGATGACCGGCATCAGCTCCTCGAGGTGCAGGCTCAGGACCTTGTAGAACAGGTGCTCGTTTCTCCCCTGCAGAGCGGCCAACCCGATATGACGGCCAACGTCGTCCGCGTTGTGCATGATCGACTTGTAGATGCGCTCCGCCTGAACCTCGATGTCGTTGCTCCTCGACGGTAACAGGCCTTCGATATCCAGCCGGCGGCGCTCGTCCGGCGTAAAGCCGGTTCCCTTGTTGAGCAGGGGATAGCGCAGCACGCCGAGGCCGCGCACATCGGTGATCAGTTGTTCGCCCTCGGGCGTAATCTTCAGCTCAAGCCGTTTCATGGGATCGCCGTAGCTTTAAGGAACGGCGATTCTAGGGTATTCGGCCTGCGCAGGGGGCGAACCTACGCAGGCCGAAACCGATTTTTCATACAACTCCGGCTTCTCTTAACGGCAGGTTTCGCAATCGCCTGCCCGTCGCTGCAAAGTAGGCGTTGGTGATGGCCGGCGCGACCGGAGGCACGCCCGGCTCGCCAACGCCACCCGGTGGCGCGTCAACGTCCATGATGTGCGTTTCGATCACCGTCGGTGTGTCCGACATGCGCGCCACCGGGTAGGTATCGAAGTTACCCTCCACGATGCGCCCGTTCTCCGCGGTCAGGCCGCTGTGAAGCGTCAGACTGACACCGAAAATTCCGCCGCCCTCGAGCTGCGACTTGACGCGATCGGGGTTGATTACCTGTCCTGCATCGATGGCCATCCATAACTTGTCCACGGCGAGCTTGCCCGCCTCATCGGTGGCAACCTCGGCGACGACCGCGACGTAGCTCAAGAATGAGCGGTGAACCGCGATACCGAGGCCACGGCCGTCAGGCAGCTCGCGCCCCCAACCTGCCATGTCACTGACCTTGTTCACGGTGTCTGCCATTCTCTTCGTATCGATCGGGTACTCGTCGATGCTTTGCCCGTAGTTGCCGTAACGCGCACCGTCATCAGCCGGGTCGTACTGGCGCGGCGGCCCGATCAGCCGCAGCAGGTAGTCTTTTGGATCTGCGCCCGCCGCGTACGCCATCTCATCCGCGAAGCTCGAAGCCGCGAACGCATGAAAGATATTGGCAACCGAGCGCAGCCAGCCGATACGGACGTGCGCCGGCAGCGTCGCCACTTCGACCTGCATATTCGGGATCGCAAAGGGGTTGTCAACGAGGCCGAGATCCTTCTCAAAGGCATTGGACGACGACGCCTCCATGCTGAAGGTGCTGCCGATCGGCGGAAACGCGCTGCGATGCAGCCAGCTCGTCGCGTTGCCGTCCTTGTCGAGGCCCGCCTTCAGGTACTGACCACTCACCGAGTGCAGGAAGCCGTGCCGAATATCGTCCTCGCGAGTCCACGTCACTTTCACCGGCTTGCCCGTGCGCTTTGCGAGCCAGGCAGCCTCGGCGACGAAATCCGCCTTGGATTTGCGCCCGAAACCGCCACCAAGGAGTGTTACGTGAATCGTCACCTTGTCTTCGCCGACGCCGAGCAGTTGTGCGACCGTTCTCCTTGCGGCTTGCGGCGCCTGCGTACACGCCCAGACTTCGCAATGCCCATCGTCGCGAATGACAGCCGTCGCGGCCGGGGGCTCCATCGGCGCCTGTGCAAGGTGCGGCGCGTAGTAGTCGGCCTCAACGACCTGCTCAGCGTCCACGAATGCCTCTTCGACATCGCCGCGGGACAATACGCTGAAGCCGTCCTTGTGCACCGCGTCGAACAGCTCGCTCCTGTAGGAATCGGACGAATAAGACGCATTGTCGCCGTCTGTCCAGTCCACGTTCAGGGCCGCACGACCCCGTTGCGCCGCCCACGTGTTTGACGCGATCACCGCAAGACCACCAATCGGGTTGAAGAACACCGGGCTGGTCGCCTCGGGCAGGCTGAGTACCGCCTCCACGCCGGGCACCGCCAAAGCAGCGTCTTCATCGAAGGTGCGAGGTGTGCCGCCCAGTACTGGCGAACGCTCGACGGACGCGTAGACCATGCCCGGGAGGACCGTGTCGATGCCGTAATTCGCGGTGCCGGTTGTCATTGCGATGCCGTCGACCGAGTCCAGCGATTTGCCGATGTAGCGGAACTGGTCGGGCGATTTCAGGTCCGGCTCGCTTGGCACCTCGAGCTCTGCTGCGTCCGCCACAAGATCCCCGTAGGCGAGGCGACGGCTACTGCCGGAGTGAACCACCTCGTTGAGCTGGGCCTTGCACTCTGAACGATCCACTCCCCAGGTATTGGCTGCGGCCTGCTCGAGTAACTGCCTGGCACTGGCCCCAGCCTGCCGCAGTTTCTTCAGATGCCTGCGAATGCTCGTGGAACCGTCCGTGTTCTGGTCGCCGTATTTCTGGTCGCCGACAGCTTGTACCAGCTCAACCGTGTCCCAGTCTGCCTCCAGCTCATCCGCGAAGATCTGCTGCAGGCTGGTTCGGATGCCCTGCCCCATCTCCGAGCGATGGCAGACGATGCGGACCGTGCTGTCGGAGCGAACCTGGATGAATACATTGGGCTCCAACAGCGTATCGCGCGCCGCCGCAGCAACGGAGGGAAGATGCGTCGCCAGCATCAGGCCTCCACCCGCCTGCCCGGTGCGCTTCAGGAAGTCGCGTCGTGTCAGTTTCTGCGGCCCGCTCATGACAGTTCCTCCGCCGCGTCGGCGATCGCCGCTTCGATGCGGTTGTAGGTGCCGCAGCGGCAGATATTGCCGTTCATCGCCGTACGGATTTCGTCGCTTGTAGGCTTGGGGTTTCGATCAAGTAAGGCGGCTGCCGACATGATCTGTCCCGACTGGCAGTAGCCGCATTGCGCGACGTTGTGCTTGCGCCACGCTTTTTGCACGGGGTGTCCACCGTCCCTTGAGAGTCCCTCAATCGTTGTAATCGACTTTCCCGCTGCCGCGCTGACGGGATAGGCGCAAGAGCGAATCGGCTGACCGTCGAGGTGTACCGTGCACGCGCCGCACAGGGCTTTTCCGCAGCCAAACTTGGTGCCCGTCAGGCCGACGAAATCCCGGATGGCCCAAAGCAACGGCATTTCGGGTTCCACTGACAGCGTGTGGTCCTGTTTATTGATCGTAAGTTTGATTTCCATGACTCTCCCC
The DNA here is from genome assembly GCA_030066655.1 of Woeseiaceae bacterium. Taxonomy (GTDB): domain Bacteria; phylum Pseudomonadota; class Gammaproteobacteria; order Steroidobacterales; family Woeseiaceae; genus UBA1847. The sequence continues at coordinate 11,487 of JASJBE010000100.1, read as the reverse complement.
GGCTCAGGCTCTCAGAGCTATGACCGAACTTCCGGCTGCGAAGTTCGGATACGACACACCGAATCATAGGCGAGCGGCGGCGCTCGCGCGAATCTCGGCGAAAATTAGCGCCGCACTTGAGGTCAACGAGGGAGCAGGATCGGGAGTCGAACCACGATATCGGGCACCGACTTGGTGTTTGGCAGCGGCTGAAGCGTGGGTGTCTTCAGCGGGTTGTGGGCGTCAGACGGCGGTGGGGATGTCGGGCCGCGTCGACAATGCGCATCATCAGCCTTTAAGGCCGATGCAACCGGGCCGACGCGCTCAGCCGCGGTTGTAAGGATTGGTGTTGTCGTTCTCGGGCAGCGGATCTTCGAGCGAGAGTCCGCCAAAATCGTTGCCGGCATCCAGAAGATCGCTGCACTGCCTCTGGATCAACGATAATTTCATCGAAACGCTGCTCTCGGAGAGCGGCGAATCCTTGTAGCTGTTCTTAGAATCGTCCATGAATCGCGTTTCCTGTCGAATGTCGCAAAATGGCGACAGATGATTTCGGGACAGTATAGGTAGCGAAATCGAGCAAAAGTGTGAATCACGTCACACTAAAAGCGCCGAAAAAGCATTGATTTAGGACGTTATGTTCAAAACTGGCTGAACACTTACTGTTTTAACAACTTGGTCAGTTTTTTTGCCGACGATCCGAGGTCTAATGGATCAGAAGCGGACCAGCGTCGATCCCCACGTGAATCCGGCGCCGAATGCTGAAAACAGGAGCAGCTCGCCGCGCTTGATTCGCCCGTCCCTGACCGCGGCATCCAGCGCCAAAGGAATCGATGCGCTGGAGGTGTTCGCGTGCTCGTCAACGGTGACCACGACCCGCTCCATCGGCAGGTCGAATTTCTTGGCAGCCGCGGCGATGATCCGCAGGTTCGCCTGGTGCGGCACCAGCCAGTCAATCTCGTCAGCGTCGTGGCCGGAATTGGCGATGGCATCACGGGCCATCGAGTCCAGCGCCGCGACTGCCTTCTTGAAGACCGCGTGGCCCTTCATCCGGATGAAGGCGCCCTCGCGGTCCTCTGGCGAGTAGCCGGTTGAGATGCCCTTCGGCACGTGCAATAGGTCCTCGAACTTGCCATCGGCATGAATCGCGGTCCGGATGACGCCCTCTTCCTCGGTAGGCTGTAACACGACGGCGCCTGCGCCATCGCCGAACAGCACGGCGGTCGTCCGGTCTTTCCAGTCGATGATGCGGCTGTATGTCTCTGTCCCGATGACGAGCGCCGTCGTCGCTCCCCCGGTGCGAATGAAGCGATCCGCTACATCCATCGCATAAACGAAGCCCGCGCAGGCGGCGTGGACATCGAAGGCCGGACACTCGTGGATATCGAGTCGACGCTGGATGATGCAGGCCGTGCTCGGGAAAATCTTGTCCGGCGTTGTCGTGGCGACGATGATGAGGTCGACATCCGTCGCCTCGATGCCCGCCGCTTCCAACGCACGACGTGCCGCCGCCAGTCCCATATCCGCGCTGGTTTCGTCGTCTGCCGCTACGTGACGTCGCTTGATGCCGCTGCGCTCACGGATCCACTCGTCGGAGGTATCCATGATCTTCTCGAGATCCTTATTCGTGACGACCTTCTCGGGAAGGTAGCTGCCGGTCCCGGCGATTCGACTGTTAGGCATATCAGTCCTTTTGCCGCATGAAATCGGCTATTTCTCGAAGTGTTGGATAATCGAACAGGTCGCTGATGTCGAGTTTGCCCGGATAGCGCTCGTCGATCGCGAGTGTGATCTCGGTCAGGGTCAGTGAACTCACGCCGACTTCGAACAGGTTGTCGTCCGGGCCGATGACGCGTTCTTTTGAGAATTCACGGCAAATGCTGACGAGCTCTGCCACGAGCGGATCGTCGTCTTCGTCGATCGTCTCGGCAGGCGCTGTGAGCGACGCGATGACGTCATCGAACTCGCCTTCGAGATAGTCACGCAACAGGTGTGCGCGCTGGACTTTGCCGCTCGTCGTCTTCGGGATACGCGGGACAGGAACGACGTGATCGATTTCGATGCCGACGCGCTCGCCGAGCAGCGTATGCGCCTCCTCGGCAATCGGACGAAAATCGTCGATGTCCTTGCGGAACAGGATGAAGCAGATCAGTGACTCCGTTTGCTCGCCCCTTGGCGTCGCACCGGCGACGACGACCTTGCCGAGGTCCAGCCCGTCAATCTCGGCGATGATCTCCTCGAGATCATGCGGGTAGTAGTTCTGGCCGTTCAGGATGATGATGTCTTTCTGGCGACCGGTGATGACCAGCTGATCGTCGACAAACAGCCCTACGTCCCCGGTTTTGAGCCAACCATCTTCTGTGAACAGCGCCGCTGTTGCCTCGTCATCACCGTAGATGGTCTCGGTGACGCTTGCGCCTTTGAGCTGGATATTGCCAATGTGCTCATCGGTCAGCACCTGGTCGTCGTCATCGGCAATGCGGATCTCGACGTCCCGTATCGCGTTGCCCACCTTGACGAAGCTGACCGCATCCGGGTTCTCAGGCGAAACCGGATGATAGGTTTCGCCGACCTTCAGGCCATGGCGATCGACGACTATCCGTGAGTACTCATCGCCGGGGGTGCCCAGCGAGACGCCAACGGTCGCCTCAGCGAGACCATACACCGGGTACATCGCGCTGCGCCGGAGTCCGTGGGCCGCCATCGCGTTGAGGAAGTCCTCGCACAACTCCCACGAGATCGGCTCAGCACCATTCAGGATCAGTTTCACCGACGAAAGATCGAGGTCAGGCAGGCCTTTGCGTTCGAAGAGTTTTAGAAAGTGCTTGTAACCGAAGTTCGGCGAGCACAGCTGGGTCGCCCGCAGTTCACTGGCCTTGCTCATCCATAGCAGCGGGCGCCGAACGAACAGATTGGTATCCATGACCGCATGGTTCATGCCCGCCGCCATGACCGACAGGTGATAACCGATCAGGCCCATGTCGTGCGTCAGCGGCATCCAGCTCAAGCTCTGGTCGTCCTCCATCCAGCCGGTGGCCTCGCAGATCGCGCGAATGTTGGTGCAGAGGTTCCTGTGGGTCAGCACGACGCCCTTGGGATCGCTCGTGGAGCCTGACGAATACTGGATGAACGCCGTGTCCGACGGCGATGCCGAGTAGACATGCCCGTGCTCCCCGACCGTCACGTCACTCATCAGTGCCGTCTTCTCTTCGAGCAGGCGACTCACATCGTCGAGCTCGCGCTGGGTCGCAAAATCCTTCAGCCGGTCCAGCAGATCCTGCTCGGTGAACAGCGTGCCGTTGTGCAGCTGCTTGATGATCCTGAACAGCTTGAAACGGTGTTCGTCGCTGATGCCGACCGCGACCGGCACCGGCACGATGCCGCCGAGGATCGCCGCCCAGTACGCCACAACGAAGCTCTCGTTAGACTTGCTGAAAATGACCAGCTCGTCACCGGGACCCATGCCCCTCGCCTGCAGCGCACCCAGCAGCGCCGATGCCTGCTCCCACAGCGTCGCAAACGACAGGTCGGACTCGTCCTTCTCTCCGTCGATGAAGCGAATATGACGGTCCTTGCTGCGCGCATCGTCGAGCAGCTCAATCATCGTGTCGTACAGTTTCATGGATTTCGCAGTATGGGCTTTAAGTAGATATCGTCGCGCGAACGCAGGTTAATCGCCAGCTCGAGCTCCGGTTCCTCGTCGCTGCAGCGCATCATACGGAATTTTGGCAACAACAGCGCGAGATGGATCTTCATTTCGAGGAAGGAAAAGTACTCGCCGAGGCAGCGCCGGGGGCCAAGCGAGAACGGGAAATACGGACGATCCTTCTTCGGCTTGTCACCGAGCTCGAAACGATCCGGATCGAATGCGTCGGGATTCGGCCAGTAGACCTCCGTCCGATGCAGCAGGTAGGGCGACAGGTAGATGTCCGCGCCCGGCGGCACATCGTAATCATCGAGTTCATCCAACTCGCACGCTCGACGCGTGAACAGCCAGACCGGCGGATACAACCTGAGCGCCTCCTCGAGCACCTGCTGCGTGTAGGTCATCCGGGCCGCATTCTCCGCGCTGACGGAGGCGAGGTCCGACATGCAGTCCGCGATCTCGTCCAGCAGTTTCTGCTCGACGTCTGCATGCCCCGACAACAGGTACCAGACCCAGGCCAATGTGTTTGCGGACGTCTCGAACCCAGCAACGATCAGCGTCATCAGTTCGTCCAGGAGTTCCTTGTCGTTGAACGGCCGCCCCTGCTTGTCTGTCGCCTGGATATACATCGACAGGAAATCGTAGACCTCCGTCTGATCGGCCTGCCTCCTGTCGGCGATGATCTCGAGCATGAAGTTGCGAAGCTGTCGGACTTTCATAACGACGCTCAAGTCGCGTGTCGAGTCTTCGGCGAGGAAGGAAAACGGGTTTTCGCCCTGGGCCAGTATCCGTTTTTCGTAGTCGTCGCCGAAAATCGTCAGCAGGATCAGCTGCAGCGCGAAATCACTGGTTTCGACGTTGATGTTCAGCGGCTCTCCGGCCTCCGCCAGCGCCTGCCAGCGTTGCGTCAGCGACATCGCACACTGCGACATAGCGCCGACCAGTTGATGCACGTTCTGGCGGCTGAACGCCGGCTGGATCATCGTCCTCGAACGCCGCCAGACGTCGTCGTCACTGACAATCAGGCCGTTGCCGAGCAGCATCTTGACGCGCTCGAACCCGGGGCCCTTGCGATACTTGCTGTGCCGCCTGAGCAGGATGCGCCGGACCTCGTGCGCATCGTTGATAAAGTACGCGAGGCGCCCGCTGGGTTTCTCGACGCAGACCATGTTCCCGTACCGATCCCTGAGATCAGTCAGCGCCTCGAGCGTCGCGGCGTCGATGCCGAGCGCGACCGGCGTTTCCGGGCCCGGCGGCCGACGGAATTCATTGTTTTCATTGCTCACGTTGTCAGGGTTCAGCGGCCGCGACTGCGCCAAATTCTACATTGACCGTACAGTCACCGATACTGCAAACTGAACCTCGGAATTCTCCTGTTCTCGCCATGACCGACCAGAAACCCGTCGACTACTCGTCCGTAGACTCTCGCCGCAGTGACGCGTCAAAACGCAAAATGTCGGCCTCACGGCGCCTGTACTACGCGCTGGGGTTACCGCTGTTACGCGGCATCCTGCGCCTGCTCACGTCGACATACCGATACCAGGCCGTGCTCGGCAAGGAATACATCGAGCCGTACATCGTCTCCGGCGAGATCTGTGCGCCCTGTTACTGGCACCAGAATCACGTGCTCTGCTCAAACCTGGTTCGGAGCTGGGTCAACCGTGGCTTCAAAGCCTGTTTCCTGATTTCCGGCTCGGTGGATGGCGAAGTACCGGAGCGTATTGCGCGCTCCTGGGGAGCCGAGGTCATTCGTGGATCCGCCAATCAGAGCGGCGCCCTGGCGCTGCGCGATATGCAGGCGATGATGAAACGCGGCTACAGCATCGTGACGACGGTTGACGGACCGCGCGGACCGCTCTACGAGTTCAAGTCCGGCGCCGTGCTGATGGCTCGAATCGCGAATGTACCCATCGTCCCGGTCGCCTGCGCCGCCGACCGCGCCTGGTACCTGGATCGCTGGGACAAATTCATGATCCCCAAACCCTTCGCGCGAGTCATCGTCGGTATCGGCGAGCCCTACCCGATTCCACCAAAACTACCGCTGGCCGAAATCGAACCCCACCGCCTTCACGTTCAGGAAGCAGTCAGGTCCCTGATGCGAGAATGCGAAGACGCTTTACAGACGGGGTCCTGACCGACGTGCCAAAACTGTTACTGACAGCTATTGTCCTGCTCGGCTGTGCCGTGGCGTCAGCCGCTGACCTGACGCCTCACGAGGCCAAGTATCGCGTCAAGATCAGCATCCTTGGCGGTGACCTGAACACGCGCCTTGTCGCCAGCGATTCGGGTTATGCGGCCAATCACGTTATCCGGCCGACCGGCCTGTCGAAGCTCGCCGCGAGCGGGAAGATCGACGAAACCTCGGAGTTCGGCATCAGCAACGATCGGGTCGTGCCTGTCGACTACCGGTCCGTCGACGAACTCACCAGGGACAAGACGAGCGCTGATGTCGTCTTCGACTGGGAGAACGAGCGCCTCGATGGCAGCATCAACGGCCAGCCTGCCGACTTCGACATCGAAGATGGCATGCTCGACCGGGTCTCCATCCAGTACCAGCTGATGCGAGATCTCAAACGCGGCGAGCTGCGGGAGCAGTATCTGTTGTTCGACATTGACGAGGTGAAAGTCCTCAACGTGTCGAACGCGGGCGAACGCGAGGTGAAGACGCCAGCCGGCCGGTTCAACGTGGTTGGAATACGGCACCAGGCGGAAGGTTCGTCGCGAACGACGACGCTCTGGTGTGCGGAAGAACTGGATTTCCTGCCCGTCATCATCGAGCAGCATCGCAAGGGTAAGCTGCGCCTGCGAGCGAAGCTCGAGAATTACACGGCACTCAATGCGCGAACTGACCAGTCTCGCTAGCGGCTGCTGCGCCGGAGATACATCTGCTTCCCCCGGATCAGGACGTCGTCTTTGTGGACCAGGCTGACTTCCCGGACGAGCTGCTCGCCGCCGGGTTGAAGCGTCCAACGCTCCGTCAACAGCGCGCCGTCCTCATCGAGGGTCTTGATCTCCAGCGTGTCGCCGACCCAACCGGCCGACCGCTGTGCCTCGATCGGTCCCACCGTCACGTCCAGCAGCACACCGAACCGATATTCCTCGACGATCGATCGGTCGAAACTGATGAACAGCGCGGATTCCGCCTGCGTAATCTTAAGTTCGTTGCCGGATTCGAGGAACACGCGGGCGGCCGATCCAGGTTCCGAGCGCTTGCTGCGGCGAACGGGCGCGCGCCTGTCCCTCGGGATTATCAGGGTGTCTGTCGCTCCGCGAGGCTCCTGCCTGCTGTCGGCCTGCTGCAGGCTCCAGTAACCGCTCAGGTCGATGTCGTCCGGGATCTCGGTTGGTGGCGGGTCCAGCAAGATCGGCGCTGCACAACCGGCGAGCGCCAGCAAAGCTGTCAAACCAATGAGCCGCAACGTGTCTTCCCGGAGTCGAAAGCGCCAAACTACACAAAAAGGCAGATCTCGCCCAGTGCTAAGCTGGGCGTCAACCAAATCGACTCAGAATCGTTCTACTGTTAGACGAATGGAAACTCGTACACGGAGTCTGAAATGAAACGCACAGTCCTCATCGCAGCCTGGTCCACGATGCTGCTGGCCGGCGTCGCAGCCGCGCAGTCCGCCGACGACGTCCGAGCCATGACGCCGGAAGACCGGAAAGCCTACTTCCAGGCCATGTCGCCGGAAGAACGAGCGGCGAAACGAGAAGAGCTTCGCGACCACTTCGAGTCGCTGAGTGAGGACGAGAAGCAGGCGCTGCGTGAGCAACGACGTGCCGAGAGAGACCAGCGCAGGGCCGAGCAACGGGCGAAATGGGACGCGATGTCTGAGGAAGAACGCCAGGCCATCGTTGAGCAGCGACGGGCCAGTCGCGACGAGAAGCGCGCCAGGATGCGCGAGCTCTGGGATTCCATGTCAGACGAAGAGCGTGCCGCTGCGAAAGCCCGCATGGCCGAGCGTCGCAAGCAACGCTTACGCGCTGATCAACGGACCGACGATCCGTAATCGAAACCCGAGCAGGGCCGCTACCGCGCGGCCGCCAGCAGGCCGCGCTCGCGGTCGTGCTGACGCAGATCGACCGCTGTCTTGATGACGATCAGCGCAATCAGCAGCAGGACCGGACTGTCTGCGAGCATGACCAGAAAGCCGCCGACAATAATGGTGATGTGCAACACGATGATTCTGCCGTAGGGCCGTGTCATCAGTGACGCCGCCGACATGCGCTGATATTCGCCGCCACCCAGGTAGTTCTTGAAGAACGAGAACAGGTGGCTTCCGGCAATCGCCAGCAACCCGAGGCCGATCACCGGGTCTGCAATGAGTTCGCCGGCGCTGCGTCCGTCGCCGAACATGCCGATGACGAACTGTTGGTGTCCGAAACAGAACATCCCGTAGTGAACGGTGAAAAACGCCGCCAGGAAGATCTTTGCTGCACCGCCGACTTGCTTGACTTGGCCAAGCCGTTCGACCTTGGCGCCCTGACGTCGCGGATCGTCAGGCGAGATGAATTCGCCGCTGCTTTTCAGAATACGGGCCACGTTGATGACGCCAATGATGACGTTTTCTGCCCAGTAGAAGAACACGACATCGAACACGGACCAGCCGAACAGCAGGACGCCGAGCAGCGGCAGACTGTTGACCGCGAGCAGTACTATCGCTGAGGGTCGCGTCAGTCCGGTTCGGTCGGTCAGCGCCATGCCGGAACAGTGATCTAGTCTTCGGGCAGCGGGATGAAGTCCGTTTCGCCGGGTACCTCGTCGAACTGCCCGGTTTTCCACGCTTCCTTCGCGGCCGCCATGAGCTTCGGTGAGCTGCTGACGAAATTCCACCAGATCTCGCGATCGCCGTCGAGCGTGTCGCCACCGGCGATCATGAATCGGCTGGCCGCGCGCGCGATGACGGGTACGTCGCGCTGATCTGACAAAATTGCCATGACGCCGCCACCGATGGCCTCGCCGCCGATGTCCACTTCGCCGTCCACGACGTAGACGGCCAGCTCCTGTGCATCCGGCAGCTCGATACTGGCGCCCTGTTTCGCGTCGACCGCGGCATAAATCGTCGTACTCTCCGTCCGGACCGGAGACGCTACGCCAAATGCGTCACCGATGATCATCGTAATCGTTGCGTCGTCTCGCTCAACGACCGGGATATCGTCGGCGGTGTAGTGCTCGAAACGCGGTTCGATCTCCTCCTTCTCGACCGGCAGGGCGACCCAGATCTGCAGGCCGTGTAAGTGCTGGCCGCTTGCCAAAACCTCGTCGGTCACCTTCTCCGAGTGCACGATGCCTCGACCTGCGGTCATCCAGTTCACCTCACCGGGGCGTATCGGCTGCACGTAGCCGAGGCTGTCCCTGTGCAGGATCTCCCCGTCGAACAGATAGGTCACCGTGGCGAGACCGATGTGCGGGTGCGAGCGAACATTGACGCCCTTGCCCGGCGGGAAGTCCGCCGGTCCCATGTGATCGAAAAAGATAAACGGGCCCACGCGCTGGCGCCGCCGGTCCGGCAACGTTCGGCGCACGCTGAATTCGCCGAGGTCTCGTGGCTTGGGCTCAATCAAAAGGTCAATGACGGGATTCGACATTCAGGTCTCCGTTTATCAGGACGCGATCGGTGGATTATTCGGGCTGGCCCGGTTCATACATGCCTTCGTGGATGCGGCCAGCCCGAACGGCCAGCGTCTTATCCAGCTTGATCTTGTAGTCGCTGTCTCGCAAGCGATCGATCAGGTGCCATTCGCCGCGGCATTCCTCGGGATCCAGCGACATCTTCAACCAGCCACGATGGTCGGTGTCCATGTAGCGAATGTGCGGATTAACGGCCATGGCGCCATCCCGAACTGCGCCGGGATACGCCTCCGGCAGGTACTCGGCAAAGCCCGGCGACGTGACTGAGGTTGTCATGAACTCCGCGGCGACGGGCTTATCCATGCCAATCGGCGTAAGCTCGCCCGCCATCGCCGTGTGCAGGTCTCCGCTGATGACGACCGGGTTCGACGCGTACCTGGCGAGACTCGTCAGGAAGTCCTGTCGTGCGACGGGGTAGCCGTTCCACGTATCGAGAATCATTGGCGGGTTGCCTTTACTGACCGCCACGTAGTGGTCCAGCTGCTCCCTGGGGAGCATGGCCGGCGCCTCGAGATCCAGCAACGGTTCCAGGTCGGGCGAAACGTTCGGCATGACCATGATCTGCTGTCCGATCAGTTGCCACCGCGTGCCGCCGGATTGCTTGAGCTGTGCCTCGAGCCAGGCCTCCTGCTCCCTGCCAAGTAAGCGACGCTCAGGATCCTCCATTGCAGCAACAACGGCTTCTTGCGACGTGTCCTCGCCGGCGTGGGGTTGCACGTCCCGACCGTACAGCCGCGTATCCAGCATGATCAGGCTCAGCAAATTTCCGAAGTCGAAGCGACGGAAGATTGTCGTCTGCTCGCCGCGATGCTCGGCTCGAATCGGCATCCACTCCATGTATGCCTGGATCGCCGCATCCCGGCGAGTCACCCAGTCGCCTTCGGAGACGTCGTGATTCTGCGCGCCCTCCCGCCAGGCGTCATTGGTGAGCTCGTGATCATCCCAGACCACAACGAACGGATGATTCCGGTGGGCGGCCTGCAGGTCAGGATCCGATCGATATTGCGCATATCGGGCACGATAGTCTGACAGGCTGGTTATCTCGTATGGCGGGTCCGGCACACGGCCAAGCGCCTCGGCGTGCTCCGTCGCGTATCCGCCGGGCCCGTACTCGTAAATGTAATCGCCGAGATGGATGACGGCGTCCAGGTCCGCCTGCTCCGCAATGTCCCGGTAAACGTGGAAATACCCGTACGGATGGTTGGAACAGGAAACAACGGCGAAATTCGCTGCCTCGACGGAGCCCGTGGGCGCCGTTCGCGTTACACCCGTCGGAGACCTGGTGCCTCCGGCCTCAAATCGGTAGTACAGGCGCACGCCAGCGGGCAACCCGGTCGCATCGACCTTGACCGTGTAGTCTCGGCTGGCGTCGGTGTCCGCTTCCCCGGCCGCAACGATCCTGGTGAATCCGGTATCTGACGAGACCTCCCAGCGGACCCGTGTTAACGCGCTCACCCCGGCGATGCGCGTCCAAAGCATGACGCGGTCGGTCAGCGGGTCCCCGCTGGCGACACCGTGGTCGAACCGCGGCGTCTCGGCGTTTCGCAGTGACCTGGGCACGCAGCCGGCAAGCGCGGCCGCCACGCCGCCGAGCAGCAGTTTCAGAACGCTACGCCGCCTCACTGGCCGTCGCCCGATCTGGCGATTACCGCGTCGGCTTCGATCTCCACGACCATATCCGGGTGAATCAGGCGACTCACCTCGACCATGGACGTCGCCGGCGGCGATTCTCCGAAAACCTCGGCGTGAGCCCGCCCGATCTCGCTCCAGTCATCGATGTTGGTGACGAAGATCCGCGTTCTCATGACATCTGACGCAGAAGCGCCACATTTCTCCAGCGCCTGCATCAGGATCTCGAGGCAGCGCTTCGTCTGTGCGTAGGGATCACCGACGCCGACGACTGCACCGTCTTCCCCGACAGCGGCCGTACCCGATACCGCGACGTGACCGGCGTGGCACGTGGCTCGGCAGTAACCAACCTTTGTTTCCCACGGTGCGCCGCTGCTTACTCGCTCAAGCGTCATTCCTAACCTCATGTGAATTCGATATATCGTCTATAACTATCTGTTTATTAGTTCTAAATCGGCAAAAGTAGAGCACGAGCAGCGATACCAGTGAGTACCCGATACCGGCCGCCAACGCGAACGGCAAGCCACTGGCAAACGCCGCCAACGGTGTTAACAACACCAGGCGTATCAGCTCGAACGCGGTCGCGACAGGCTTGCCATCGCTG